>NZ_CP039457.1:1812372-2149841 GCF_004843545.1 Streptococcus pasteurianus | reverse complement strand
AGTAGTTTCCTTTTTGTGGATAATTCAATACTCATTCTAACATAAAAAATAAAAGTTTTCCACAATGGTGGAAATAAAAAATCCACACTGTTCACGAAAGTTTTCCACAGGTTGTGGAAAACAAAGAAAGAGTGATAAAACTGGGGATACTCAACTGTAGTTGCTGTGGAAAACTGTGAAAAATAAAAAAAGAAATCAACAAGTTATTTTAGCTTGTTGATAATTCTGTTTAAGTCTTCTTCAGACTGAAAATATAAACTCACATCTCCTTTTGTGCCGGTTTTAGAGATAGTAATTTTAACAGGAAGTCCTAACTGTTTAGCCAATTCTTCTTCTTGATTTCTAATAAAAATATCTTCCTTTTTAGAACGATTTTTTTTCTGTTTAGCAGGTTTTAGTAAACGTTCAAGTTTTCTAACACTAAGGTCTTCTGTTAGAATTTTTTGATACCACTTTTCTTGTTCTCCCGCGTTTTTAAGGGTTAAAAGGACACGCGCGTGCCCTTGAGACAGGTCACCTTTTTCAACGGCATCAGAGAGACTTCTAGGAAGATTAAGTAATCTGAGGCAATTGGTAATGTAAGGGCGAGATTTTCCCATAAACTGTGCTAATTCTTCATGAGTCATTTGATTTTTTTCCAGAAGTTGCTGGTAAGCTTTTGCTTCTTCGATTGGATTTAAATCAGAACGTTGCAGATTTTCGACGATAGCCAGCTGCATGCTCTCCTGATTGGAGATATTTTTTATGATGGCAGGAATTTCGGTTAAACCTGCTATTTTTGAGGCTCTTAGACGTCTTTCACCAGCAATAAGCTCATAACCAAAGACAGTTGATTCTCGGACGATAATCGGCTGAATAAGCCCATTAGCTTTAATAGAACGTGCTAATTCTTCCAGCTCTTCTTGTTTAAATTCTAAACGGGGTTGGTAGGGATTAGGTGAGATATTTTCAATTTTGATTAATGTGAGTGTTTCAGGCATAGGTCTTTTATCCTTAAAAAATGAGGCTGAGGAATGCTCAGCTTCATTTTTATTAGTTATTAGTTTGAGGAAGATAAATCTTGCGTTGTCTTAGTTAATTCAATTGTAGCTGTTTTCTTATCAGTTCCACGGTAGAAGGTTACTTTGACAGAGTCACCAACAGAATGAGTATAAAGAATACTTTGAAGATCTGAAGTAGATGTTACTTCTTTGTCGTCAATAGCTGTGATGACATCGTACTGTTCGAGATTACCTTCAGCAGGCATACCAGATTGAACAGCGGCAACAACGACACCGCTTGTTACACTTGTTGGAATGTTAAGTTGAGCAATTGCATTAGTTGAAAGGTCGCTCAAGTTTATCATTGAAATACCAAGTGCTGGGCGGATAACTTGCCCATTTTCTTCCAATTGGTTAATAATGGATACAACATCGTTAGATGGAATGGCAAATCCCATACCTTCGACAGATTCACCAGAACTTGATGTAGATGAAATCTTACTTGAATTGATACCGATAACTTGTCCTTCAATGTTAATTAAAGCACCACCAGAGTTACCTGGGTTAATTGCTGCATCTGTTTGGATAGCATTTGTTGAGATAGTTTCACCATCATCATTTGTCATGGTTACTGTACGGCTAAGACTTGAGACAATACCTTGTGTTACAGAGTTAGCATATTCAGTACCAAGTGGGCTACCAATAGCGATAGCAGTTTCACCGACAGTCAATTTATCAGAATCGGCAAATTCAGCAACTGTAGATACATTGTCAGAAGAAATTTTAACAACAGCAATATCTGAATAAGTATCTGCTCCGACTAGCTCACCAACAACTTTTGTTCCATTAGCAAGCATAATTTCAATTTGTTCGGCACCATCAATAACGTGATTGTTAGTGACGACATAGGCAGAATCACCATCTTTTTTGTAAATAACCCCAGACCCCTCACTGTAAACAGTCAAATCATCTGTAGAGCTTGAATTGCTACTACTGTCTGAGTCATTGCCAAACATTTGATTGTAGAGGTCACTTGCAGAAGATGACGAGTCTGATTTGTAGTTAATAACAGATACAACCGCGTCTTGAACTTTTTCCACAGCTTTTGTTGTATCGTTAGAGTTAGAATAGCTTACGCTACTTGTTGTTGTTTTTGTACTTGAACCACTGACGTTAGTGATTGAAATACCTGCCATGTTTAGGACGAGTATTGTACCTGCGATACCAGCTATAAAGCCGACTAAAATGACACCCAATGGTTTTAACCAATTTTTGTAATTAAATTTTGGTAACTTGGGTAATTTTGGTAATTTTATTTTTTTCACGTCTCTACCTCCCATTTTTCTTGGATAGCATATAAAAATTGACTTAATTATACCTTAAAAGTAAAAAAAAGAAAAGTAATCCACAACCTGTGGAAAACTTTTTGAAAATGTGAAAAAATCTTGATTCAAAGCTACTAAAAGCCATATTGATGATTTATGAACATGTGGATAATGTGTGAAAAGCTTGTGAATATGTGGTAAAATGGAGCTATGAAAGTAAAAATTATCGCTATTGGAAAATTAAAAGAAAAATATTTAAAAGATGGTATTGCCGAATATGGTAAACGCATGAGTCGTTTTGCAAAATTTGAAATTGTCGAGTTAGCAGACGAAAAAACACCAGATAATGCTAGCGCTGCACAAAATCAGCAAATTATGGAAAAAGAGGGAGAACGCATCTTAGCAAAGATTTCAGAGCGTGATTATGTTATTGTCCTAGCCATCGAGGGAAAACAACTATCTTCTGCAGCTTTTAGTAAAGTCATTGCTGATGCGACATTAAGAGGCTATTCTGATATTGTTTTTGTGATTGGAGGAAGTCTTGGTTTAGCGGATAAAGTCAAAAAACGTGCCAATTTGCGATTGAGTTTTGGTTTATTAACTTTACCTCATCAATTAATGCGTTTAGTTCTATCAGAACAAATTTATCGTGCTTTTATGATTCAACAAGGAAGCCCTTATCACAAGTAATTCTTGTAGTGAAGTAATAAAAGAATAGTAAGGAAGTTAATTTGTCATTTCTTCCTACTATTCTTTTTTGGCTACTTTGTTTCATGTGAAACATTTGTCAAAAATAAAAAAGTCGGCTTTGAGCCGACTTGAGATTTGATCCCAGCAGGATTCGAACCTGCGACCGTTCGCTTAGAAGGCGAATGCTCTATCCAGCTGAGCTATGAGACCATACCAACTTAATCATTTTATCAAAATATTGACTATGCTGTCAACTAAAAATCAATTCATAAAAATAAATCATGATTAGAAAGTAAGTGAGAAATATTGTGAATTTTGACTAATCATTTTTCTCCCACTTGTCAAGTTAAGTGCAACAAAGCATTCATCTGAGTAAGTTAATAGTTCTTATGCTGTTTGAGCTAGTTCAAATCGTTTTTTAGCAGATTGATAGTTGTGTATTCTTCTTAATCTGTTATTAATGGATTGAGTAATGGATTCTAAATTTAGCCTTCATCGTTTTAGTAAATGACAATAAGAAAGTTTCTGATACTTTCTCAAGCTTCAGACTAATAACTCCCTTTCCTGCCTTCAGAGCACCGAATTTGAGCGGTTTCTGCGAAATACTCTTCATAGTAAATTTTCTTTCCATTGACCGGTTTGACAGTCCCACGTTTGAGTTCACGAGAGATGGTGGAGAGATGTCTATCCAAAATTCTCGCAATTTCAGCTGGTTTTAACCTTCTGAGAGAGATAGCTTTTCATTTTCCCACGTTCTACTTCAGAAAGGTGGTGATAGGGCTGTTTTTTAGTAGAGTAGTTAGTGGACATTTTCATTTTTTCTTTATACTTTGTTTACCGACTTTAGTATATAAGACGAATATGTATGTCTTTTTTGTTGTACCTCATTTTACAATGCGGGACCGATAATTTTTGTAAAAAACGTAAAAAATTTAAAAAAACTATAGACAAAGAAAAAATATCTGATATAATAGTATGAGTGTTAAGGAGAAATCCTTAAAGCTTCTGGTCCGTTGGTCAAGGGGTTAAGACACCGCCTTTTCACGGCGGTAACACGGGTTCGAATCCCGTACGGACTATAAACTACTGCCTAGCAGTTTTTTTCTTTATCCGGCATAGCTCAGTTGGTAGTAGCGCATGACTGTTAATCATGATGTCGTAGGTTCGAGTCCTACTGCCGGAGTGATAAGACACCTTCCTAAGTTACTTAGGAATTTTTTAATACCTAAAAATAAAGCAGGCTAAGTTTTAGCCTGCTTTTATCCTTAAATGATACTTTCTTCGTGCAATTATGTAAGCAAGGAAAAGGATGATGCCTAATATGGATAGATAAGCTCCTTCTTTAAAACCATTTGGGATGTAAGTTAACGTTACTTTACCTTCACCAGCTTTTACATCAACTTTCATAAAACCATCTTGCGCTTTTGAAACCTTAAGTTTTTCCCCGTTTTGTGTAGCTGTCCATCCTTTATCATATGGAATGGTGAAGAATAGTGAACTATCTTCGTCTGCTTTATAAGTAGCAGTAACGGTATTTTTATCAGTTGTAACGGTAACCTCTGGATTGTCAATAATCGCCATAGCTTTTTGATAACTTGTTAAATCTAAAGCATAAAAATTAGGTTGATTGAAGGAAACTTGACTATTTTCAGGGAAAGTAAATGTGATGTCAAGCGTTTGTCCTTCTTCAAAGTAACCAAGGTCAAAGAAGCTGTAAGCATTATCGGTTGTGTATTCTGTCGTTTTTCCATTAACTGTAATTTGCACAGATTCACTATTATCATTAGAGAAAGTAATGTTAGGGACACTTACATAAAGTTGAGTATTAGCAGTGACAGTGACTTGATAAGTAGCACTTGTTGTCAACTGACCATCATTTGTAGTGGTGACTCGGTTATTAAGCAAATTAGCACCACCGGTTAGTTGAGAAGCTAAACGTGTGAAGTATTTCTCAGATAATCCTGTCAAGTTATTGATAAAATTAGTTTGGTTGTCAAGCGTGTTGACACCAAAGTCAATATCCTTGTAAATACCATTCGTTAAAATAGCTAGCTGACTAGCATATTGATTTTCATAAAGTGATACATTGCCAGAACCGTCAACATAATTGAAACCAAATTTATCAACACTAGTTTCAGAAAGATTATACTTCACAGCAAATAAACTATCCATCAGCAAGGTATTATTTTGGTAGCGAAGGTTGAGATTAGTCCCTGTTGATTTAAAGCCAAGCCGGTCTAATGTGCTACTAGAGGTCGTGTTTCGGATAGATGAAAATTGAGAGATACCATTGTAATTATATTTCATACTGTCATTGCCAGTTTGAGGTAACAATTCTTCGGTACGATAGAAAGTAGTATTCAGTTCTTGTGTTTCGTTGACAAGTTTGTCAATGTCTGTCAAGTTACGATTATAGCTTTGTCGAGAAGGAAAGACCCACTCGCTATCAAGGGCTGCAATTTGATAATAAGTATTTAATGATATTTCAAAAATTGTAAAGATAAGTGTAAAGCTGACAAAGAGTTTAAATGATAGATACTTATTTACATAACTGATGAGTATAATAGCATAAGCAGCTAAGAAAGCAAAGGTGATAATGACTTGCGAAGGTTCTAAAAAGTCATAATGACTTTGGAACAACGCTGTAACAATAAATCCAAGAGCCAAGGGAATAATCCCAATAAGATATTGCTTGAGTGTTAATTCTTTTAAACGAGATAATGTTTCAGCTGCTAATAGGATGATAAGAATAGAGAATGTCCAAGAATAGCGGTGAAGAAACATATTTGGTGAATGCATACCTTGCCAGATAAGATCTAATGGTTCAAGATAAAAACTAGCGACAATGAGAGCAAGCATTATGCCATAAGCTAAACGAGTTTGCCACCTGATTGATTTAATCGTAAAGAAAATAATAGCTAATATTAATGGGAAAATTCCCACGTAAATCATCGGAATAGAACCAAATTTTGTTGTGTCGTAAGAGCCAACAAAATTCTTAGCAAATAAATCAAAGAACCATGACGCATCTGTAAACAACTCTGTAAACTTAGAAAATTCCTCACCGTGTGTAGATAGGTCTAAGTAAGTTGGTAACAGCATGATGCAGCTAGAGAGACCAGCAGAGATTGATACAACTGTAAAGTCAATAAATTTTCGTAGAATGACTTTCCATTTAAATTCTTTAGTTAATTGAACAAGGAAATAAAGAATTAAAAAGATAACAACCATGTATCCAAAATAATAGTTTTGGATAAAGAGAATCGTTAAACTTAGGTAATAAAGGATGAATTTTTGCTGACCTAATAAGCGATTAATTCCTAAAATGATTAAAGGCAAAAGAATGAATACATCAAGCCACATATTAATTTCAATTTGGCTGATGGCAAAACTCATCAATGCATAAGAAGTCGATAAGATGATGCTGAAAGGTTTCAGCACTTTAGGGTAGAGTTGTCTGAGACTATAAAAACAACTTACCCCCATACAAGCAACTTTCAGTAATGTAAAGATATAAATAGCATCAGGCATGCTCTTTAGACTGAAGAAATAAACGAAAGGTGAGAAGAAGCTTCCTAGATAGTAACTAATAAGAGCATAGAAGTTTAGCCCCAAACCACTCGTAAAGGTGTAAAAAATACTATCTGAACCGTGTAAAATATTTCGTAGATTTTCAGCAAAAATGACATACTGGTGGAAACCGTCACTAGCTAAAATAGTCGTGTCACTATTGAATGAAATATCTTCAGACAATAAGGCGAAAAATAAGATAAGAAATGGCAGAGCAAATGCTGCTAAGTAGTAAAGAGTATTAATGTTTGATTTTAAAGATTTTAATGTCATAGCTTTAGTAAGACAGGTTGAGATAGCTTATCCCAACCTGTTTCTTTTCTATATATTGTAAAGTTTGTGTAAACGTCAGGAAATTATTAATAAATTAATCTTTCCAGAGTTCTTTAACTTTGGCTTGAACTTCTTCATTTTCAAGAAATTCATCATAAGTTTCATCGATACGGTCAATAACCCCATTTTTTGAGATCACGACAATGTGATTAGCAAGTGTTTGAATAAACTCATGGTCATGACTTGCAAAGATAATAGATTCTTTGAAATCTTTCAGCCCATCATTCAAGCTTGAAATTGATTCCAAGTCTAAGTGGTTTGTTGGATCATCAAGGACAAGAACGTTGGATTTGAGGAGCATCAATTTAGAAAGCATCACGCGCACTTTTTCTCCCCCTGACAATACGCTAACTGATTTGTTAACTTCGTCACCAGAGAAAAGCATGCGTCCAAGGAATCCACGAAGGAATGTGTTATCGTCCTCTTCTTTAGAAGCAAATTGACGAAGCCATTCAAGAATTGATTCACCAGAGGAAAAGTCACGTGAATTATCTTTTGGAAGATAAGAGCGGCTAGTTGTGACCCCCCATTTGATAGTACCTTCGTATTCTATGTCATCCATCAAAGCACGAATAAGAGCTGTTGTTTGAATATCGTTTTGTCCAATGAAAGCTGTTTTATCACCTGGACGTAGGATGAAGCTGATATTATCAAGAACAGTTTCTCCATCAATTTTAACGGATAAATTCTCAACCGTTAAAAGGTCTTTACCAAGTTCGCGTTCTGCTTTGAAGTTGATAAATGGGTATTTACGACTAGAAGGAACAATTTCTTCTAATTCAATTTTATCAAGCATTTTCTTACGAGATGTGGCTTGTTTTGATTTAGAAGCATTGGCAGAGAAACGTGCCACGAATTCTTGTAATTCTTTAATTTTTTCTTCTGCTTTAGCATTGCGGTCTGCTTGTAGGCGAGCAGCAAGCTCAGAAGATTGTTTCCAGAAGTCGTAGTTACCGACGTAAAGTTTGATTTTACCGAAATCAAGGTCAGCCATGTGCGTACATACTTTATTTAAGAAGTGACGGTCATGGGAAACGACAATAACAGTATTTTCAAAGTCAATCAAGAAATCTTCTAACCAAGAAATAGATTGAATATCAAGACCGTTGGTTGGTTCGTCAAGGAGAAGGACGTCAGGTTTACCAAAAAGAGCTTTGGCAAGAAGGACTTTCACTTTATCACCATTGGCTAATTCACTCATGTTTTGGTAATGAAGATCTTCTGGAATGTTTAAGTTTTGAAGTAATTGAGAAGCTTCGCTTTCGGCTTCCCAACCGCCAAGCTCTGCAAATTCGCTTTCTAACTCGGCAGCGCGGACACCATCTTCATCTGAAAAATCAGGTTTCATGTAGATAGCATCTTTTTCTTTCATAATGTTGTAAAGACGTTCATTTCCCATAATAACAACATCAATAGCACGTTCTTCCTCATAGTCAAAGTGATTTTGACGAAGAACTGATAAGCGTTCATTTGGACCAAGGGAAACATGACCTGTTGTTGGTTCAATATCTCCTGCCAAGATTTTTAAAAATGTTGATTTTCCTGCACCATTGGCACCGATTAAACCATAGGTATTTCCAGCTGTAAAGTTGATGTTAACCTCATCAAATAGTTTTCTATCGCTGAAACGTAGTGATACATCAGAAACTGTAAGCAATTTTTCACCTCATAATATTTATCTATAAGCTTCATTGTACATGAAAAAGCCCCAATTTTCAATCAGAGAAAGCGAGGCTTTGCATTACATTGGTAAAATGATGTCTTTTTCGTCAAGTTTATAGTATTTTTTGAGGCTAAATCCACGTCCCATAACTTGTGTAGCAGGCATAACGACGATAAAGGCAGTTTCGTCAATTTTTTGGATATTTTTTTCTAAACGAGGAACTTCTTGACGAGAAACAGTTGTCATTAGCATGGTATGATTTTCACCTGAATAACCACCAGTAACTGGAATTTCAGTGACCCCACGGTCTGCTTTCGTAGAAATATAATGTTTGATTAAATCATTCTTAGGTGAAACAATCATGATATTTCGTGATGAAGTGACCCCAAGTTGCATGCTATTAACGACATAACCAATCGTAATCAATGCAATAATAGAATACATAACTGTGTCAATATCAAAGGCGACAAATCCCATCGCAACACTACAACCATCAACGATTGTCATTGCAACGGCAAGAGGAAGTGGTGTGTATTTATGGAGAATTTGGGTGATAATACCTGTTCCACCTGTTGAAGAATTTCCCCAAAAGACAACCCCTAAACCAAAACCACAAATAATACCTCCAAAAAGCGCAGCTAACAAAGGATTGTCTGTTAAATTTGGCACACCTTCAGTTAGTTTAACAAAAATAGAATAAATCCATGACCCATAAACGGTTTTTACAAATGTCTCTTTCCCTAGGAAAAGCCAGCAAGCTATAAGGAGTGGAAAATTTGAAATCATAACAAAATTCCCAGTATTCCAACCAAATAAAGCTTTCAAACTAACAGCTAAACCAACAACCCCACCAGATGCAATGTGATTCTCTAGGAAAAAACTGTTAAAACCGATAGCAGCAATAAATGCTCCTACTGTAACGAGCCCAAAATCAATTAATTTTTTCTTCATAATAATCCTCTTCTTTATAACAAACGATTCTATTATTGCAAAGAAGAAGATACTCGTCAAGATTTATGTGAGAGAAAGTTGATTACGATGTATAATTCTCATTTTTTAATTTTATTAAAAAGGAATTCCCGAAGAAACTGTATAATTATTCTTTCTAAGAAAGCGAGAATTTCCTAGGAAAATAGCTATTAGCTTGACAAAGTTTCTAGAATTTCATAAAATGAAGAAGATTCAGAAGAGTAATGTAGATGCGTACTTTTAGAGAGCTGATGGTGCTGAAAATCAGTAGTACCCTTGCATGAATGGGCTGATATATATAATGGAAAATAATGTTTGCATTTATCTGTGAACTTTTAATAGTGGTAAGAGATGGTAGAAAATTTTCTATCAATTGAGGTGGTACCGCGTATTGAGAACGCCCTCACGTAGTTTATAGCTACGTGGGGGTGTTTTATTTGAAATTAATTTTGAGGTGATAGAATGGTAAAACCAATTATTTTGACAGGTGACCGTCCAACTGGTAAGTTACACTTAGGACACTATGTCGGTAGTTTAAAAAATCGTGTGTTATTGCAAAATGAAGATAAATACGATATGTTTGTTTTCTTGGCAGATCAACAAGCTTTGACAGACCACGCTAAGGAATCTGAAATTATCAGAGAATCAGTTGGAAATGTAGCATTGGACTACTTATCAGTAGGGCTTGATCCAGCGAAATCTACGATTTTCATTCAAAGTCAGATTCCTGAATTAGCTGAATTAACCATGTACTACATGAACTTGGTATCATTGGCACGTTTGGAACGTAATCCTACTGTAAAAACAGAGATTGCACAAAAAGGATTTGGAAGTTCAATTCCAACAGGATTTTTGGTGTATCCAATCTCTCAAGCTGCGGATATTACAGCTTTTAAAGCGAATTATGTGCCAGTTGGAAATGACCAAAAACCAATGATTGAACAAACACGTGAAATCGTTCGCAGTTTCAATCATACTTATAAAACAGATGTTTTGGTTGAGCCAGAAGGTATTTTTCCTGAAAATGAAGCAGCTGGTCGTTTACCAGGGTTAGATGGTAATGCTAAAATGTCTAAATCTCTTGGAAATGGTATTTATTTGTCTGATGATGCTGATACTGTTCGTAAAAAAGTAATGAGCATGTACACAGACCCTAATCATGTTCGTGTCGAAGATCCAGGACAAATTGAAGGAAATATGGTTTTCCATTATCTTGATATTTTTGGACGTGAAGAAGACCAAGTTGAAATTGCAGCCATGAAAGAACACTATCAACGCGGAGGTCTTGGCGATGTCAAAACAAAGCGTTATTTGCTTGATATTCTTGAACGTGAATTGGCACCAATCCGTGAACGTCGCCTAGAATATGCAAAAGACATGGGTGAAGTATTCCGTATGCTTGAAAAAGGAAGTGAAGCAGCGCGTGAAGTTGCTGGTCAAACACTGTCAGAAGTTAAAGCTGCTATGGGAATTAATTACTTCTAAATTAAAATGAAACTCTAAAGTAACAATTTTTACTTTGGAGTTTTTTATTTTTGTAATTATCATTTAAAATAAATGATAATTACAAAAATATTCAGTCTAATAATGGGTAGAAAATACCATGTTTCTTTAAAAGATAATTTGGAAAAAAATTGAATTTATTTTATTGACAAATGATTCTGGCGTGTTATTATAGTAACAATAAAAAATTAGCTGGGGGGCTAAAAGCCCCTACAAATACATAGAAAAGAGGGTTATTTAATGTCAAATTGGGACACTAAATTTTTGAAAAAAGGTTACACTTTTGATGACGTATTACTTATTCCTGCTGAAAGTCATGTTCTTCCAAATGAAGTTAATATGCAAACAAAACTTGCAAAAAATTTGACATTGAACATTCCTATCGTGACAGCTGCTATGGACACTGTAACTGACAGTAAAATGGCGATTGCAATTGCACGTGCGGGTGGTCTAGGTGTTGTTCATAAAAACATGTCTATTCAAGACCAAGCTGAAGAAATTCGTAAAGTAAAACGCTCAGAAAACGGTGTTATTATTGATCCTTTCTTCTTAACACCAAAACATTCTGTTTCAGAAGCAGAAGAATTGATGCAACGTTATCGTATCAGTGGTGTTCCAATTGTTGAAACTCTTGAAAATCGTGAATTAGTTGGTATCATTACCAACCGTGATATGCGTTTCATTTCAGATTATCACACACCAATCTCTAAACACATGACAAGTGAAAAATTGGTTACAGCTCCTGTTGGAACTGATTTGGAAACTGCTGAACGTATTCTTCATGAACATCGTATTGAAAAACTTCCTCTGGTTGATGAAGCAGGACGTTTGTCAGGTCTTATCACTATCAAAGATATTGAAAAAGTTATTGAATTCCCTAATGCTGCTAAGGACGAATTTGGTCGTCTTTTAGTTGCAGGTGCTGTGGGTGTCACATCAGATACCTTTGAACGTGCTGAAGCACTCTTTGAAGCTGGTGCTGATGCCATTGTTATTGATACTGCACATGGGCATTCAGCAGGTGTTCTTCGTAAAATTGCTGAAATTCGTCAACACTTCCCAGAACGTACGTTGATTGCTGGTAATGTCGCTACTGCAGAAGGAGCTCGTGCGCTTTACGAAGCTGGTGTTGATGTTGTTAAAGTCGGAATTGGTCCTGGTTCAATCTGTACAACACGTGTCGTAGCAGGCGTTGGTGTTCCTCAAATTACAGCTATTTATGATGCGGCAGCTGTTGCACGTGAATATGGCAAAACAATTATTGCTGATGGTGGTATCAAATATTCAGGTGATATTGTTAAAGCCTTAGCAGCAGGTGGTAATGCTGTAATGCTTGGTTCTATGTTTGCTGGTACAGATGAAGCACCAGGTGAAACTGAAATTTACCAAGGTCGTAAATTTAAAACATACCGTGGTATGGGATCAATTGCAGCTATGAAAAAAGGATCAAGCGATCGTTACTTCCAAGGCTCAGTCAATGAAGCTAACAAACTTGTTCCAGAAGGAATTGAGGGGCGTGTAGCTTACAAAGGTGCTGCAGCTGATATCGTCTTCCAAATGCTTGGTGGTATTCGCGCTGGTATGGGATATGTTGGAGCTGAGGATATTTTAGCACTGCACGAAAAAGCTCAATTTGTTGAGATGTCAGGCGCTGGTTTAATTGAAAGCCACCCGCACGATGTTCAAATCACAAATGAAGCACCAAACTATTCCGTACATTAATTTCTAAAATATTTAATTAAGAAAATCTCTGATAGGGCTTATGCTTGTCAGGGATTTTTTGATAGCCTTTACAAAGTGATAGTAATTGTGGTAGAATATAAAGCTGTGTTCGTTTTAAAAATGAAAATTTCTTTTATTTTTCTGAAAAACGTTTTCACACAAAATAAACGATTATTTTTATATTTACAATATTGTAAATACTGTTTACTTAATTGTAAAAATATTGTAAAGGAGAAAAAATGCAAGGTATTTTATATGCATTGATTCCCATGGTTGCGTGGGGAAGTATTGGTTTTGTCAGCAATAAAATTGGTGGTAAACCAGATCAACAAACATTAGGAATGACTATTGGAGCACTTTTATTTGCTTTTGTTGTTTGGCTATTTGTCCAACCCGAAATGTCAGTATCACTCTGGGGATTTGGAATTATTGGTGGTATGCTTTGGTCTATGGGGCAAAATGGTCAATTCCGTGCTATGCAATACATGGGTGTTTCTGTGGGGAATCCATTATCAAGTGGTGCTCAATTAGTTTTCGGTAGTTTAATTGGAGCTATCGTCTTTGGTGAGTGGAGTAAACCTGTTCAGTATACTCTTGGTATTATTGCTTTACTTTTGCTTGTCATTGGTTTTTATTTTACAAGTAGACAAGATGCTGAAAAAGTTGAAACGAGTGAATTGACCGATTTTGGGAAAGGTTTCCGTGCTTTAACTTATTCTACTGTTGGTTACCTTTCTTACACAATCTTATTCAACAACATCATGAAATTTGATGCGTTGGCAGTTATCTTCCCAATGGCTGTTGGTATGGTTATTGGTGCAATGATGTTCATGAAATTCAACGTTAAATTTGAAACAGTTGTTATCAAAAATGCTATCGTTGGTTTGATGTGGGGTGTTGGTAATATCTTCATGCTATTAGCTGCTGCTAAAGCTGGTTTAGCTATTGCTTTTAGCTTCTCACAATTAGGTGTTGTTATTTCTATCATGGGTGGTATTCTTTTCCTTGGTGAAACAAAAACACGTAAAGAAACACGTTGGTTGGCAATTGGTATTGCTTGTTTTGTTCTTGGTGCTGTTTTACTAGGAATTGTCAAGTCTTATTAATCGTTGACAATGTTGTCAACTTATCTGTAAACATAACAAAAAGCTGGCAAACGCCAGCTTTTTAATTTTCTTGAATGTTACCTTGATTAACTGTAAAGATTTTTAAGTCGTCCGGAAGCTGCGATAGGTGGTCGAGACTCGTTGTTGTAATGAAGGTTTGAACGTTTTTATCAATAATCATTTTTAAGAGTTCGGTTTGTCTGTAATTATCAAGCTCGCTCATGACATCATCTAAAAGCAAAATAGGATAATCACCAGTTACTGTTCTTATTAACTCAATTTCAGCCATTTTTAGTGATAAGATTAAGCTACGGTGCTGACCTTGGCTGCCAAAATTTGCTGGCATATCATTGATGAAAAATTCCAAATCATCGCGGTGAGGACCAACACTTGTATTTTTTTTGAAAATATCACGCTGCTGATTTTTCTGTAAAGCTTTTAAGAAGTTTGGCTTAATGTCATCCTTTTCTTGGAAGGAAACAGATGACAGATAATGGATACTAAGATGTTCAATGCCGTTTGAAATGGCATAATGATAGCGGTCGGCTTCTTTTTCTAAATTAGAAATGAAATCTAAACGATGTTCCATGACACGGCTACCAAAATCAGCTAATTGCTCATCAAGCACAGCTAAAAAATCAGTATCAACTTTTTCAGCCGTTTTAAGATAAGTATTACGCTGTTTTAGCACGTGGTTATAATTAGACAAATCAGCTAAATAAATCGGCTTTATTTGCCCTAAATCAATGTCAATAAATTTTCGACGAAGGCTTGGAGCGCCTTTGATGAGTTGTAAATCTTCAGGTGCAAAAAGAACAACGGTCATTACACCAATATAGTCTGATAACTTAGCTTGTTTTAGATGATTAACTTTTGTAACACGTCCCTTACTTGAAAGACTAATATCTAAAGGAACAGTACCACTTGAACGTTGTAAAATACCAGAAACCAGAAGTTCTTTGGCATCAAAATGAATCAACTCTTTGTCTGTTCGTGTGCGGTGGCTGCGGGTAAGAGAAAGGAAATAAATTGCTTCTAAGAAATTTGTCTTTCCTTGAGCGTTTTTTCCGATGAAAACATTAAGTCCAGGAGAAAATTCAAGCTCACTAGTCAGATAGTTACGATAATTTTTTAACGTTATTTTTTGAATCCACATGCTTAAGTTCCTGGGAAACGAACGGGTTTACGTTCATTTGTTTGTTTTGTTTTTCCTTGATTTTGTTTTTTAACTTTTTTATTTTTCTGATTGAGCTCTTTGACAATGGCAGCGACACGTTCTTTTTCAGCAATTGCTTCTAGGTGCTCTTGTTTTTCAGCTGATGTTGGTTCGACAATCTGAATCTCAACATTTTCTTCGGGAATGGTGATGGTATCGCCGATACGAATTTTTTTGCCACGACGTTTTTCATCTTGACCATTAAAAAGAACAGTTGTTTCTGCTAAATACCCTTTTATAGCCCCACCACTTTGGATAATACCAAGTTCTTTTAGTAATGCTTGTAATGTGATATAGTCATCAAATAATTTGTATTCCATTGTTTTCTCCATTTTATAATTCAAGTAATTATAACATAAACGTGGTATAATTTTAGCTAATAATGTGTTTTTTAGTAAGGAATTTGCAATGAAATTAGTTGAGGGTGTTGAATTACATCTTATCAAAAGTGAAAAATTTAAAATGAATCACCTAACTTTTCGCTTTTCTGGTGATTTTAGTCAAAAGACGGTTGCACGACGTGTTTTAGTCGCGCAAATTTTAGCGACAGCCAATGCGGAATATCCAACAGCTCAGCGTTTTAGAGAGCGTTTAGCTAGTCTTTATGGTGCAACGTTGTCAACCAAAGTGTCAACCAAGGGACTAGTCCATATCGTTGACATTGAGTTGGCTTTTATAAAAAATCAATTTGTAATGACAGATGAAAATCTGTTGGAAGAAATGATTGATTTTCTTTACCAAAATTTATTTTCTCCACTTGTGACGGTTGAGCAGTATCAGTCTAAACTTTTTAATATCGAGCAGACCAATTTGATTAATTATTTGAACGCTGATAAAGACGATAGTTTTTATAGCAGTGAGTTGGGGCTTAGGAAACTTTTTTATGAAGATTCTGCTTTTCAAACTTCAAAATATGGAACAGCTGAATTAGTAGCTACTGAAAATTCTTACACGGCTTTTCAGGAATTTCAGAAAATGTTGCGGGAAGACCGTTTAGACATCTTTTTATTAGGTGAGTTTGATGATTATCGTATGCTACAGTTGTTTAATCGTTTTCCATTTGAAGAACGTCATAAAGATTTAATATTTGACTACCAACAAGAATTCACAAATGTTATTAGACAACAATTTGAAACAAAAGATGTTAATCAATCAGTTTTACAGCTAGGCTATCATTTTCCAATACGTTATCAAGATGAAGAATACTTTACACTACTAGTCTTTAATGGGCTGTTTGGAGGTTTTGCTCATTCTCGTCTGTTTACAGAATTACGTGAGAAAGAGGGCTTGGCATATACCATAGGAAGTCAATTCGATATTTACACAGGTTTACTGAATGTTTACGCTGGGATTGACAAGAAAAACCGAAATAAAACACTTCAATTAATCAATAAACAATTTTCGGATATTAAGATGGGGCGCTTCTCTGAATCACTTTTAAAACAAACGAAAAAAATGTTAAAGGTTAATTTAAAATTGGCTTGTGATTCCCCAAGAGTAATTATTGAACGTGACTACAATCATCAGTATCTTACAGGTGATTTTAGTGTTGATAAGATGATTGACAAAATTGACAATGTTAGTAAAGAAGATGTTTTAAGATTCACAAGAAAAGTAAAATTACAGGCGCTTTATTTTTTGGAGGGAAAATAAATGACGGAATTAAAGGAGCAAATTTTTTCGGAAATAAATGAAAAAATTTACTCGGCTGAGTTAGAAAATGGATTGAAAATTTTTTTGATTCCAAAACAAGATTTTCAAGAAAGTTGTGGAATGATGATTGTAAATTTTGGCTCTCTTGACACAAAGTTTACATATGATGGACAGCCCAAAGAATACAACGAGGGGATTGCTCATTTTTTAGAGCATAAATTGTTTGAATTGGAAGATGGTCAGGATGTTGCGGAGCTATTTACTAATGCGGGAGCAAATAGTAATGCCTTTACAACATTTGACAAGACTTGCTACTATTTTTCTGCGGTTGACAACCTAGAAGAAAATGTGACACTTCTTCAGCAGTTTATATCAGAAACCTCCTTTACAGAAGCCTCTATTACGCGTGAAAAAGATATTATTGATCAAGAAATTGACATGTATCAAGATGATGCAGACTACCGTCTCTATCAAGGAATTCTTGAAAATTTATATCCTAACACTGCCCTTGCTCAAGATATTGCTGGCACGCAAGAAAGTATTGAAAATATTTCGGTGGCAGATTTAAAAGAGAATCACAATATTTTCTACTCTCCACAGGAAATGACATTGTTGCTTGTTGGAAATTTCGATAAGGACTTGCTATTTAATCAAATCAAAAAAGAGCAAAAAGAAAAGGCAAGTAAAAAACACGTTGTTAAGCGACAAGGTTTGGTGTATGAGCAGGTAGTGCCGAAAAAGAATATTCAAATGGATGTCACTCAACCTAAATTGGCAATTGGTTATAGAGGAGCACAGTTACCCAAGGGAACTTCAAGTTTACGTCAAGAATTGGCGTTGCGATTATTCTTTACCATGTTGCTTGGCTGGACATCAAAACGTTATCAGCAGCTTTATGAAAGTGGACAGATTGATGACTCTTTTGATTTTGAAATTGAAGTTTGTCCAGATTTTCAGTTTTTGATTATTTCTTTAGATACTTTGGAACCAATTGCGATGGCAAATAATATCTGTCAATATTTGAATAAAGTATCCCAATCAAGCAATTTGGATGACTTATCAGAAGAACACTTTGAAATTGTCAAAAAGGAACTGTATGGAGATTTCTTCAAAAGTTTAGATTCTATTGATAACTTATCAGCACAATTTATTAATCATTTATCAGCAAATGAAACTTATTTAGATGTTCCAAAAATATTAGCAACGTTGGGTTTTGCAGAAGTCTTGAAAATCGGTAATGATTTTTTAGCACATGCTGATGCAACAGAATTCACAATCTTACCAAAATAAATCGAAATACTTTCTAAAATTTGCTATAATAGACTTGATTACATTTTATTAAAGGAAACCCGCATGAGAGAACAAACGATTGGTGAGATTTTAAGAGAAGCTCGGGTGGCAAAACACCTGACATTAGAAGATGTTGAAGAAAAAGCAGCGATTCCTTCGCCACATCTTTTGGCTTTGGAGCTTGAACAATTTAAATTAATCCCTAAGGATAAGGTTGAAACTTACCTACAACAATATGGCGAAGCTGTTGAGCTTGACACTGCTGATTTGTTGGAAAAATATCATGAGCAAGAAGTTGGTTCATCAGATGAGGAGCAAGAAGAGCATGTAGTAGAATCTACTACTAATATTGAGAGCATTGTGAAAACACCACAAGATGAAACAATTAGCATTGCAAAATCAGTTAGCGATGATAGTATCATTATTGGTTCACGCTCAAGCCGCTACAAAGGAAAGGAAAAAACAAATTCTTACCTTCCGATTGTGATGCTTTGTTTGGTAGCCTTGGGAATTTTAGCTTTTGTTTCTTTCGTGACTTGGAATCAATTACAAAGTGATAGCAAGAATGCAAGTACAAGCTACTCCGTTGTTCATAGTAGTAGTGCAACAACGACAGACTCAACATCCTCAGAAAGTGCTTCTTCAACAAGTGAGTCATCATCTTCTAAGGAAGATACTTCTTTGAAAATGTCCACTGAAGGAAGTGGTAACAGCTTGACGGTAAATTTGTCAAATGTGACAGATAGTTTAACTGTTGAAATTAGCTTATCTGGTGCAAACAGTAGTTGGGTATCTGTGACAAATTCAGAATCTAATGACTCTGGGACGCTTCTTTCATCAACTGGAACAACAAGTTACACTGCAGTGCTTCCTTCTGGAACAACAAGTTCTTTAATTACTTTGGGGGTTACTGAAGGTGTGACAGTAACCATTGATGGACAAGAAGTTGATACTTCTGCATTAACAAGTACAGCACTAAGTTATATTACAATTAATATTCAGTAGGTAGAAAAATGAAAATCGATTTTACAAAAAAAGAAAACATTCCTAATTTATTAACATTAGGACGTATCGTGATGATTCCGCTCTTCATTCTCATCCTTTGTTTCTGGAAGAGTTCGACAGGACATGTTGTTGCTGCAATTGTTTTTGCATTGGCAAGCATTACAGACTATTTAGATGGTTATCTTGCAAGAAAGTGGAAAGTTGTTACTAACTTTGGTAAATTCGCTGACCCATTAGCTGATAAAATGTTGGTAATGACAGCATTTATTATGCTTGTTGAATTAAAAATGGTTCCTGCTTGGATTGCTGCTATCATTATTTGTCGTGAATTAGCTGTTACAGGACTTCGTCTTTTACTTGTTGAAAATGGTGGAACAGTCTTAGCAGCCGCTATGCCTGGAAAAATCAAAACATTTACACAAATGTTTTCAATTATTTTCTTACTATGCCACCTTTCAATCATTGGTACACTCTTGCTTTATGTAGCATTGATTTTTACTGCTTATTCAGGATATGATTACTTTAAGGGGGCAGGATTCCTTTTTAAGGATACATTTAAATGACATTGAATAGCATTGACGTTAAACATTTAAAATTCAAATATGATGACAATCAGGATAATTACACCTTGGATGACTTATCGTTTCACGTGAAACAAAGTGAATGGTTGTCTATTATTGGGCACAATGGTTCAGGAAAATCAACAACAGTTCGTTTGATTGATGGGCTATTAGCCGCTGAATCAGGCGATATTTTTGTTGAAAACGAACTTTTAACGGAAGACAATGTATGGAACATTCGTCAGAAGATTGGAATGGTTTTTCAGAATCCGGATAATCAATTCGTTGGAGCAACTGTTGAAGATGATGTCGCCTTTGGACTTGAAAATAAAGGAATTCCTCTTGAGGAAATGCAGTCACGTGTTAAAGAGGCACTTCAATTGGTTGGAATGTCTGACTTTGCTGACCGTGAGCCGTCACGTCTTTCTGGTGGACAAAAACAACGTGTTGCGATTGCTGGAGCAATTGCTATGCGTCCCAATATTATTATTTTGGATGAGGCAACAAGTATGCTGGATCCAGAGGGACGTTTAGAATTAATTCAGACGATAAAAGAGATTCGTGATCAGTATAATATGACGGTTATTTCTATCACTCATGACTTAGATGAAGTTGCGTTGAGTGACCGTGTGTTAGTTATGAAAAGAGGAAAAGTTGAGTTCAGCTCAACACCGCGAGAACTCTTTGCTAGAGGAGAAGAATTATTGACGTTAGGACTAGATATTCCTTTTTCAGCCAATCTTATCTCTACTTTAAAAAATAAAGGGTTTGAATTTACAGCGAATTATCTTACGGAAAAGGAATTAGAAGATCAGTTATGGGAATTACTCTTGAAAGCGTAAACTATACTTATCAAGCGGGGACACCTTTTGAAGGGCGTGCCCTTTTTGACATTAATCTTAGTATTAAAGAGGGGTCTTATACTGCTTTTATCGGACATACTGGATCAGGTAAGTCAACGATTATGCAGCTGTTAAACGGGCTTAATGTGCCTACGGAGGGCGCCGTTATCGTAGATGATATAAAAATTACAGCTGACTCTAAAAATAAAGATATCAAACCTGTGCGTAAAAAAGTAGGACTTGTTTTTCAATTTCCTGAAAGCCAACTTTTTGAGGAGACTGTTCTTAAAGATGTCGCTTTTGGTCCACAAAATTTTGGTGTTTCCATAGAAGAAGCTAAACAACTAGCGCGTGAAAAACTAGCTATGGTTGGCATTAGTGAGGAATTTTTTGAAAAAAATCCATTTGAATTATCAGGTGGTCAAATGCGCCGTGTTGCGATTGCTGGTATTTTAGCCATGGAACCAGAGGTGCTAGTCTTAGATGAGCCAACAGCAGGCTTAGACCCTAAAGGACGTCGTGAGCTTATGAGTTTATTTAAGGAATTGAATCAAAATGGTATGACGATCGTTTTAGTAACTCACTTGATGGATGATGTTGCTAACTATGCAGATTATGTCAATGTCCTTGAAAGTGGAAAATTAGTTCGTTCTGGTTATCCTAAAGAGGTTTTTCAGGATGTTGATTTTCTTGAAAGCAAACAGCTTGGTGTGCCTAAAATCACCAAATTTGCTCAGCAGCTTGTCAAACGTGGTTTACAGCTAGAAAGTTTACCAATTACTATAGAAGAATTTGCAGAGGTGGTGAAACATGGATAAATTAATACTCGGACGTTATGTTCCAGGAAAATCTTTGATTCATCACCTAGATCCACGTAGCAAACTTTTAGCAATGATTTTGTACATTGTTATTGTTTTCTGGGCTAATAATGTGGTGACAAACATTATTATGGTTGCATTTACCTTGATAGTTGTTTTGCTATCAAAGATTAAGTTGAGCTTTTTCTTAAAAGGTGTTCGGCCAATGATTGGTATTATTTTATTCACGACTTTGTTTCAAATGTTTTTTACACAAGGTGGTCAAACCTATTTTCAATTTGCTTTTCTTAAAATAACAAGCTACGGTTTTAGCCAAGCAGTTTTGATTTTTATGCGTTTTGTATTAATCATCTTCTTTTCAACGTTGCTGACTTTGACAACAACACCGTTAAGCCTTGCAGACGCTGTAGAATCGCTTCTAAAGCCATTTGTTCGTTTTAAGGTGCCTGCACATGAAATTGGTTTAATGCTCTCACTAAGCCTGCGATTTGTTCCTACGTTGATGGATGACACGACACGTATTATGAAGGCACAGCGAGCGCGTGGTGTGGATTTTGGGGAAGGAAATCTGATTCAAAAGGTAAAATCAATCATTCCAATTCTTATTCCACTTTTTGCATCGAGTTTTAAACGAGCAGATGCTCTTGCTCTTGCTATGGAAGCACGTGGCTACCAAGGTGGAGATGGACGAACTAAGTACCGAGTTTTGCAATGGCACCTAAAAGATACTTTGGTTTTAATAGTGTTAGTTATTTTAGGAATTTTGCTATTTTGGCTTAAGAAAAGCTAAAGCCCACTATTTGTATGCGCTTTCTTTATGTTAACACAATCTAATTGTAATAATTTTAATAAAAGACTAAAGTTCAGGTAACATTAACCTTGTATTATATATCCTATACTAATTTGTAAAAAGGAGCATATAATGCAAAAAAATACTTTAAAAAGTAAATCGAAAGCTATTAAGTTAGGAGTTGCTAGCGCAGCTTTTGCAGCAGCACTGATTGCCCCAGCAGTTGCTAATGCAGATTCTTACACAGTTAAATCAGGTGATACTCTTTCTGAAATTGCCTCAACTTACAATACGACAGTTGAACAATTATCAGCCTTAAACGGTATCTCTAACGTTGACTTCATTACTGTTGGTCAAATCTTAGAATTGGATTCAACAGCTTCAACAACAGAAACTACAACTTCAGCAGCTACTACTGATGATTCATCATCAGCAACATCTGCCGCTGAAAGTACAGATACAACTACTACAAGTTATTCATCAAACTTGAGCTCATCAGATGCAGCTGCTAAAGAAACAATCGCACAACGCGAATCAAGTGGTAGCTACACAGCTCAAAATGGTCAATACTACGGACGTTACCAATTAACGATTTCTTACTTGAATGGTGACTTATCAGCTGAAAACCAAGAACGTGTTGCAGATGCATACGTTGCAAGCCGTTATGGTTCATGGTCAGCTGCCCTTGCCTTCTGGAATGCAAATGGTTGGTATTAAGATTTTAGATAATTAGTTAAAAAGATTTGAGAGTTTCTCTCAAATCTTTTTTGTTTGCTCAAAATGGCTTTAAAACAGTATTTTTTAGGAAAATTAGGGTAAGTTTCAATGTTTTTGTAACATTTTTAACATATTTTCAATCTCCGAGTAACAATTAAATTATATGATAGCAAAAGGAGTTCTAGAGAGGTATATAGTTTATATTTATGTATAGTAGGATTGCTAAAGCAAAACAAAGAAAAATAAGAAATATTATCGTTAGTGTGCTCGGAGCAACTTTGAGCTTGGCTATGATTATTTTACTTATTCCTAAAATAGAATTATTCTCAGATACGTTTACAACACGTGCTGAGGCAGAAGTTGTAAAAGCAACATCTACAAGTTTTTCATCGACTTTAAACGAAACATCAATAAGCACGATATCATCTGAATCTAGTTCGGTAGAAGTCAGTGAAGTGTCTGAAGAACCTGCTATCGAAGAAGTTTATACAGAATCAGAAGAGCCGGTTGGTGAAGAGACAACTGTTACAGATTCAGAAGTAGCTGATACAACAACATCAAATGGAAACACTGCTGGTACTGTCGGTACAGCAGCTGCAGCGCAAATGGCAGCGGCAACAGGTGTTCCTCAATCAACTTGGGAAGCAATTATTGCACGCGAATCTAACGGTGATCCAAATGTGACAAATGCTTCTGGGGCATCAGGGTTATTCCAAACAATGCCTGGTTGGGGATCAACAGCAACTGTTCAAGATCAGATTACAGCTGCTATAAACGCCTATAATGCTCAAGGCTTATCTGCTTGGGGTTATTAAGCTAAATAAAAAAGAAAGCACTAATCATCTTATAGTGATGATAGTGCCTTTTTTATGTCCTGTGGATGATGACAGATTATTTCAGCACCATATTCTTGTAAACTTTCAGCAGAACCAAAGCCCCAAGTAATACCAAGCCTTCTAACACCTGTTTTCTGACCACCAATCATATCAAATTTTGTATCACCGATGATGACAGCTTCGGCTGCTTTGATTCCTTGTTCTGTAAGACAAGTGTTAATCACATCTGCTTTGTGAAAATGTTCAGGAGTTGAACCATAAACTTGCTTAAAGTTTGAAATGACACCAAGATCGGTTAACATTAGTCTTGCCATTGGTTCATGTTTACTTGTTGTGACATAGAGAGAGTAGCCTGACTTATTTAATTCTTTTAGTAGGTCGGAAATACCAGCATAAAGCGAAACTTGATGAACACCTTTAGCGTTGTAGTATTCTCTAAAAGTTTTTATTGCATGGTCAATATCAGCTTTCTCAGTGAAATAATTAGCAAAGGTAACTTCTAAGGGTGGACCGATGAATGTTGACAATTGCTTGTCAGTCTGTAAAGGTAACTGTAATCTTTCAAAAGCGTAATTAAATGCTGCTTTGATTCCTGGACTGGAATTTACCAAGGTTCCGTCGAGGTCAAACAAGATAGATTTCATATTTACTCTCCTGTAAAATAGTGTCAAGTTTCATTGACGATTTTGTCAATATCGAATGTTTTGCTACTATAGTATTAAAATACTAAATGCTTAGCAAACTATTCTCCAAAAATTTGAGTTTGTAATCGTCGTCCTGTTGGTGTGGCAGCTAAGCCACCTTCGGCAGTTTCACGAAAGGCAGTTGGCAGACTTGCTCCAACTTGATACATAGCATCAACAACTTCGTCAACTGGAATTTGAGATTCAATGCCAGCAAGTGCCATGTCAGCAGCCACAAGTGCAAAACTTGAACCAAGAGCATTACGTTTAACACATGGGACTTCAACAAGCCCTGCAACAGGGTCACAGATAAGCCCAAGCATATTTTTGATAACAAAAGCAACTGCTTGGCTGGCTTGGAAAGCAGAGCCACCAGCAGCCTTAACCAAAGCTGCGGCACTCATTGCAGAAGCAGAGCCAACTTCAGCTTGACAGCCACCTTCAGCGCCAGAGATTGAAGCATTATTTCCAATAACGAGTCCAAAAGCACCAGCAGTGAATAAAAAGTTCAACTGTTCTTCTTCAGAAAGTTTTAATTTGTCAATAGCAGTTGTCAGAACGGCAGGTAAACAACCAGCAGAGCCAGCTGTTGGTGTAGCACAAACAAGTCCCATTTTGGCATTCAGTTCATTGACAGCAATGGCATTGCGGACAGCGGTCAAGATAGTGGTATCTGACAAAGTCTTACCCGATTTAAGGTAGGTGTCCATTTTGACGGCGTCTCCACCAGTTAGACCACTAATTGATTTACTAGGTGTTAGTCCGTCAGTAACAGAATTTTTCATGACTTGAAGGTTTTTCGTCATGATGTGAATGATTTCGTCACGGCTACGTCCACTTAATTCCATTTCGGTGGCAATCATCAGTTCAGCAATATTACCGTTAAAATCTTTATCGGCTTGCTCAACCAATTCTTTAATAGAATAAAACATTCTTTTCCTTTCTAATCAAAGAAATTAACATTGTGCAAATGTGGAATTTGTTGAATCTGTTCAACAGCTTTGTGACAATCACGAGAGTCAACTTCGATAATCATGATTGCTTTTTCACCAGCACGTTCCCGAGTCACATTCATTTGGGCGATATTGATATTATGTTCAGACAGAATATCTGTTACTTTAGCAATCATTCCAGGAATGTCTTGGTGAACAATAATTAAAGTTGGTGTATTCATTTTCAGCGATACAGAGAAACCATTTAGTTCAGTTACCTCAATATTTCCTCCGCCGATTGATACGCCAGTAATACTCATGCTTTTGTCACCTTTTTCAACGGTAATTTTAGCGGTATTTGGATGTGGAGCGTTACTATCTTTAAGAATATCCCAATAAATGCGAACCCCTTTCTGGTGAGCGATTTCTAATGAATTTTTGATGTCAGGATTGTCAGTATCCATACCAAGAATACCTGCAACGAGAGCTTTATCAGTTCCATGGCCACGGTAAGTCTTAGCAAATGAATTGTACAAATGAAAGGTTACGGAATCGGGAATTTCTCCGAAAATAGAGTTAACAATTTTTCCAATACGAACAGCCCCAGCCGTATGGCTACTAGACGGACCAATCATCACGGGACCGATGATGTCGAATACGGATTGGAATTTTAGATTTTTCATATCTACTCCTTTAAGAATCTATGCTTACTTATTATAACAGAGGAAGGCAAAAGGGTAAATGAGAAAAAGCATTAGAATTAAGTGTAAAAGACTTACATAAATAAAATTTCGTGTTATAATAGTTTTCGCGTGGTTTCATGCATTCAAAATCGACCTTCAAATCGATTTTTGAAAAACTAGGCCCTTCAAGCCTATGTTCGAAAAAAATATCTTGATGGGAGGATTATCATGTCAGATAATTCAAAAACACGTGTTGTTGTCGGTATGAGTGGCGGCGTTGATTCGTCTGTAACGGCTCTCCTTTTGAAAGAGCAAGGTTATGACGTTATCGGTGTCTTTATGAAAAACTGGGACGACACAGACGAATTCGGTGTTTGTACAGCAACCGAAGATTATAAAGATGTGGCAGCTGTTGCTGACCAAATCGGTATTCCTTATTACTCTGTCAATTTTGAAAAAGAGTATTGGGACCGCGTCTTCGAATATTTCCTAGCGGAATATCGTGCAGGACGTACACCAAATCCAGACGTTATGTGTAACAAGGAAATCAAGTTTAAAGCTTTCCTTGACTATGCTATGACGCTTGGAGCTGATTATGTAGCAACTGGACATTATGCGCAAGTTTCTCGTGACGCAGACGGTACTGTTCATATGTTACGTGGAGCAGATAATAATAAAGACCAAACTTACTTCTTGAGTCAATTATCACAAGAACAATTGCAAAAAGTAATGTTTCCACTTGGACATTTGGAAAAAACAGAAGTGCGTAAAATTGCAGAACGTGCAGGTCTTGCGACAGCTAAGAAAAAAGATTCAACAGGAATTTGCTTTATCGGTGAAAAGAATTTTAAAGAATTCCTTAGTCAATATTTACCAGCACAAAAAGGTCGTATGATGACTGTTGATGGTCGTGATATGGGTGAACATGCTGGATTGATGTATTATACAATCGGTCAACGTGGCGGTCTTGGTATCGGTGGACAACAAGGTGGTGACAATCAACCTTGGTTTGTTGTCGGAAAAGATTTGTCAAAAAATATTCTTTACGTTGGTCAAGGTTTCTATCATGAGTCACTAATGTCAACTAGCCTTGACGCCTCAAGTATTCACTTTACACGTGATATGCCTGAAGAATTTACAATGGAAGTTACAGCAAAATTCCGTTACCGTCAACCAGACTCTAAAGTTACAATACATGTCAAGGTTGACAAAGCAGAAGTTGTCTTTGCTGAACCACAACGTGCCATTACACCAGGTCAAGCCGTTGTTTTCTATGATGGTAAAGAATGCCTAGGTGGCGGAATCATTGATATGGCTTATAAAAATGGAGTCGCTTGTCAATATATCTAGTTGACAAAGTTGTAAAGATAAGTTGACGGGCTTGGCTTATCTATATAATCAACTATTGCTCGAAAAATTATCGGCAATTAAATTGACATTTTAACTTAATTTGATACAATAATCGTAACAATAATCATGATGGTCAAAGCTCATGAGAATTGTGCGTTTTTGCCGCACAATTTTCGAGGGTTTTGGCTGTTTTTTGTGCAGTTAAGGAGTTTTAAATGGATTTTAGAACTAGAATTGGTGAGCAGAGCTTTGGTGTTAGAGCATCAGCCTTAATTATTAAAGATGAAAAAATATATTTAGCAAAATCTCCTAAAAATGAATATTATTTGTTAGGCGGAGCAATCTTAGTAAATGAATTAACTGAAGATGCCATAATACGCGAAATGAAAGAAGAACTTAATATCGATATTGAAGTTAAACAGTTGGCTTTTGTTGTTGAAAATCAGTTTTCTTTGGATCTCACAAAACATCATCAAATTGAATTTCTTTACTTAGTGAACCCACTTTCTGACCTTAATAAAGAGATATATGAGGGAGGTCAGAAGCGTATGTGTGAGTGGATTTCGTTTGAAGAACTCAGTAAGATTAACCTAAATCCAAGCTTTTTAAAAATTACCCTAAAAAACTGGGATGGTCAAGTCAAACATTTTGTAAATAAGAATAAGGAGAAATAAAATGACACACGAATTTGCTGAAAATTATGATGTAATTGTTGTTGGTGCTGGGCATGCTGGTGTTGAAGCTAGTTTGGCTGCGGCTCGTATGGGTTGTAAAACGATGCTGGCAACAATTAATTTGGAAATGTTGTCCTTTATGCCATGTAACCCTGCAATTGGGGGTTCTGCCAAAGGGATTGTTGTTCGCGAAATTGACGCTCTCGGTGGTGAAATGGGTAAAAACATTGACAAGACTTACATTCAAATGAAAATGCTCAATACTGGTAAAGGTCCTGCGGTCCGTGCTCTTCGTGCGCAAGCAGATAAGGCTCTTTACTCTCGTACAATGAAGCATACGGTTGAGCAACAAGAAAATTTGACATTGCGTCAGTCAATGATTGAAGAAGTTTTAGTCGAAGATGGTAAAGTTGTCGGTGTTCGCACAGCTACTAATCAGAAATTTTCAGCTAAAGCAGTTGTTATCACAACAGGAACAGCCCTTCGTGGCGAAATTATCCTAGGTGAGCTTAAATATTCTTCTGGTCCAAATAACAGCTTGGCTTCTATCGGACTTGCAGATAATTTGAAAGAATTAGGTCTTGAAATTGGTCGTTTCAAAACAGGAACACCACCACGTATCAAAGCAAGTTCTATCAATTACGATGAAACAGAGATTCAACCAGGTGATGAAAAACCAAATCATTTTTCATTCATGTCCAATGATGAAGATTACCTCAAAGACCAAATTCCTTGCTGGTTGACTTATACGAACCAAACAAGCCACGATATTATCAATAAAAATCTTTACCGTGCACCAATGTTTTCAGGGATTGTCAAAGGGGTAGGACCTCGTTATTGTCCATCTATCGAAGATAAAATTGTGCGCTTTGCGGATAAAGAACGTCATCAACTTTTCCTAGAACCAGAAGGTCGTGAAACAGAAGAAGTTTACATTCAGGGGTTGTCAACAAGCCTTCCTGAAGATGTTCAAAAAGAATTGATTCATTCTATTAAAGGGCTTGAAAATGCCGAAATGATGCGTACAGGATATGCAATTGAGTATGATATCGTTTTGCCACACCAATTGCGTGCAACGCTTGAAACGAAGAAAATTTCAGGTCTCTTTACGGCTGGTCAAACCAATGGTACGTCAGGTTACGAAGAAGCTGCTGGTCAAGGAATTGTTGCTGGTATCAATGCTGCTTTGAAAGTTCAAGGCAAGCCAGAAATGATTCTTAAACGTAGTGATGCTTACATCGGTGTTATGATTGATGACTTGGTAACGAAAGGAACGTTGGAACCTTATCGTCTGTTGACAAGTCGTGCGGAATATCGTTTGATTTTGCGTCATGATAATGCTGATATGCGTTTGACTGAGATTGGTCACCGTGTCGGTTTGGTTGATGATGAACGTTATCAACGTTTCTTGAATCGTAAACGTCAGTTTGACAATGAATTGACAAGATTGTCAACTCTTAAAATCAAGCCAGTTAAAGAAACTAATGCACGTATTGAAGCACTTGGTTTCAAACCATTGACAGATGCTTTGACAGCAAAAGAATTCATGCGTCGTCCTGAAATCAATTATGACATTGCGACAAGCTTTGTTGGTCCTGCTGAAGAAAAACTTGACAGCAAAGTGGTTGAACTTTTGGAAACTGAAATCAAATATGAAGGTTATATCAACAAAGCCCTTGATCAAGTAGCCAAAATGAAACGTATGGAAGAAAAACGTATTCCTGCTAATATTGACTGGGATGATATTGATTCTATCGCAACAGAAGCACGTCAAAAATTCAAGAAAATTAACCCAGAAACAATCGGTCAAGCAAGCCGTATTTCAGGTGTTAACCCAGCAGATATTTCTATTTTGATGGTTTACCTAGAAGGCAAGCAAAAACATCATAGAAAAGCGAATGATTAAGTCATCAAATTGTAATCTTTAAACCAATGACAGCTCTATCAAATAGGGCTGTTTTATGGTATAATTATAAGCTAAGAGGTTAACCAATGAAAAGATTTCGATTTGCAACTATTCACTTAGTCATGATAGGCTTGATTTTATTCGGGATTTTGGCTATTTGTGTCAGACTTTTTCAGACGGAGTCAGCTACTTTAGCTGCAATCTTTTTGGCGCTGTCTTTGCTTGTTGCATTGCTTTATTATCAAAAAGAAACATATGAGTTATCAGAACTTGAACAAATTGAATTACTAAACGACCAAACAGAAGTTAGTTTGAAAAGTTTATTAGAACAGATGCCTGTTGGTGTTGTTCAATTTGAGCAATCTACAAATGAAGTTGAGTGGTTTAATCCATATGCTGAACTTATCTTCACTAGTGAAGAAGGAGAATTTGAGGATGAACTCATCCAAAAAATTATTGGCAATAAGCGTGAAGGAGATGCCAGCCAAACTTTTGAGTTAAACGGTAATAAATACTCGTCTTATATTGATTCATCTTCAGGGATTTTTTATTTCTTTGATACATCAATGGGAAATCGTCAATTAGGCGATGCTGCGCTTTTGCGACCAGTTATCGGGATTATCTCAATTGATAATTATGATGATGTGACAGATGATTTATCTGATGCGGAAGTTTCTCAAATCAATAGTTTTATTGCTAATTTCATCTCGAATTTCACGAAGTCTAACAATATTTTTTATCGTCGTGTGGATATGGACCGTTTTTACTTTTTCACAGACTATGCTGTTTTAAGTAGTCTAATTGACGATAAGTTTACAGTACTAGAAGCTTTTCGCAAGCAGGCTAAAGAAGGAAGTGAGTTACCGCTGACTTTGAGTATGGGGGTTGCTTATGGTGATGATAATCATCAGCAAATTGGGCAAGTAGCTCTCCAAAACTTGAATACGGCACTTGTGCGTGGTGGTGACCAAGTTGTTATTTGTGAAAATGATGAACATAAGAAACCATTGTATTTTGGTGGTGGGTCAGTATCTACCGTTAAACGTACCCGTACGCGTACCCGTGCGATGATGACTGCTATTTCAGACCATATAAAAAATGTGGACAGAGTATTTGTTGTCGGACATCGTAATCTCGATATGGATGCTCTTGGTTCAGCGATTGGGATGCAGTTCTTTGCAAGTAATATCATTGAGGATGCTTATGCGGTTTACAATCCAGATGAAATGAGCCATGATATTGCAAGAGCAGTCAGAAGATTACAAGAAGATGGAAAAACGAATCTAATTTCAGTCAACAAAGCTTTACAACTAGTGACAAGCCAATCACTGTTGATAATGGTTGATCATTCTAAGGTTGATTTAACGTTATCGCAGGAACTTTACAACATGTTTACAGATGTCATTGTTGTTGATCATCATCGTCGTGACAATAATTTCCCAGAAAAAGCCATATTAACATTTATTGAAAGTGGAGCAAGTAGCGCTAGTGAATTAGTAACCGAATTAATTCAATTCCAAAACGCAGGCAAACGCTTAAGTAAAATTCAAGCTAGTATTCTAATGGCAGGGATTATGTTGGACACGAAGAATTTTTCGGCTAGCGTTACAAGTCGAACATTTGATGTTGCAAGTTATCTTAGATCTCAAGGAAGTGATAGCATTGAAATTCAAAACATTTCTCAAACAGATTTTGAGGAATATCGATTGGTTAATGAACTTATTCTTAAAGGGCGTAAACTTTATGACAACATTATCATTGCTAGTGGTGGTGATAATGTTGTTTACAGTAAAGTAGTTGCCAGTAAAGCTGCAGATACCATGTTATCTTTAGCTGGCATTGAAGCAACGTTTGTTATTGTTCAAGTTGCTCCTAATAAAGTAGCTATTTCGGCACGTAGCCGCAGTAAAATCAATGTTCAACGCATAATGGAAGAACTTGGTGGCGGTGGGCATTTTACCCTAGCAGCTTGTCAATTATCAGATATAACTGTTAGTCAAGCCGAACACTTATTATTTGAAATAATTGAAAATGATTTAAGAGAAAATATGGAGGTAGAGTGATGAAAGTTATTTTTCTAGCAGATGTTAAGGGTAAAGGGAAAAAAGGTGAGATCAAAGAAGTCCCGACAGGTTATGCCCAAAACTTTTTAATTAAGAAAAATTTAGCTAAAGAGGCGACTAATCAAGCTATTGGTGAATTAAAAGGTAAACAAAAATCAGAAGAAAAAGCACAAGCTGAAATTTTAGCAGAAGCTCAAGCGCTTAAAGCAGAGCTTGAGAAAGAAGTCACAGTTGTTAAGTTTACCGAAAAAGTTGGACCTGATGGACGTACATTTGGTTCAATTACAGCTAAGAAAATTGCTGAAGAATTGGCTAAACAGTTTGGTTTAAAAATCAACAAACGTTCTATCGAGTTAAATCATCCAATTCGTGCAATTGGTTCTGTCGAAGTCCCTGTTAAGTTACATAAGGAAGTAATTGCTGAAATTAAATTAAGCATTAAGGAAGCATAGTCCTACGTTTAGAGGTTATTAGGGGAGGTGAGGAATTTGGCAGAGGAGCCAGAATTGAGAGTTCAGCCACAAGATTTATTAGCAGAACAGTCTATCTTAGGTTCGATTTTTATCTCGCCAGATAAGCTTATTACTGTCCGTGAATACATTAGCCCAGATGATTTCTATAAATATTCTCATAGAGTTATTTTTAAGGCAATGATTACGCTTAGCGATCGTAATGAGGCTATTGATGCCACAACAGTTAGAACAATTCTTGATGACCAAGGAGATTTGCAAAACATTGGTGGCTTGTCTTACATTGTAGAACTCGTCAATAGCGTTCCTACAAGTGCCAATGCAGAGTATTATGCTAAAATTGTCGCCGAAAAGGCGATGTTGCGTAATATCATCTCTAGGTTGACAGAGACTGTAAACCTTGCATATGAAGGTTCTACGGATTCTGAAGACGTTATTGCAGGAGCAGAAAAAGCCCTTGTTGAGATTAATGAACGTAGCAATCGTAGTGGTTTTCGTAAGATTTCAGATGTTTTGAAGGTCAACTATGAAAATTTGGAAATTCGTTCGCGTCAGACAAGCGACGTTACTGGATTGCCAACAGGCTTTCGCGATTTGGATAAGATTACAACAGGTTTACACCCTGACCAACTGATTATTCTTGCTGCTCGTCCAGCCGTCGGGAAAACTGCTTTTGTTTTGAACATTGCGCAAAACGTTGGGACTAAACAAAATAAACCAGTCGCTATTTTCTCCCTGGAAATGGGTGCTGAAAGTTTGGTTGACCGTATGTTGGCTGCTGAGGGAATGGTTGATTCTCACCACCTTCGAACAGGTCAATTGACTGACCAAGAATGGAACAACATTACCATTGCCCAAGGTGCTCTGGCAGAAGCGCCAATTTATATTGATGATACACCAGGGATTAAAATCACTGAAATTCGTGCACGAGCACGTAAGCTGTCTCAAGAAGTTGAGGGGGGGCTTGGGTTGATTGTCATTGACTATTTACAGTTGATTACAGGAACACGTCCAGAGAATCGACAACAAGAGGTTTCTGATATTTCACGTCAATTGAAGATTTTGGCAAAAGAGCTGAAAGTCCCTGTTATCGCACTTAGTCAGTTGTCTCGCGGTGTTGAACAACGTCAAGATAAACGTCCTGTGTTGTCAGATATTCGTGAATCAGGTTCTATTGAGCAAGATGCGGATATCGTTGCGTTCTTGTATCGTGATGATTATTATCGTCGTGAGGGTGAAGAAAATGATGACGCTATTGAAGACAATACTATCGAAGTTATCTTGGAAAAGAACCGTTCAGGAGCGCGTGGTACAGTGAAATTAATTTTCCAAAAAGAATACAATAAATTTTCTAGCATAGCGCAGTTTGAAGAGCGTTGATAAATATAAAATACTTTATTAAGGAGCACAGTAGAAGATGAGTGATGCATTTGCAGATGTAGCAAAAATGAAAAAAATCAAAGAAGATATTAAAGCCCACGAAGGTCAACTTGTTGAATTGACACTTGAAAATGGTCGTAAACGTGAAAAAAATAAAGTTGGTCGTTTAACGGAAGTTTACCCTTCGTTATTTATCGTTGAATACAATGAAAATTCTGATGTTCCAGGAGCAATCAACAATTCTTATGTTGAATCATACACTTATTCAGATATTTTAACTGAAAAAACATTGATTCGCTATTTTGATTAATCCTTGATTAGAATTATCAGTAATAGTAGATAAAAAGGCTTTACAACGCCTTTTTTTTATGTTAAACTAAACTTTGTGTGAAATAATAGCAGGAGAGTATGAAGCTCGTCAACAGTTGGCTCTTCTACAGTTTTTCTTCTTGTAGAAAAGCTCCTAGAAGTCGGAAAAGTAATCTTGGCTGTTTAGATGAAAGTCAACTGCACGAATCAGGATTCTCTAATTTGTTATTTCCTACAAAATTTTTATTTTATAGGAGGACATTTTTAATGTCACGTTATACAGGTCCATCATGGAAACAATCACGTCGCCTTGGCTTGTCTCTTACAGGTACAGGTAAAGAATTAGCACGTCGTAACTACGTGCCAGGTCAACACGGTCCTAACAACCGTAGCAAACTTTCTGAATATGGTTTGCAATTGGCCGAAAAACAAAAACTTCGTTTCACTTACGGTGTAGGTGAAAAACAATTCCGTAACTTGTTCGTACAAGCTACTAAAATTAAAGGTGGAACTCTTGGTTTCAACTTTATGGTTCTTTTGGAACGTCGTCTTGACAACGTTGTTTACCGTTTAGGTCTTGCAACTACTCGTCGTCAAGCTCGTCAATTCGTTAACCACGGTCACATCCTTGTTGACGGTAAGCGTGTTGATATCCCTTCATACCGTGTAACTCCTGGTCAAGTTATCTCAGTTCGCGAAAAATCAGCTAAAGTACCTGCTATCCTTGAAGCTGTTGAAGCTACTCTTGGACGTCCAGCATTCGTATCATTCGATACTGAAAAACTTGAAGGTTCATTGACTCGTCTTCCAGAACGCGACGAAATCAACCCAGAAATCAACGAAGCACTTGTCGTTGAATACTACAACAAAATGCTTTAATTCTCAGTTGATTGAAGTATTTAAAACCATGGTTTTTACCGTGGTTTTTTTATAAATAGAAAAAGTCGCCAAGGGGCGACTGTAGGAATGGATGATTATAGTGACAGTGGTAAAAGTTTTAAAATGAGGTTAGTCATTTGGCGAGGAGATTCTTTTTTACCATTAGCTATCCAAGATTGGCAGAGACCAAAGAAGGCGTAGGCAAAGTAGATACTACTGTATTCTTTTTCGACAGGGGAAAGTTCTTCACGCCCAAAACGATTTTGAAAATCAGTGTTGATAAAGATGCGCACCTTATTAACAATAAAAGCTTGGAATTCTCGCGTGCCGTTCGCTGAAATCAAAGCAGATAGCAATTGCTCACGTTTTAAAAATTCAAAAATCTCTAAAAACGCTTGTTTTTTATTGCCTTCGTGTTTTTCAAAAATATATTCAACTTGATTGAAAAGGGTCCGTTGACAGGAATCAATCAATTCAAATTTATCCTTATAATGTGTGTAGAAGCTTGAACGGCTAATGCCAGCTTCTTTAGAAATTTTGATGGTGGTAATGTCGTCAAAACTCTCTGTCTTTAAAAGGGTGACCATAGCTTCTTGAATGGCTTTTTTGGTGTTAGCTCTGCGATTATCATTTGTCATAATAAAAATCTTTTGAACACTCTTAGACAGAGTGTCCAAAAATTCCTTCTTTTGTCTTGAAATTATTTTATATCTCTGTATAATATATTTTATCATAATTTTTGAACACTGTGTCCAAATTAGGAGAAAATATGTTAGAAGAATTAAAAGCACTTATAAAAAGCCCAAAACTTTGGGTAACAATGATTGGTGTTGCTCTTGTTCCAGCACTTTATAACTTATCTTTTTTGGGGTCTATGTGGGACCCGTACGGAAATGTTGATGATTTGCCAGTAGCAGTTGTCAATCAAGATAAGTCATCAACTTTAAATGACCAAACGCTATCAATCGGTGATGATATGCTGGACAGCATGTCTAAAAATAAAGCCTTAGATTATCACTTTGTTAGCGCAGAAAAAGCAGAAGAGGGTCTGGAAAATGGTGATTACTATATGGTTATCACATTGCCAGAGGATTTATCTGAAAAGGCAGCTAGCCTTTTGACAGATGACCCTGAAAAAATAACAATTAATTATCAAACAACAGCTGGACGTAGCTTTGTTGCTTCTAAAATGAGCGAATCTGCGATGACCAAGCTTAAAGATACTGTTTCTGAAAATATCACAGAAACTTATACAAAAGCTGTATTCAAGAGCATGTCTAGTTTACAAGATGGTTTACAAGAAGCAAGCGACGGTGGCAATGAGTTGCTCTCAGGAAGTCAACAGCTTGAATCTGGCAGTCAAACCATTACAGATAACCTCAACACAGCAGCATCAGGCAGCCAAACTTTAGCAGACGGAACAGCGACACTTTCAAGCGGCTTGACAACTTATACAAACGGCGTGTCAAGTTTGGCGAGTGGAGCCAATGAATTAGATAGTAACTCAGCAGCACTTGTAAGTGGTGTAGCTCAACTAAAAGAAAGTTCTGCACAAGTACAACAATTAGTTGATGGTGCTAATAGTTTAACCGATGGTTTACAGAAGTTAGCAACAGAGACAACACTTTCAGCAGAAGAATCTGCAAATATTCAGTCATTAATTTCAGGTTTACCTCAATTAAATGCTGGAATTCAACAATTAAATACTTCAGTTTCCAAGATTTCTACTAATGTTGATATCACACAAATTTCGACTGTTTTAAGTGATATTGCTTCACAAGCTCAGGGAATTTTGGAGGCAGAAGAAAAGGACAGTTCAGCCAGATTGACTGCTATTCAAGCAACTGCTGCTTATCAAAGTTTAGAGGCAGCACAACAAGCTGAGTTAGTTAATGCATTGAATACTTCAGGAAATAGTGTTAGTCAACAAGCACAGCAAATTTTAACAGATGTTCAAACAATGAAAACTGCTTTAACAGAGTTATCAAGTAAGGTAACTGAGTTACAAACGAGCGTTTCTCAAATTGCAAATAACTCAAATGTAGCTTTGCCTGGTTCTGTTGAGGCTTTGACAACATTATCTACTGGTTTAAATAAAGTTAATACGGCTGCTACAACAGAACTTGTCCCTGGAAGCAGTAAAATTGCTTCAGGAATCGCAACACTTAATACTAAACTAAGTAGTGGTGCAAGTGAGTTGTTGACAGGAGTAACAACATATACAAGTGCTGTTTCCAAAGTCGCTTCTGGTGCTAATCAATTGGCTGCTAGCAATAGTCAGTTGACCAGCGGAGCTTCTCAATTGCAATCTGGTGCGGAAACATTAGCTTCTGGTTCAAGTCAGTTAGCTTCTGGTAGTGATACGTTGACAAGTGGCTTGACAACCTTGACAAGTGGTATTTCAACATTGACATCATCACTTTCAGAGGCAAGTAATCAATTATCACTCGTTTCTGTAACAAATAAGAATGCTAAATTGGTTTCTAACCCTGTATCAACAAAAGAAACAGATAATGATAGCGTGAAAGTAAATGGTATTGGTATGGCACCTTACATGATTGCAGTATCACTTATGGTAGTTGCCCTTTCAACGAACGTTATCTTTGCAAGCTCATTGTCAGGACGTCCTGTGAAAAATCGTTTTGAATGGGCAAAACAAAAACTCTTTATTAATGGATTGATTTCAACGGTTGGTTCATTAGTATTGTATGGTGCTATTCAATTCCTTGGATTTGAAGCTAACTACGAATGGAGAACAATTTTCCTTATCATCTTAGGTGGTTGGACGTTAATGGCTCTTGTAACGGCTCTAGTTGGTTGGGATAATCGTTATGGTTCATTCCTTTCACTTCTTATGCTATTACTTCAAATCGGTTCTGCGGGTGGTTCATATCCAATCGAGCTTAGTCCTAAGTTCTTCCAAGTGGTTCATCCATATATGCCAATGACTTACATTGTAACAGGCTTACGTCAAACCATTTCGATGACAGGTTCAATTGGTACACAAATCGGTGTTCTTTCAGCACTCCTTGTTGTTTTCATGGTACTTGGACTTATCATTTACAGACAACCAAAAACAGAAAAATAAGATTACTAGATTGAGGAAAACGTTCATTTTGGACAATCTCTTCAATCTTTTTTTGATATGAACGATGTTCTCAGTTTTTACAATCAGATTATTTGAAAAACGAAGGAAACTTTTATACACTTAATGAGTTAACTAGAAATACTGATTACAGCAGTCTTTCTTTACAGTATATTTACAGCGATGTAAATGATTAATTTGCTATTTAGATTGAGGAAACGATGTCACTTATTACTATTATTTTGTCGTTATTGGTAGCTCTGGAACATTTTTACATTATGTATTTAGAAACAGTTGTAACACAATCACCTGCGACAACGCGTGTTTTTGGACTATCGCAAGAAGAGTTAGAACGTGAGTCTGTAAGTAATTTATTTAAAAATCAGGGTGTTTACAATGGCTTGATTGCTGTTTTTCTGATTTACGGTATCTTTACAGCCAATGCTACTTTGGTAACTGTTTTTCTAATAAATGTCGTTCTTGTTGCTCTTTATGGTAGCTTGACAGCAGACCGTAAAATTATTTTAAAGCAAGGCGGTTTAGCCATTTTAGCTTTACTGACGTTGTTATTTTAAAATGATAAAGGCATCGCATTTGCGATGCCTTTTAAGTTTTATTGAACTGTAATGTCACCAACGTTTCCGTTGATTGTCAATGTGTTTTTACTTGATTGATTTAAGTTTGAAGTGATATCAGCATCGCCTAGAAGATTTGTCATTGCTACTTTCAAATCTTTGCTGGCAAGAGTAATGTCAACCTCACCAGTAGTCATTGTTATGATGTTATCATTTTTGAAGGTGGCGGCATTGGCTGAAAAATCTCCCATGCTTAACTCAAAGGTTGTGTCAGAAGCTTGGCTATTTTCTAAATCAATATCACCTGTTGTAATAGAAAAGGCGACGTTTGTTAAGTTGCTGTTCTCAATTTCAGCATCCCCAGAGGTGATGGTTACTGTCCCTGAGCTGAGGGTTGTGTTGGTCATTGTTAGTTCCCCGGCCAGAAGTTCGAGCGTTGTGGTATCAAGTGAAAGCTGACTGACATCCAAATCTCCTGAGCTAAGATTTGCTTTGACTGAAGTGAGTTCTGTATCTTGAGGAACAGATATAACGATTGTATGTGAATTTTCGATAATACCAGTTTTAGCAATGTTAATAATATCTCTTAAACTTAAAAAATGAATGTTTGCATTCCCTAACTGGGTACGAGTTCCTGTTTGCTTTACAGTAAGGGTGTCATCCTTGACTTCGTAGCTGACAGGTGTTTTTTTATTGGCTGAGTAAGAAATAAAGGGCTTGTCAATATTAGCCTTTGAAATGATGACATCAGATGTTGTGCTGTCAATATCAATTTTACTGAAACTGTTAAGGGTAGCTTTTTGATAATCTACATTCCTTACAATATCAGTACTATTTTCTAAATCAGAAAGTCCACCAGTGGCGAAACCATAACCTGCAAGGGCTGCCCCCAATAAGCTACAACTAACGCCAATTCCTAAAATAGTCTTTGTCCACGATTTCATAATTTTCTCCTTTTGTTTTCTGTCTTTCGTGCTAAATTGACAATGCTACGTCCAACTACTTTACAAACAGCCCCTGCAGCAAGGAGAGCCAGTAATGATAAACCGAGAGCTAAAAGTCCTAGGCCAAAACTAAGAGCAGTAGCAGAAAATGAAATGTTAAGGTAAGACCAGCTATCAAATAGCATGTAAATTCCAGAGGTTAGGAAGGCAACCCCAAGGGAAAGAACAACAGCGATAGCCGCCACTCCAAGAGCTAGGATAGTGATGACGGCTAAGAAAAGGAAGAGAGCTAGTGGGAGAGTAACGGGTGCTGATAGAATGGCTAAAATAGCAAGCCAAACCATAGATACTCTGCTTTTAGGTGTCTTTTCTTGATCAATGATTTTTTCGTCAAGTAAACGGCTAATGATGTCTCGCGCCGCTTCTTTTGGTGTTCCAAGTTCGGCGATAACTTGTGCTTCATTTTCTGGACCAGCTTCTTCAAAGTATTCACTAAAGTAGTCCATAGCCTCTTGATAATCCTCTTTGGGTAACTTACGTAGGTATTTATCTAACTTAGCTAAATATTCAACTTTTGTCATCCTCTAATCTCCCTTCAATAATCTCATCGACTTTTTCTTTGTACTGTTGCCATTCTTTTTTGAGAAAGGTCAACTGTTCTTTGCCAGCTGCTGTGATAGCATAATATTTTCGTTTACGTCCTTGGTAGGCTTGTTGATAAGTGGTTAAATAGCCAGCTTTTTCCAGTTTTTTTAAAATTGGATATAAGGTGGATTCTTTGATGTTAGCAATTTGCTTAATGGTTTGGCTGATGGCATAACCATAAGAGTCATCTTTGTCAACAATGGCTAAAATGAGGAATTCGATGACAGTGGCCGAAGTTGGAAAATACATGAAGCTCCTTTCTCTGAATACATATAATTTTAATATATAATTATTTTACATATAGAATATAGAAAAATAAGTAGCAAGTCAAGCATAATGTATCAGAAATACAAGAAAAGGTTAGCGTGATAGCAGCATCTTTACAACAACTTTTCGGTAGCTGAAATTAGATTATCAAGAATGATAAATTCTTGAACACTTTTCTTAAAAATAAGTGAATTTTCCTTTTTGAAGTGCTGCTCTTTGTGATGTTGGATATGTTCAGGATGTTTCAACTAAGCATTGAAATCATCTTGGTTCTTCCAACGTGAAACAGCAGTAAAGGAAACACTATTTGCATCAGAATTATCTTGAATCCAGACTTCATTTCCTAAATATGTTTCCTAATTTTTGAGTGAGATAGTGTCGTTGTGGAATTTTTGTTCAAATTTATCTTTAACAGTAGCTTTGATTTCAAAAGTAACTGTTTTAATAATCATATGTTATTCCTCCTTTGGGTGACTTTCATTATATAAGGAGGAACTAAACTTTCAAAATTTTTGAGATAAAAACACAATAAAAATCTGATTATCCGCTAAAACACAGTATCTATCAGCATTTTCAAGGAAACAAACACATCAATTTACTACTTATTTACTACTAACGAATGAGCCTTGATACGCTAGTTTTCTTAGATATGCAAAGATATGGTACAGCACATCAGTATTGAAACAAGAAAAATTTAATATTTCATAGACTATGGAACGCCTAACATGACGTTCCTTTTCTATTTCCAGCCGTTCTTATTGGACGGCTATTTTATTACTCAAAACGAAAGGAGCATTAGACTTATGAAAAAGATATTAAAGCGATTGTGTACGGGCTTCTTAGCTCTTGCAACTGTCGTTACTGCTTTACCGAGTACACCCGTTCATGCAGAAAGCAAGCAATACTGGACGGAAAGTGCGGAGCGTGTCGGTATCATTGAAAAAGTAATGAATGACGGTTCTATCGGTTCGACATTCAATGAGGGCTATATGAAAGTCGAGGGCGAAACTGCCTATTGTATTGACATCAATACAGATTTTAAGAACGGTTACAAGACCAGAACTGACGCAAGCACCCGTATGAGTGCCGACCAGATTTCAGATGTGGCGTTATCCTTAGAATATGTCAAACAGTATGGCGAAGCTCACAAGGAATTGAATTATAAACAAGTTTATCTGTTGGAACAATGTGTCGTCTGGCAGAGATTGAGCGTACATCTTGGCTGGCAATGTGATAACGTGCGAGCTTCTTATGATGAAATTCCAAAGGCTACGCAGGACGAGGTTTTCGCTGGGGCAAAAGCCTTTGTCAAAGAGAATAAAGGACGCTATAAATGTGGCGGTTATATCTACTCTGGCGAGGGGCAGGAATTGGGGCAATTCTGGGCGAAATTAAATGTCGGAAATGCAAAACTGCAAAAGGTTTCCAGTAATACCAGCATTACAGACGGTAACGGGAATTACTCAATCGCTGGTGCAACATACGGTGTCTTTTCTGATAAGGACTGCACAAAACAGCTTGCCACCCTTACGACTGATGAAAATGGAAATACAGATGTTATAGAGGTAACGGCTGGCACAGTCTATATCAAGGAATTATCCGCACCAGCAGGATATAATGTGGATAAAACTGTCTATCCATTGACAATCAAAGCTGGCGAAACAGCAACCTTAAAAGTATCAGATACGCCAAAAGTAACGGACACTTTGATTGAGCTTTTCAAGATTGACATGGAAACACAGAAAGACAATCCGCAGGGGAACGCTTCTCTAGCAGGTGCGGAATTTACATGGAAGTATTATGCTGGCTTCTATAACAAAGACAATCTCCCTGCCGAAGCTACTCGTACATGGGTTACAAAGACAATCGCTGAAACTGACAGCGACGGGATAACCCACTACATCACAAAATTAGCGGACGCATACAAGGTATCTGGCGACAGTTTCTATATGCAGGATGGTAAAGCCGTTCTTCCTTTAGGAACACTAACCGTAGAGGAAACGAAAGCTCCAAACGGCTACTTGTTAGACGGTGCATATATGCAGACTGGCGATAAGTCCGAACAGATTAAGGGCTTATATGTAACACAGATTACCGGGGACGGCGACCTTGCCGTACTATCTGGAAGTAACCAGTTTTCTGTATCAGACAAGGTTATCCGTGGCGGTGTGAAAATTCAGAAACGAGATTTAGAAACGGGCGATACGAAGCCACAAGGAAGTGCCACTTTGAAAGATACTGCTTTTGACATCATTTCCTTAAATGATAATTCTGTCTTGGTTGAGGGCAAGCTATACAAGAAAAATGAAGTGGTAAAGACAATTCGTACAGATATTGAGGGTATCGCTTCTACTTCTGCTGACCTCTTGCCTTATGGAAAATTCCGTATCGTTGAAAGTGAAGCTCCCAACGGTTACTTAACTGACGGTGCAAAACCGATTGATTTTGTAATCACAGAAAATGGAAAAATCGTGGACTTAACCGACGAAGCCCATTCTATCTACAATCAGATTAAGCGTGGAGATATTGAGGGCGTGAAAATCGGTGCAGGCACACATAAGCGTCTTGCTGATGTTCCCTTTAGGATCACAAGCAAGACGACGGGCGAAAGTCATGTTGTGGTAACTGATGATAACGGGCAATTCTCCACTTCTGCTGACTGGGCTTCCCATAAGCATAATACCAACGCAGGCAAGACCAGCGAGGACGGTGTGTGGTTTGGAACTTCTGAACCAGACGACAGCAAAGGGGCGTTGCCTTATGATACTTACATCATTGAAGAATTACGCTCTGACAGCAACAAAGGTTTTGAACTTATCCCACCTTTTGAAATCGTGGTATCAAGAAATAACCTTGTGATTGACTTAGGGACTTTGACTGATGAATACGAAAAAGAAATCTCTATCCATACCACAGCGACCAGCAAAGACGGCGAAAAGACTATCCTTGCAGGAAAAGAGGTAACAATCGTTGATACAGTCAAATTAGACGGGCTTAAAAAAGGTACAAAGTATCAGCTCAAAGGCTGGCAGATGTTAAAAGAAGAAAATGCCGAGCTTATCATTGACGGGAAACGTGTAGAAAATGATTATACCTTTGTCGCTGACGAGGAAGAAATGAAAGTGGAAATTTCCTATACATTCAATGCGTCTGCTTTAGGTGGCAAGAACCTTGTTACCTTTGAAGAATTGTATGATTTAAGCAATCCAGACGAACCCGTAAAAGTTGCGGAGCATAAAGACATTGAGGACGACGGGCAGACGGTACTTATCACAGAGCGTATTATCAAGATACATACGACTGCTACCGACAAAGACGGTAACAAAGAGCTTGAAGCTGGAAAAGAGGTAACAATCATTGATACCGTAACTTTAGAGGGCTTAGAAGTCGGTACACAATACAAACTTGTGGGCTGGCAGATGTTGAAAGAAGAAAATGCAGAGCTTCTTATCAATGGAAAGCGTGTGGAAAGTGATTACACTTTTACTGCTGACAGCGAAACTATGAAAGTCGAAGTTGCTTTTACGTTTGACGCTACTTCTCTTGACGGCAAACAGCTTGTAACTTTTGAAGAATTGTACGATTTAAGCAATCCAGACGAACCAAAGAAAGTTACCGAGCATAAGGATATTGAGGATAAGGGACAGACGATTACCTTTAAGGAAAAGCCAGAAGAACCAGAGAAACCCGAAACTCCACCGACACCAGAAAAGCCTAACAGACCTAGCGACAGTCCCAAAACGGGCGACAGTACAAATGTAATGGCATTTATCGTGATGTTGCTTGCGTCTGTTGGTGGACTGGCTGGAACATATCTTTACAAACGCCGTAAAATGAAAAAATCATAAGGCAGTAACGGTATGAGAAAAGGAAAATCACGCTCTCCGCCGAAGCTGTCAAACGGCAGACTTTTGCTTATTCTGGCTTGTCTGCTACTTACCTGCAAGAACACGGATAGTCAAGGGTGCGTAAGCATTGATTTTCCCCTTTACTATCGGTGGGATTGCTGATACTTCCCGAACCGCCAGAATAAGAAATCACAATCAAAAAACTTATTAAAAATAGAAAGAAACGAGGTAAAACAATATGGAAATGAAATATGTTGTGCCAGATATGGCACAGTCTTTTGGAACTCTTGAATTTGCAGGCGAAAGCGAGCCAGTCTTTGAAAGAGATAAAAATAATCGCAGGGTCTTAGCCAGACGAAGCTATAACCTTTATTCCGACGTACAGAAAGGCGAAAATGTTGTGGTAGAAATTCCCGTGCAGGCTGGCGAAAAGAAGTTCAAGTATGAGCAGAAAGTAAAACTTGTCAATCCGAAGTTATACGGCAGAGGTTACGCAATCGGGGATATGGGACATACCGATTATGTATTAGTTGCTGATGATATTGTAGCAGTTGAAGAAAAGTAAAGGAGTGAAGAATTTATGAGATTATCAAACGGGTTTGTTATTGACAAAGAGAAAACATTTGGAGAATTAAAGTTTACAGCGGTGCGTGATGTGTTCTTACAGAATGAGGACGGGACACCGAGTACCCAGCTTAAAAAGCGTATCTATGATTTGAAGTGCAGTCTGCATGGTGGAATTATCCCCGTGTCTGTACCGCCAGAAGTACCGCTAAGGGAATTTCCGTACAATGCAGTTGTGGAGCTTGTCAATCCCGTAGCCGATACGGTATCAAGAAAGACGTTTGGTGGTGCAGATGTGGACTGGTATGTAAAGGCAGAGGATATTGTGTTGAAGAATAAAGGCAACCAGAACGCAGGCAATCCACAAAACCATGCACCGCAGGGACAACCGAAAAAATAGACTTGCTGAATAGATTTTCGTTGTAGAGGATATACGGAACTGTTATAATATGGGTATGAAGAAAGCGACAAATTAAAATTTTTAGGGAGTGAGAATAGTATATGGACAGTTGGTTTACCGTCGAACAAATAGACCAAGATACATTCGTCATCAGCGAATACAGACACTGGGAAGAAACACATTGTTATCTATTGTGTGGGACAAAAAGAGCCATTCTGATTGATACAGGTTTAGGTGTTTCCAACATCAGAGAGGTTATTGATGGATTGACGAAACTGCCCGTTACAGTAATCACTACTCATGTTCATTGGGATCATATCGGTGGACATAAATATTTTCGGTCTATTGCAGTTCATGAAGCAGAAAAAGAATGGCTATCGGTCAAATTCCCTATACCTTTGCAAGTGGTAAAAAACAATATTATGTGCAATCCATGTGATTTCCCCTCGGATTTTAATGTAGAGAAATATCAGATTTTTCAAGGGGTTCCGCAAATGATTTTACATGATGAAGATTGTATTGACTTAGGAAACAGAAAGTTGGTAGTTATTCACACGCCCGGTCATTCTCCCGGACATTGTTGTTTCTATGAAGCGGATAGAAAATATCTGTATTCCGGCGATTTGATATATAGCGGTTGCCTTGATGCTTTTTATCCATCAACAAACCCACAAGAATTTTGGAAGTCTGTTAGAAAAATTCAATCTTTAAAGATAAGTCGAATTTTGCCAGGACATCATCATTTATCTATTCCAGTTACTATAATTGACAAGATAGAGACAGCTTTTCACAACTTGTCAAATGAAGGGAAATTAAAACAAGGGAATGGTATTTTCAGCTATGAGGGGTTTCAAATCCATATCTGAAATGCAATCTTAGTTTTACAATTTTATATCCCTACACACAAAGCAGTTAGTCTTAGGATTGACTGCTTTTTTCATCCCCAGAAAGGAGTGATTGATTTATGCGTATGATTTGGAACAAAGGACACCGTATCAGAGCCAGCGACAAGCACCTTGTCTACCACTTTTCCATAGGAATGCTTCTGTTTATATTCGTGACGGTTCTCCTGTTACTGAATATGAAACAGCTCATGTGTACCGATTGGGAGCATTTCAGCTTGTTAGAGAACGGCTTGACGCTTTCCCCTTACAACTTCATAACCATAGGGATAGCGACTGGTGTTTGTGCATTGGTCGCTTTTGGGTATTACCGCTTCTGTTACGACGGTTTCAAGAAGCTCCTGCACCGTCAAAAGCTGGCAAGAATGATACTGGAAAATAAGTGGTATGAAGCCGATACCGTACAAGACAGCGGTTTTTTTACTGACCTGCAAAGCAGATCAAGGGAAAAAATCGTCTGGTTTCCGAAGATTTATTATCAAATGGAAAAGGGACTGCTTCATATCCGCTGTGAAATCACGCTGGGAAAATATCAAGACCAGCTTTTACGGTTAGAGGATAAGTTGGAAAGTGGTTTATATTGTGAGCTGACCGACAAGACTTTGCATGACGGCTATATCGAATATACCCTGCTTTATGATATGATAGCAAACCGCATTACCATTGATGAAGTACGGGCAGAAAACGGCTGTTTAAAGCTGATGAAAAATCTTGTCTGGGAATATGACGCACTCCCTCACGCTCTGATTGCTGGTGGAACTGGTGGCGGTAAAACCTATTTTCTGCTGACGCTCATTGAAGCCTTACTGCATACCAACGCTGTCCTTTACATCTTAGACCCGAAGAATAGCGACCTTGCGGACTTAGGAACGGTCATGCCAAACGTCTACCATACCAAAGAAGAAATGATAGATTGCGTCAATGCCTTTTATGAGGGCATGGTACAGCGAAGCGAGGAAATGAAACGACACCCGAACTATAAGACGGGTGAAAACTACGCCTATCTGGGACTGCCACCCTGCTTTCTTATCTTTGATGAATATGTGGCGTTTTTTGAAATGCTGGGGACGAAAGAAAGCGTGAGTTTACTTAGCCAGTTAAAGAAAATCGTTATGTTAGGGCGACAAGCAGGTTATTTCCTTATTGTTGCCTGCCAGCGTCCAGACGCAAAGTATTTCTCGGACGGTATCAGAGATAACTTCAATTTCCGTGTGGGGCTTGGTCGTATCAGCGAATTAGGCTACGGTATGCTGTTCGGTTCAGATGTGAAAAAGCAGTTTTTTCAGAAGCGTATCAAGGGGCGTGGCTATTGTGATGTGGGAACAAGTGTTATCAGCGAATTTTACACGCCTTTAGTCCCGAAAGGACATGATTTTTTACAAACTATCGGCAGGCTTGCACAAGAAAGACAAGCTATGCCAGAACAACAAGGAAAGGAAGATGTGATTGAATAAGGACACATTAAATATTTATCACGCACCCACAGAGAAAAATTACCTCTGTTTGTGCTTGAATACAGATATTTTTACAGCGGATTGCAGGAAATATATGTTAGATTGTTTCTTAAATTATTCTGTCAATCCAAATTTACGATTTCATTCAAGGATAGATAAAATCATTGATGATGTTATTCGTGAAAAAATCAATATTCCTCATAAGTTTAGAATGAGGTTGGAAAGCAGACATTGCATTGAAAGCAGGATAATTTATTTTCGATTTCGAGTTTTAGATAAGTCTTGTCTGCAATGTAATGTATTTCTTAAAGGATTGTCTGATGAAATGAAAGAAGCACTTTCAGATGAAAGAATAGATTTTGCGGTTCTCTATGAGGGCATACAAGGTTCACAGCAGGACACAGACACGGACGACAAGGACGGGTTTTGCGGTTCTCAACCGCAAGTTCCGTTCTTGGCGGACGGGGCTTGTCCCGTCCGCTGATTAAACCCCTCGGTATCTAACAGGGGGGTACAAATCGACAGGAAACAGTCAAAAAAACATTAGAAAATCCTTTGGTTACAAGGGATTTACAAAATTTCAGCGTATGTCAAATGGGCTTTAAAAGTTGACATACGCCTTTTTGATTGGAGGGATTTTTACTGAATGAACAAACTTGGTTACAGCATTTAAAAGAAAAACGCTTGGCTTATGGACTATCTCAAAACCGTTTAGCTGTTGCGACTGGTATTACAAGGCAGTATCTAAGCGATATTGAAACAGGAAAAGTCAAGCCATCAGAGGATTTACAGCAGTCCCTTTGGGAAGCTCTGGAACGCTTCAATCCCGACGCTCCCCTTGAAATGCTGTTTGATTATGTAAGAATTCGCTTTCCGACAACAGACGTACAGCAGGTGGTCGAAAACATCTTACAACTGAAACTGTCCTATTTTCTTCATGAGGACTATGGTTTCTATTCTTATTCAGAGCATTATGCTTTAGGCGACATATTCGTCCTTTGCTCCCATGAACTGGACAAAGGAGTTCTGGTGGAATTGAAAGGTCGTGGGTGCAGACAATTTGAAAGCTATCTTCTGGCACAACAAAGAAGCTGGTATGAGTTCTTTATGGACGTTTTGGTGGCTGGCGGTGTGATGAAACGCCTTGACCTTGCCATTAACGATAAGACAGGGATTTTAAATATCCCTGTACTCACTGAAAAGTGCCAACAGGAAGAATGTATCTCCGTCTTCCGCAGTTTTAAAAGCTATCGCAGTGGCGAACTGGTACGCAAAGAGGAAAAGGAATGTATGGGAAACACCCTCTATATCGGTTCATTACAAAGTGAAGTTTATTTCTGTATCTATGAAAAGGACTACGAGCAGTACAAGAAAAATGATATTCCCATTGAAGACGCAGAAGTAAAAAACCGTTTTGAGATTCGATTGAAAAATGAGCGTGCCTATTATGCAGTCCGTGATTTACTCGTCTATGACAATCCAGAGCATACCGCCTTTAAAATTATCAATCGGTATATCCGTTTTGTAGATAAAGACGATTCCAAACCTCGTTCTGATTGGAAACTGAATGAAGAATGGGCTTGGTTTATTGGGAACAATCGTGAACGATTAAAACTAACCACAAAACCAGAGCCTTACTCCTTCCAAAGGACGCTGAACTGGCTATCTCATCAAGTTGCCCCGACCTTAAAGGTTGCGATTAAACTTGATGAAATCAACCAGACGCAGGTTGTAAAAGACATTCTCGACCATGCGAAACTGACAGACCGACACAAGCAGATTTTGAAGCAACAGTCAGTAAAAGAACAGGACGTGATAACAACAAAAAAATAACTCAAATACAAATTCATTGAATATAGAGAGGAGAACATTTTTATGAATTTTGGACAAAACCTTTATAACTGGTTTCTATCAAACGCTCAATCACTGGTGCTTTTAGCAATCGTTGTGATTGGCTTGTATCTTGGCTTCAAGCGTGAGTTTAGCAAACTGATTGGCTTTTTAATTATTGCGATTATTGCGGTTGGCTTAGTCTTCAACGCTGCTGGAGTAAAAGACATTTTACTAGAGCTATTCAATCGCATTATTGGTGCTTAAATAAAACCGTTCTTTTGTGGAATATAAGTGGTTTTCTTATGTTCCGCAAAGGAATGGTACACCAAACGAAGTGCGGTAGGGATTTTTGAATCTCTACAAAGAAAGGACGTGAATATATGGACGATATGCAAGTCTATATTGCGAATTTAGGCAAATACAATGAGGGCGAATTGGTCGGTGCGTGGTTTACCTTTCCCATTGACTTTGAGGAAGTCAAAGAGAAAATCGGCTTGAATGATGAATATGAGGAATACGCCATTCATGACTACGAGTTACCCTTTACGGTTGACGAATACACTTCCATTGGCGAACTCAATCGACTATGGGAAATGGTATCGGAATTACCCGAAGAATTACAATCGGAGCTATCTGCTCTGCTCACTCATTTTTCAAGCATTGAAGAACTAAGCGAACATCAAGAGGATATTATCATTCATTCCGATTGTGATGATATGTATGACGTGGCACGCTACTACATTGAAGAAACGGGTGCTTTAGGCGAAGTACCAGCTAGTCTTCAAAACTATATTGATTATCAAGCCTATGGTCGGGATTTAGACCTTTCAGGAACGTTTATCTCAACCAATCATGGGATTTTTGAAATCGTCTATTAAATCTGTCGGTACATTACTACTGGCAGATTTTCTATTTTACGGGGTGGCTCAATCAGCTACCCCTATTTTTTATGAAAGGATTGATTACATGAAGAAAATACGAAGCTATACCAGTATCTGGTCTGTGGAAAAGGTACTGTATTCTATCAATGATTTTAGACTTCCGTTTCCCATAACCTTTACGCAAATGACATGGTTTGTCGTGTCACTCTTTGCAGTGATGATACTTGGCAACTTGCCCCCTCTTTCCATGATAGAGGGAGCATTTCTCAAATACTTTGGGATTCCTGTGGCTTTCACATGGTTTATGTCTACAAAAACTTTTGATGGTAAAAAGCCTTATGGATTTTTGAAGTCTGTCATTGCTTATGCACTGCGACCAAAGCTGACCTATGCAGGAAAAAAAGTAACGCTTGGCAGAAACCAGCCACAAGAAGCCATTACAGCAGTTAGGAGTGAATTTTATGGCATATCCAATTAAATACATTGAAAACAATCTCGTCTGGAATAAAGACGGGGAATGTTATGCTTACTATGAGCTTGTTCCTTACAATTACTCATTTCTAAGTCCAGAACAGAAAATACAAGTGCATGATTCTTTCAGACAGCTTATCGCACAAAATCGTGATGGCAAAATTCATGCTTTACAAATCAGTACAGAATCCAGCATACGTTCTGCACAAGAGCGTTCCAAAAATGAAGTCACTGGCAAGCTCAAAGCGGTTGCCTATGACAAAATCGACCAACAGACAGACGCTTTAATATCCATGATTGGCGAAAATCAAGTGAACTACCGTTTCTTTATCGGCTTTAAGTTGCTTCTCAACGATCAGGAGTTTTCTATGAAAAGTCTTACCGTTGAAGCAAAAAATGCTTTGTCTGATTTTGTCTATGATGTGAACCATAAGCTGATGGGCGATTTTGTTAGTATGAGTAATGATGAAATCCTGCGTTTTCAGAAGATGGAAAAGCTCTTAGAAAATAAAATCTCTCGTCGTTTCAAAATCCGCAGGTTAGATAAGGACGACTTCGGCTATCTGATTGAACACCTTTACGGACAGACAGGCACTGCCTATGAAGAGTATGAGTACCATCTATCAAAGAAAAAGCTGGATAATGAAACGCTGATTAAATACTATGACTTGATTAAGCCTACTCGCTGTTTGGTGGAAGAAAAACAGCGATATTTGAAAATCCAGCAGGAAGATGAAACCGTCTATGTAGCTTACTTTACCATTAACAGCATTGTCGGAGAACTGGACTTCCCGTCCTCTGAAATCTTCTACTACCAGCAACAGCAATTTACATTCCCGATTGATACGTCAATGAATGTGGAAATTGTAGCGAATCGTAAAGCCCTATCTACTGTCCGCAATAAAAAGAAAGAACTGAAAGACTTGGATAACCACGCTTGGCAAAGTGATAATGAAACCAGCTCCAATGTGGCGGAAGCTCTGGAAAGTGTGAATGAGCTGGAAACCAATTTAGACCAAAGCAAGGAATCTATGTACAAGCTGTCTTATGTGGTAAGGGTATCAGCAAATGATCTTGACGAACTCAAACGTCGTTGTAATGAAGTGAAAGATTTTTATGACGATTTAAGCGTAAAACTGGTACGACCATTTGGGGATATGCTCGGCTTACATGAAGAATTTTTACCTGCCAGCAAGCGTTATATGAATGATTATATTCAATACGTGACCTCTGATTTCCTCGCTGGTTTAGGTTTTGGTGCTACTCAAATGCTGGGGGAAAATGAGGGGATTTATGTTGGCTACAGCTTAGATACTGGACGCAATGTCTATCTGAAACCTGCTCTTGCCAGTCAAGGGGTTAAGGGTTCAGTAACCAATGCGTTAGCGTCGGCTTTTGTTGGTTCGCTGGGTGGTGGTAAATCCTTTGCGAATAACCTTATCGTCTATTATGCGGTGCTTTATGGGGCACAAGCAGTGATTGTAGACCCAAAAGCAGAACGTGGCAGATGGAAAGAAACCTTGCCAGAGATTTCCCATGAAATCAATATCGTCACTCTGACTTCTGATGAGAAAAACAAAGGCTTACTTGACCCTTATGTGATTATGAAAAATCCCAAAGATTCTGAATCACTGGCTATTGATATTCTGACATTCCTTACGGGGATTTCCTCTCGTGATGGGGAACGCTTCCCAATCCTTAGAAAAGCCATTCGTGCAGTAACCAATAGTGAAGTACGAGGGTTGATGAAAGTGATTGAGGAATTACGGGTTGAGAATACGCCACTAAGTACCAGTATAGCCGACCATATCGAAAGTTTTACAGACTATGACTTTGCACATTTATTATTCAGTAATGGTTATGTGGAGCAGTCTATCAGCTTAGAAAAACAACTGAACATTATACAGGTTGCGGACTTGGTACTTCCCGACAAGGAAACTTCCTTTGAGGAATATACCACTATGGAGCTTTTATCCGTTGCTATGCTGATTGTCATTAGTACCTTTGCTTTAGACTTTATCCATACAGACCGAAGCATTTTCAAGATTGTAGATTTAGACGAAGCATGGAGCTTTTTACAGGTAGCACAAGGAAAAACACTATCTATGAAGCTGGTTCGGGCTGGTCGTGCTATGAACGCTGGGGTATATTTCGTGACCCAAAATACAGACGACCTCTTAGATGAAAAACTGAAAAATAACCTCGGCTTAAAATTTGCATTTCGTTCCACTGACCTTAACGAGATTAAAAAGACCTTAGCCTTTTTTGGTGTAGACCCAGAGGACGAAAACAATCAGAAGCGATTGCGTGATTTGGAAAACGGGCAATGCCTTATCAGTGATTTATATGGTCGTGTCGGTGTGATACAGTTCCACCCTGTATTTGAAGAACTGCTCCATGCCTTTGATACCAGACCACCTGTGCGAAAAGAGGTGTAAATGTGAAACCATCAATAGTAAACAGAATAAAATCAAACTGGACGCTGAAACGTCTAGGTAAAGTGGCAATGACAGTGGCTTTCACACTTGTGATTGCCATTTTTCTTTTAGCCATGCTGGGAACGGTGGTTCAAGCTGCGGGCTTGGTAGATGATACGGTCAATGTGGCAAATGAATACAGCCGATACCCACTTGAAAACTATCAACTGGATTTTTATGTGGATAATAGCTGGGGCTGGCTTCCGTGGAACTGGTCGGACGGGATTGGAAAACAGGTCATGTATGGACTATATGCCATTACCAATTTTATTTGGACAATCAGTTTGTATGTTTCCAATGCGACAGGTTACTTAGTACAGGAAGCCTATTCCTTAGACTTCATTTCCGCTACAGCAGATTCCATTGGTAAGAATATGCAGACCTTAGCTGGTGTGAGTGCAAACGGATTTTCAACAGAGGGTTTCTATGTTGGATTCCTCTTACTCTTGATTTTGGTTCTTGGGGTTTATGTTGCCTATACGGGACTGATAAAGAGAGAAACCACAAAGGCAATTCATGCCATTATGAATTTTGTGCTGGTGTTTATCCTATCGGCTTCCTTTATTGCCTACGCTCCCGACTACATTAAAAAAATCAATGACTTTTCATCAGACATCAGTAATGCCAGTTTATCACTTGGCACGAAGATTGTCATGCCCCATTCCGATAGTCAAGGCAAGGACAGCGTGGACTTAATCAGAGATAGCCTGTTTTCCATACAGGTTCAGCAACCGTGGCTACTGCTTCAATACAACAGTTCAGACATTGAAAGTATCGGTATTGACCGTGTGGAAAGCCTGCTCTCCACCAGCCCAGATTCCAACAATGGCGAAGACAGAGAAAAAATTGTTGCGGAAGAAATTGAAGACAGAAGCAATACCAATCTAACCATTACAAAGACCATTAACCGTTTAGGTACAGTCTTCTTCCTATTTGTCTTCAATATTGGGATTTCCATATTTGTATTCCTATTAACAGGAATCATGATTTTCTCGCAGGTACTTTTTATCATCTATGCTATGTTTCTGCCTGTGAGCTTTATTTTAAGCATGATTCCATCATTTGATGGTATGTCAAAACGAGCCATAACAAAGCTCTTTAATACCATTTTGACACGAGCTGGAATCACATTGATTATTACGACAGCATTTAGTATTTCAACCATGCTCTATACCTTATCGGCTGGTTATCCGTTCTTTTTGATTGCTTTTCTACAGATTGTGACCTTTGCAGGAATCTACTTCAAGCTGGGCGATTTAATGAGTATGTTTTCTCTACAGAGTAACGATTCTCAAAGTGTGGGAAGTCGTGTGATGAGAAAACCTCGTATGCTTATGCACGCTCACATGCACCGTCTACAGCGGAAACTTGGACGTTCCATGACTACTCTAGGGGCTGGGTCTGCCATTGTTACAGGTAAAAAAGGACAGTCGGGTTCGGGGAGTTCTGCAAGGACACAAGCAGATCACTCCCGACCAGACGGAAAGGAAAAATCAACACTTGGAAAACGTATCGGTCAAACCATCGGTACAGTAGCTGATACCAAAGACAGAATGGTAGACACTGCTAGTGGTTTGAAAGAACAGGTTAAAGATTTGCCGACCAATGCAAGATATGCAGTATATCAAGGAAAATCCAAAGTAAAAGAGAATGTCCGTGATTTAACCAGTAGTATTTCTCAAACCAAAGCGGACAGAGCCAGTGGACGCAAGGAACAGCAGGAACAAAGGCGAAAAACCATTGCGAAGCGTCGCTCTGAAATGGAACAGGTCAAACAGAAAAAACAGCCTGCTTCTTCTGTTCATGAAAGACCGACTACAAGACAAGAACAATATCATGATGAACAGACCTCAAAACAGTCTAATATTCAGACTTCATATAAGGAATCTCAACAAGCCAAACAAGAGCGTCCAGCAGTTAAGTCCGATTTTTCAAGTCCAAAAGTGGAACGCCAAGGCAATACCGTTCAAGAAAAAACCGTTCAAAAGCCAGCAACTTCAACCACTACAGCAGATAGAACTTCACAACGTCCAATCACAAAAGAACGTCCGTCTACTGTTCAAAGAGTACCACTACAAAATACAAGAAGTAGACCACCAATCAAAACCGCCACCATTAAGAAAGTCGGTAAGAAACCATGAAGTTGAAAACTTTAGTGATTGGTGGTTCTGGATTATTCTTGATGGTCTTCTCACTGCTTCTGTTTGTTGCCATTTTATTTTCAGATGAACAGGACAGCGGAATTTCCAATATTCATTATGGAGGTGTGAATGTTTCCGCAGAAGTGCTGGCTCATAAGCCTATGGTAGAAAAATATGCCAAAGAATATGGCGTTGAAGAATATGTCAACATACTTCTTGCGATTATACAGGTGGAATCGGGCGGTACTGCGGAAGATGTTATGCAGTCCTCGGAATCCCTCGGTCTTCCACCTAATTCATTGAGTACAGAAGAATCCATTAAGCAAGGTGTGAAGTATTTCAGTGAATTATTAGCCAGTAGCGAAAGGCTCAGTGTAGATTTAGAATCGGTTATCCAGTCCTACAATTATGGTGGTGGTTTCTTAGGGTATGTGGCTAATCGTGGAAATAAATATACCTTTGAACTGGCTCAAAGTTTCTCAAAAGAGTATTCAGGTGGCGAAAAAGTGTCTTACCCCAATCCCATAGCCATACCTATCAATGGGGGCTGGCGATACGTTTACGGTGGAGCTTCCCCGACTACTTCTTTTGATTGTAGCGGACTGACACAATGGACGTATGGAAAAGCTGGAATTAACTTACCACGAACCGCACAACAGCAATATGATGTGACCCAGCATATCCCACTATCGGAAGCACAAGCTGGCGATTTGGTTTTCTTTCATTCTACCTATAACGCTGGCTCTTATATTACTCATGTTGGGATATACCTTGGCAATAACCGTATGTTTCATGCAGGCGACCCAATCGGTTATGCCGACTTAACAAGCCCCTACTGGCAACAGCATTTAGTGGGAGCAGGACGAATCAAACAATGAGAAAGGAAGATTTAATGATGAAATTTAGAAAAAATCAGAATAAAGAAAAACAGATACCAAAGGAAAAGAAACCTCGTGTCTACTATAAGGTCAATCCTCATAAAAAGGTTGTGATTGCCTTGTGGGTACTTTTAGGGCTTAGTTTCAGCTTTGCGATATTCAAGCACTTTACAGCTATAGATACTCATACTATTCACGAAACAACTATCATAGAAAAGGAATACGTTGATACTCATCATGTAGAAAATTTTGTAGAGAACTTTGCGAAAGTCTACTATTCATGGGAGCAATCCGATAAGTCCATTGATAATCGAATGGAAAGTCTAAAAGGCTATCTGACAGATGAACTTCAAGCTCTCAATGTTGATACAGTACGCAAAGATATTCCTGTATCGTCTTCTGTAAGAGGATTTCAGATATGGACGGTAGAGCCAACTGGCGACAATGAGTTTAATGTAACCTACAGTGTAGACCAGCTCATTACAGAGGGAGAAAATACAAAGACCGTCCACTCTGCTTATATAGTGAGTGTCTATGTAGATGGTTCTGGAAATATGGTACTGGTTAAGAATCCGACCATTACCAACATACCTAAGAAATCAAGTTATAAACCAAAAGCCATTGAAAGTGAGGGGACGGTTGATTCCATTACAACCAATGAAATCAATGAGTTTTTAACGACGTTCTTCAAGCTCTATCCTACAGCGACAGCCAGTGAACTTTCCTACTATGTGAATGACGGGATATTAAAACCAATCGGAAAAGAGTACATCTTTCAAGAACTGGTAAATCCTATTCACAATCGTAAGGATAATCAAGTCACGGTATCGCTGACAGTGGAGTATATCGACCAGCAGACCAAAGCAACGCAGGTATCTCAATTTGATTTGGTACTTGAAAAGAACGGGAGTAATTGGAAGATTATAGAATAACAAATATTGGTACATTATTACAGCTATTTTGTAATCACGTACTCTCTTTGATAAAAAATTGGAGATTCCTTTACAAATATGCTCTTACGTGCTATTATTTAAGTATCTATTTAAAAGGAGTTAATAAATATGCGGCAAGGTATTCTTAAATAAACTGTCAATTTGATAGTGGGAACAAATAATTGGATGTCCTTTTTTAGGAGGGCTTAGTTTTTTGTACCCAGTTTAAGAATACCTTTATCATGTGATTCTAAAGTATCCAGAGAATATCTGTATGCTTTGTATACCTATGGTTATGCATAAAAATCCCAGTGATAAAAGTATTTATCACTGGGATTTTTATGCCCTTTTGGGTTTTTGAATGGAGGAAAATCACATGAAAATTATTAATATTGGAGTTTTAGCTCATGTTGATGCAGGAAAAACTACCTTAACAGAAAGCTTATTATATAACAGTGGAGCGATTACAGAATTAGGAAGCGTGGACAAAGGTACAACGAGGACGGATAATACGCTTTTAGAACGTCAGAGAGGAATTACAATTCAGACAGGAATAACCTCTTTTCAGTGGGAAAATACGAAGGTGAACATCATAGACACGCCAGGACATATGGATTTCTTAGCAGAAGTATATCGTTCATTATCAGTTTTAGATGGGGCAATTCTACTGATTTCTGCAAAAGATGGCGTACAAGCACAAACTCGTATATTATTTCATGCACTTAGGAAAATGGGGATTCCCACAATCTTTTTTATCAATAAGATTGACCAAAATGGAATTGATTTATCAACGGTTTATCAGGATATTAAAGAGAAACTTTCTGCCGAAATTGTAATCAAACAGAAGGTAGAACTGTATCCTAATATGTGTGTGACGAACTTTACCGAATCTGAACAATGGGATACGGTAATAGAGGGAAACGATGACCTTTTAGAGAAATATATGTCCGGTAAATCATTAGAAGCATTGGAACTCGAACAAGAGGAAAGCATAAGATTTCAGAATTGTTCTCTGTTCCCTGTTTATCACGGAAGTGCAAAAAACAATATAGGGATTGATAACCTTATAGAAGTGATTACGAATAAATTTTATTCATCAACACATCGAGGTCAGTCTGAACTTTGCGGAAAAGTTTTCAAAATTGAGTATTCGGAAAAAAGACAGCGTCTTGCATATATACGTCTTTATAGTGGCGTACTGCATTTGCGAGATTCGGTTAGAATATCGGAAAAGGAAAAAATAAAAATTACAGAAATGTATACTTCAATAAATGGTGAATTATGTAAAATCGATAAGGCTTATTCCGGGGAAATTGTTATTTTGCAGAATGAGTTTTTGAAGTTAAATAGTGTTCTTGGAGATACAAAGCTATTGCCACAGAGAGAGAGAATTGAAAATCCCCTCCCTCTGCTGCAAACGACTGTTGAACCGAGCAAACCTCAACAAAGGGAAATGTTACTTGATGCACTTTTAGAAATCTCCGACAGTGACCCGCTTCTGCGATATTATGTGGATTCTGCGACACATGAAATCATACTTTCTTTCTTAGGGAAAGTACAAATGGAAGTGACTTGTGCTCTGCTGCAAGAAAAGTATCATGTGGAGATAGAAATAAAAGAGCCTACAATCATTTATATGGAAAGACCGTTAAAAAAAGCAGAGTATACCATTCACATCGAAGTTCCACCGAATCCTTTCTGGGCTTCCATTGGTCTATCTGTAGCACCGCTTCCATTAGGGAGCGGAGTACAGTATGAGAGCTCGGTTTCTCTTGGATACTTAAATCAATCGTTTCAAAATGCAGTTATGGAGGGGATACGCTATGGCTGTGAACAAGGATTGTATGGTTGGAATGTGACGGACTGTAAAATCTGTTTTAAGTATGGCTTATACTATAGCCCTGTTAGTACCCCAGCAGATTTTCGGATGCTTGCTCCTATTGTATTGGAACAAGTCTTAAAAAAAGCTGGAACAGAATTGTTAGAGCCATATCTTAGTTTTAAAATTTATGCGCCACAGGAATATCTTTCACGAGCATACAACGATGCTCCTAAATATTGTGCGAACATCGTAGACACTCAATTGAAAAATAATGAGGTCATTCTTAGTGGAGAAATCCCTGCTCGGTGTATTCAAGAATATCGTAGTGATTTAACTTTCTTTACAAATGGACGTAGTGTTTGTTTAACAGAGTTAAAAGGGTACCATGTTACTACCGGTGAACCTGTTTGCCAGCCCCGTCGTCCAAATAGTCGGATAGATAAAGTACGATATATGTTCAATAAAATAACTTAGTGTATTTTATGTTGTTATATAAATATGGTTTCTTGTTAAATAAGATGAAATATTTTTTAATAAAGATTTGAATTAAAGTGTAAAGGAGGAATTAATTATGAAGTGTAATGAATGTAACAGGGTTAAATACAACCAAATTTTAATTTGGCTTTGCGTTTTATCTTTTTTTAGCGTATTAAATGAAATGGTTTTGAACGTCTCATTACCTGATATTGCAAATGATTTTAATAAACCACCTGCGAGTACAAACTGGGTGAACACAGCCTTTATGTTAACCTTTTCCATTGGAACAGCTGTATATGGAAAGCTATCTGATCAATTAGGCATCAAAAGGTTACTCCTATTTGGAATTATAATAAATTGTTTCGGGTCGGTAATTGGGTTTGTTGGCCATTCTTTCTTTTCCTTACTTATTATGGCTCGTTTTATTCAAGGGGCTGGTGCAGCTGCATTTCCAGCACTCGTAATGGTTGTAGTTGCGCGCTATATTCCAAAGGAAAATAGGGGTAAAGCATTTGGTCTTATTGGATCGATAGTAGCCATGGGAGAAGGAGTCGGTCCAGCGATTGGTGGAATGATAGCCCATTATATTCATTGGTCCTATCTTCTACTCATTCCTATGATAACAATTATCACTGTTCCGTTTCTTATGAAATTATTAAAGAAAGAAGTAAGGATAAAAGGTCATTTTGATATCAAAGGAATTATACTAATGTCTGTAGGCATTGTATTTTTTATGTTGTTTACAACATCATATAGCATTTCTTTTCTTATCGTTAGCGTGCTGTCATTCCTGATATTTGTAAAACATATCAGGAAAGTAACAGATCCTTTTGTTGATCCCGGATTAGGGAAAAATATACCTTTTATGATTGGAGTTCTTTGTGGGGGAATTATATTTGGAACAGTAGCAGGGTTTGTCTCTATGGTTCCTTATATGATGAAAGATGTTCACCAGCTAAGTACTGCCGAAATCGGAAGTGTAATTATTTTCCCTGGAACAATGAGTGTCATTATTTTCGGCTACATTGGTGGGATACTTGTTGATAGAAGAGGTCCTTTATACGTGTTAAACATCGGAGTTACATTTCTTTCTGTTAGCTTTTTAACTGCTTCCTTTCTTTTAGAAACAACATCATGGTTCATGACAATTATAATCGTATTTGTTTTAGGTGGGCTTTCGTTCACCAAAACAGTTATATCAACAATTGTTTCAAGTAGCTTGAAACAGCAGGAAGCTGGTGCTGGAATGAGTTTGCTTAACTTTACCAGCTTTTTATCAGAGGGAACAGGTATTGCAATTGTAGGTGGTTTATTATCCATACCCTTACTTGATCAAAGGTTGTTACCTATGGAAGTTGATCAGTCAACTTATCTGTATAGTAATTTGTTATTACTTTTTTCAGGAATCATTGTCATTAGTTGGCTGGTTACCTTGAATGTATATAAACATTCTCAAAGGGATTTCTAAATCGTTAAGGGATCAACTTTGGGAGAGAGTTCAAAATTGATCCTTTTTTTATAACAGGAATTCAAATCTTTTTGTTCCATTAAAGGGCGCGATTGCTGAATAAAAGATACGAGAGACCTCTCTTGTATCTTTTTTATTTTGAGTGGTTTTGTCCGTTACACTAGAAAACCGAAAGACAATAAAAATTTTATTCTTGCTGAGTCTGGCTTTCGGTAAGCTAGACAAAACGGACAAAATAAAAATTGGCAAGGGTTTAAAGGTGGAGATTTTTTGAGTGATCTTCTCAAAAAATACTACCTGTCCCTTGCTGATTTTTAAACGAGCACGAGAGCAAAACCCCCCTTTGCTGAGGTGGCAGAGGGCAGGTTTTTTTGTTTCTTTTTTCTCGTAAAAAAAAGAAAGGTCTTAAAGGTTTTATGGTTTTGGTCGGCACTGCCGACAGCCTCGCAGAGCACACACTTTATGAATATAAAGTATAGTGTGTTATACTTTACTTGGAAGTGGTTGCCGGAAAGAGCGAAAATGCCTCACATTTGTGCCACCTAAAAAGGAGCGATTTACATATGAGTTATGCAGTTTGTAGAATGCAAAAAGTGAAATCAGCTGGACTAAAAGGCATGCAATTTCATAATCAAAGAGAGCGAAAAAGTAGAACGAATGATGATATTGACCATGAGCGAACACGTGAAAATTATGATTTGAAAAATGATAAAAATATTGATTACAACGAACGTGTCAAAGAAATTATTGAATCACAAAAAACAGGTACAAGAAAAACGAGGAAAGATGCTGTTCTTGTAAATGAGTTGCTAGTAACATCTGACCGAGATTTTTTTGAGCAACTGGATCCAGGAGAACAAAAACGATTTTTTGAGGAAAGTTATAAATTATTTTCCGAACGATATGGCAAGCAAAATATTGCTTATGCAACAGTTCATAATGATGAGCAAACCCCTCACATGCATTTAGGTGTTGTGCCTATGCGTGATGGAAAACTGCAAGGAAAAAATGTGTTTAATCGTCAAGAACTGTTATGGCTACAAGATAAATTCCCCGAGCATATGAAAAAACAGGGTTTTGAGTTGAAGCGTGGTGAACGTGGCTCTGACCGTAAACATATTGAGACAGCTAAATTTAAAAAACAAACTTTGGAAAAAGAGATTGATTTTCTAGAAAAAAATTTAGCAGTTAAAAAAGATGAATGGACTGCTTATAGCGATAAAGTTAAATCAGATTTAGAAGTACCAGCGAAACGACACATGAAAAGTGTTGAAGTGCCAACGGGTGAAAAGTCCATGTTTGGTTTGGGAAAAGAAATAATGAAAACAGAAAAGAAACCAACCAAAAATGTTGTTATATCGGAGCGTGATTATAAAAACTTAGTGACTGCTGCGAGAGATAACGATAGGTTAAAACAGCATGTTAGAAATCTCATGAGTACTGATATGGCGAGAGAATATAAAAAATTAAGTAAAGAACATGGGCAAGTTAAAGAAAAATATAGTGGTCTTGTAGAGCGATTTAATGAAAATGTAAATGATTATAATGAGTTGCTTGAAGAAAACAAGTCTTTAAAGTCTAAAATAAGCGATTTAAAGCGTGATGTGAGTTTAATCTATGAAAGCACTAAGGAATTCCTTAAGGAACGTACAGACGGCTTAAAAGCCTTTAAAAACGTTTTTAAGGGGTTTGTAGACAAGGTAAAGGATAAAACAGCACAATTCCAAGAAAAACACGATTTAGAACCTAAAAAGAACGAATTTGAACTAACTCATAACCGAGAGGTAAAAAAAGAACGAAGTCGAGATCAGGGAATGAGTTTATAAAATAAAAAAAGCACCTGAAAAGGTGTCTTTTTTTGATGGTTTTGAACTTGTTCTTTCTTATCTTGATACATATAGAAATAACGTCATTTTTATTTTAGTTGCTGAAAGGTGCGTTGAAGTGTTGGTATGTATGTGTTTTAAAGTATTGAAAACCCTTAAAATTGGTTGCACAGAAAAACCCCATCTGTTAAAGTTATAAGTGACCAAACAAATAACTAAATAGATGGGGTTTCTTTTAATATTATGTGTCCTAATAGTAGCATTTATTCAGATGAAAAATCAAGGGTTTTAGTGGACAAGACAAAAAGTGGAAAAGTGAGACCATGGAGAGAAAAGAAAATCGCTAATGTTGATTACTTTGAACTTCTGCATATTCTTGAATTTAAAAAGGCTGAAAGAGTAAAAGATTGTGCTGAAATATTAGAGTATAAACAAAATCGTGAAACAGGCGAAAGGGTTCTGTTGCAAAGTTTTAAATAAAGAATAAAATCCCTTACGGTATCTATGATTTAAGCTGGGATTCCCAATAATACCTTGATTTCAGTACAGACCGAAAACCCGAAGAGAGTGCCTTCTTTTCGGGTTTTCTTATATAATCCTCGAATGGCTTCCATGCCTTTAATCGTGGTAGAGGCAGTGCGTAAACTTCGATAGAATTTATTGCGTCTCTTTACTGGACGATGGTCTTGTTCAATCAAATTATTCAGGTATTTAATGGTACGATGTTCTGTCCCTTGATAAAAGCCGTATTCTTTTAGTTTCTTAAAGGCACTTGTAATAGAGGGGGCTTTATCTGTGACTACAACCTTCGGTTCATCAAACTGCTTCACTAACCGCTTAAGAAAAGCATAGGCTGCTTGTGTGTCCCGTTTTTTACGTAACCAAATATCCAAGGTTAAACCATCTGCATCGATGGCTCGATACAAATAATGCCATTTTCCTTTAATTTTGATGTACGTTTCATCCATTTTCCATGAATAAAAGGATTTTTTATTTTTCTTTTTCCAAATTTGATAGAGTAGTTTGCCATATTCTTGCACCCAACGATAAATCGTCGTATGAGAAACGTTAATGCCACGATCATATAAGATTTCTTGAACTTCACGATAGCTAAGGTTATAACGAAGATAGTAGCCCACGGCTACAATAATCACATCCTGCTGAAATTGCTTTCCTTTAAAATGATTCATCGTCATTCCTCCTGCTATCTTTTTCTATTATTCTACCTTATTTGATAGTAGATTTAAAACTTTGCAACAGAACCTGGCAATCAAAGTATGGTCGTTGATGAAGTCTTACGTGGAAGAATGGAAACCAGACTGATTACAAAGATTTTGTCATTTGAAATTAAGTAATATCCTCTCTCCTTTCGTGGAAGCGTGCTAAACCATTCCACGCTTCCCGAACAGGGAGGTTTGTTATTCCACCAAAGCATATTGAGCTTTCAATGTGTTTTGATAGGCTAACGAGCCATTGTTCTTTGAAAACTGAATAAAAGTAATCGAATACGTTTCGATAAGAAAAGAGCCAACGGAACTAACCGCCATGACCTATCTTATAAAGATAGCGAGCGATTCATGTTAGTGATCCGAGAAGCAATCTTTAGCAGGATTGCCTGCAACGACATTCTTATCGTGATAATGATACTCCCATACAGTCAATAGTCCGAGCGTGATAAAACCGTCGCAGGCAATGAGTATGGCTACATGAGAACCATGCAGGGGTGGAACTCCCGTGAGCTTTGCTAAAGCTGTTCGATTGCTGGTAAAACAACTTTTATGAAATCCAAATAAGTGATTTGGAAAGGAGGATTTTATGAAGCAGACTGACATTCCTATTTGGGAACGTTATACCCTAACCATTGAAGAAGCGTCAAAATATTTTCGTATTGGCGAAAACAAGCTACGACGCTTGGCAGAGGAAAATAAAAATGCAAATTGGCTGATTATGAATGGCAATCGTATTCAGATTAAACGAAAACAATTTGAAAAAATTATAGATACATTGGACGCAATCTAGCGTCGCCAAAGGGTCTTGTATATGATAAAATAGTATTAAGTCGTATCAAGGCTCTTTCCATAAAGGAAAGGAGCAAATGCCATGTCAGAAAAAAGACGTGACAATAAAGGTCGAATCTTAAAGACTGGAGAGAGCCAACGAAAAGACGGAAGATACTTATACAAATATATAGATTCATTTGGAGAACCGCAATTTGTTTACTCGTGGAAACTTGTGGCTACAGACCGAGTACCAGCAGGAAAGCGTGATTGTATCTCACTTAGAGAGAAAATCGCAGAGTTACAGAAAGACATTCATGATGGTATTGATGTTGTAGGAAAGAAAATGACACTCTGCCAGCTTTACGCAAAACAGAACGCTCAAAGACCAAAGGTTAGAAAAAACACTGAAACTGGACGCAAATATCTTATGGATATTTTGAAGAAAGACAAGTTAGGTGTAAGAAGTATTGACAGTATTAAGCCATCAGACGCTAAAGAATGGGCTATTAGAATGAGTGAAAATGGTTATGCTTATCAAACCATCAATAACTACAAACGTTCTTTAAAGGCTTCATTCTATATTGCTATACAAGATGATTGTGTTCGGAAGAATCCATTTGACTTTCAACTGAAAGCAGTTCTTGATGATGATACTGTCCCTAAGACCGTACTAACAGAAGAACAGGAAGAAAAACTGTTAGCCTTTGCAAAAGCTGATAAAACCTACAGCAAAAATTATGATGAAATTCTGATACTCTTAAAAACAGGTCTTCGTATTTCAGAGTTTGGTGGTTTGACACTTCCAGATTTAGATTTTGAGAATCGTCTTGTCAATATAGACCATCAGCTATTGAGAGATACTGAAATTGGGTACTACATTGAAACACCAAAGACCAAAAGTGGCGAACGTCAAGTTCCTATGGTTGAAGAAGCCTATCAAGCATTTAAGCGAGTGTTAGCGAATCGAAAGAATGATAAGCGTGTTGAGATTGATGGATATAGTGATTTCCTCTTTCTTAATAGAAAGAACTATCCAAAAGTGGCAAGTGATTACAACGGCATGATGAAAGGTCTTGTTAAGAAATACAATAAGTATAACGAGGATAAATTGCCACACATCACTCCACATAGTTTGCGACATACATTCTGTACCAACTATGCAAATGCAGGAATGAATCCAAAGGCATTACAGTACATTATGGGACATGCTAATATAGCCATGACGCTGAACTATTACGCACATGCAACATTCGATTCTGCAATGGCAGAAATGAAACGCTTGAATAAAGAGAAGCAACAGGAGCGTCTTGTTGCTTAGTAGTACAAATGAATTTACTACTTATTTACCACTTCTGACAGCTAAGACATGAGGAAATATGCAAAGAAACGTGAAGTATCTTCCTACAGTAAAAATACTCGAAAGCACATAGAATAAGGCTTTACGAGCATTTAAGAAAATATAAAAAGATAATTAGAAATTTATACTTTGTTTATAATAAAAAATGATTTGGTTTGATATTCAATCAGCCAGAAATGCTATTTTTGAACTAAAAAAGCCTAGAAACGTTGGTTTCGTAGGCTTTTGATGTATTCAATTATTTAACTTCAGTAAAGATTACGTGTTTACGCAATTTTGGTGAGTATTTTTTCAATTGAAGACGGTCTGGAGTGTTACGTTTGTTTTTTGAAGTAAGGTACAAGCGTTCACCAGATTCTTTGTGTTCAAGTGTAATATTTACGCGCATGGTATCTCCCTTCTATTATTTAGCTGCTTTAGCGATTTTACGTCCTTTGTAGTATCCTTTAAGTGATACACGGTGAGAACGTGAGTAATCTCCAGTAGTTTCGTCAAATTTAACTGATGGAGCAGTCAATTTGTAGTGTGTACGACGTTTGTTTTTCTTCGCTTTTGAAGTGTGACGTGCAGGTACTGCCATGTTTTATCTCCTCCGATAATATTTTTTTGTTCTTGATTTTTAATCAACTTTAACATAATAACATATCTTTTTTGTAAAGTAAAGTTACTTGACAAAAAAATTATAAATAGGTGCGAGTGTGGTTATTAACGCTTGGCTGTTCGTTAAAAACGAAAGTCCTCAAGGAATAATTCATAAGAAAATCCTAAAAAAGAACAGACTATTCTTCTGTATAACTTGTTTTTGTGATAAAATAGAAATGATTGAATCGCTACAATAGTAGAAAGGAATTAGGGGCTAAATTTGTTTAAATTTGGTGCCAATATGTCTTAAATTTATGAAATTACAAAAACCTAAAGGAACACAGGATATTTTACCTAGCGAAAGTGCTAAGTGGCAATACGTGGAAGCTGTTGCGCGTGAAACATTTAAAAAATACAATTACAGCGAAATTCGTACACCAATGTTTGAACATTATGAGGTTATCAGCCGTTCTGTTGGTGACACAACGGACATCGTGACAAAAGAAATGTATGATTTCCACGATAAAGGTGACCGCCATATTACTTTGCGTCCAGAAGGTACAGCTCCTGTTGTGCGTTCTTTTGTAGAAAATAAATTATTTGCACCAGAAGTTCAAAAGCCAGTTAAGATGTACTACATCGGCTCAATGTTCCGCTACGAACGTCCACAAGCTGGTCGTTTGCGTGAATTCCATCAAGTTGGTGTTGAGTGTTTCGGTTCAGCAAATCCTGCCACAGACGTTGAAACAATCGCGATGGCTTACCAATTGTTCCAAATACTGGGCATTAAAGATGTTACACTTCATTTGAATACTTTGGGAAGTGCAGTTAGCCGTTCGGCATATCGTCAAGCTTTGATTGATTACCTTACGCCAATGCGTGAGCAATTGTCAAAAGACAGTCAACGTCGTTTAGATGAAAACCCACTCCGTGTCCTTGATTCAAAAGAAAAAGAAGACAAGATTGCTGTTGAAAACGCACCATCAATTCTTGATTATCTTGATGACGAAAGCCAAGCTCATTTTGATGCTGTGCGTAGTATGCTTGAAACCCTCAATATCCCATATGTCATTGATACAAACATGGTTCGTGGTCTTGATTACTATAACCACACTATCTTTGAATTCATCACAACTGTTGATAAATCTGAATTGACAATTTGTGCTGGTGGTCGTTATGACAGTCTCGTTGAATACTTTGACGGACCAGAAACACCAGGTTTTGGTTTTGCACTTGGTCTTGAACGTTTGCTTCTTATCCTCGAAAAACAAGGTATTGAATTGCCAGTTGAAAAAGAAATGGACGTTTACATTGCTGTTTTGGGACAAGGTGCAAACCTTAAAGCGTTGGAACTTGTTCAAGCTGTCCGCAACCAAGGTTTCTCAGCAGAACGTGACTACCTTGGACGTAAAATCAAAGCGCAATTCAAATCAGCAGACGCCTTTAATGCTAAAACAATTATCACTTTAGGTGAAAGTGAAATTGAAGCAGGTCAAGTAGCTGTGAAAAATAATAAAACTCGCGAAGAAGTGACCGTAAGCTTTGACGAAATTGCAAACAACTTCGCTGAAGTATTGAATAAATTAGATTAAACGACAACAACTAGCTAATAACTGTGTACTCACAGTTCATTAACTAGTTGTTTTATATTGTAAACTTTAGTTGCGAGAATGGAAGCTACTGTAACCTTGCTAGGTAGGTGAAAGTTTCATATAATGTATATACAAAATCGTCGGAGAAAAGTTAAAACAATTAAGAAAACCTAATCATCTTTCACAAGAAAAATTATCTGAACATATCCATGTTTCTAGAGAAACTATTTCAAATGGGAACAAGGAGTTTCCCGAACAAAAAGATATTAAGGAATGACCTGTGTTTACCTGCTTGCGAATAAAAGAATATTGCTACTAAGTTAGAGATACTGCATAAATGTGCTGGTATCTCTTTTTTGTTGGCTTGAAACAACAGACTACTTCATTTCTGCTTGATTACGTTAAATTTATCGGGATATGATTTGTCAAGGACTTGTTGCGTAAGCAATGCTTTAGCACCCTTTACAAATCATAGACAGATAAGTAACTTCTTAAAAGCAGAAAAGAAATGACTGTATTATTTTTGTGTAGTATAATGATAACTAGTTAAGCTACAAATACAGTTGAGGTGGAATATATGCAAGCATTGTTTACATTACAATATGGGGAGTTTGCGGTTGCAGATTATTTGGCAAAAGAAGTAAAAGGAACATCTGTATTTATCCCCACTTCTGCACAAGAAAAAGGAATTGATTTGCTATTATATAAGTTTTGTGATGGCATAAATAAAGTATTGACATTTCAAGTAAAAATGTCTAGAGCTTATTATTATCCCAATAAAAAATATCAAGGCACTCTATGGCTTAATCGTTTTGAACCGCAAGAAAATGCTGATTGGTTTGTAATAGTAGGAATTTATGCAAAATATCCTAATGAAATACATAGTGCTAAATCGTCTGATACAAAGTGGGATACAATAATGTTGGCGTTTAAAAAAGAAGAAATGATAAATTTCATGGAAGAAGTTAGGCTAAAGAAAAATCCAGATAAGTATGACAAAATGTTCGGATTTGGATTTAATGGTAAATTAGAAATCAAACAAACTAGAGGATATAAGGAAGAAAGGGATATGACTAAATATTTGATTGAAAATCGAATTGAGGAAATTATGGAATATTTTGATTGAATTTAAACATATGAGAATTGTTTGAAAGGATTGACATGTATATGAGTAAAGAAAATAAGAAAGCAATAGTTTCGCAAGAAGATATATCCTTTACTGATTAAATGTTATGATTTGGTCAAAAGGAATTTGAAAGTTTACTAGATTTTGGAGTGTGGTAACAAAAGACATCTCAAATAGGAGTTTAATATCATTTTGAACCTTTCAAATTTTTGATATTTCTCAAAAAAATTAAAAAACTCCCCCGCATGGGTGGGGTTTTTACGTGCTTTTTGCTATAATAGGTGGGAATGAATAAATTAAAAAACGGAGAAACATATCAATGAAACGTACAATGTATGCTGGTCGTGTTCGTAGTGAACATATCGGCCAAGAAATTACTTTAAAAGGTTGGGTTGGTCGTCGTCGTGATTTAGGTGGGCTTATCTTTATCGACCTTCGTGACCGTGAAGGTATCATGCAATTAGTCATTAATCCAGAGGAAGTTTCAAGTGATGTTATGACCACAGCTGAAAGCCTTCGTAACGAATTTGTTATCGAAGTTACTGGTGAAGTCGCACAACGTGAACAAGAAAATAAAAACTTGCCAACTGGTGCTGTTGAATTGAAAGTATCAGCATTGACAGTTTTGAATACGGCTAAAACAACACCTTTTGAAATTAAAGATGATGTTGAAGTTAGTGATGAAAATCGTTTACGCTACCGTTATTTAGATCTTCGTCGTCCAAAAATGCTTAACAACTTTAAATTACGTGCAAAAGTTACTCACTCAATCCGTAACTATTTGGATGAGTTAGAATTCATTGATGTTGAAACACCAATGTTGACAAAATCAACTCCAGAGGGTGCGCGTGACTACTTGGTACCAAGTCGTGTGAGCCAGGGTCACTTTTACGCTTTGCCACAAAGTCCACAAATCACAAAACAATTGTTGATGAATGCTGGCTTTGACCGTTACTACCAAATCGTTAAATGTTTCCGTGATGAAGATTTACGTGGTGATCGTCAACCTGAGTTTACACAGGTCGATATGGAAACATCATTCTTGTCAGACCAAGATATCCAAGATATCACTGAAGGAATGATTGCTAAAGTCATGAAAGATACAAAAGGAATTGATGTCACATTGCCATTCCCACGTATGTCTTATGATGATGCAATGAACAACTACGGTTCAGACAAACCTGATACTCGTTTTGAAATGCTTTTACAAGACTTGACAGAAGTTGTCAAGGATGTTGATTTCAAAGTATTCTCACAAGCTCCAGTTGTAAAAGCTATTGTTGTTAAGGGGAATGCGGATAAATACTCACGTAAAAACATTGATAAATTAACAGAATTTGCAAAACAATTTGGTGCCAAAGGTCTTGCATGGGTCAAATTTACTGATGGTGCGATTACTGGACCAGTTGCTAAATTCTTAACAAGTATCGAAGATAAGTTGACAGTAAGTTTACAACTCGAAGAAAATGATTTGGTTCTTTTCGTTGCCGATACTCTTGAAGTTGCTAATAATACTCTTGGTGCTCTTCGTACTCGTATCGCTAAAGAACTTGACATGGTTGACAACTCTAAATTTAATTTCCTTTGGGTTGTTGATTGGCCAATGTTTGAATGGTCTGAAGAAGAAGAACGTTATATGTCTGCTCACCACCCATTCACATTGCCAACTGAAGAATCCGCTCATGAATTAGAAGGTGACCTTGCTAAAGTACGTGCAGTTGCTTACGATATCGTTCTTAACGGTTATGAACTTGGGGGCGGTAGCTTGCGTATCAACCAAAAAGAATTGCAAGAACGTATGTTTAAAGCGCTTGGCTTTACAGCAGAAGAAGCAAATGACCAATTTGGTTTCTTGTTAGAAGCTATGAACTACGGTTTCCCACCACATGGTGGACTTGCTATTGGTCTTGACCGTTTCGTTATGCTTCTTGCTGGTGAAGATAACATTCGTGAAGTCATTGCATTTCCTAAAAATAATAAAGCTGCGGATCCAATGACACAAGCACCAAGTCTTGTTGCAGATAAACAATTAGATGAATTAGCTTTAGCAATCGAAACTAATGATTAAGAAAACATCTTTGAAAAAGAAAACAAAGTTTATTGTTAGCCGTTGGGCAGAAAGATATGGTCTGTTAAAGACAATGCAGAGCATTTCAAGAGAGAAGTATGCGGAAAAAGTTTCCGCTTCTCTTTTTTATGGTTTGCTATCGGCAATCGCGGTTAATTTCTTCTTTCAACCAGGACACGTTTATTCAAGTGGTGCAACTGGTTTTGCACAGGTTTTATCGGCAGTTAGTGAGCGATTAATTGGCTTCAAGTTGCCAGTTTCAGTTGTTTTTTATGTGATTAATGTGCCATTGCTCGTTTTAGCTTGGTATAAAATCGGACATAAATTCACTGTTTTTACGCTCATTACAGTTTCGATGAGTTCTTTCTTCATTCAAATTGTTCCTGAAATTACTCTGACGACTGATCCTCTGGTTAATGCCATTTTTGGTGGTTTGGTCATGGGGACTGGTGTTGGCTTTAGTTTAAAATCTCGTATTTCAAGTGGTGGTACTGATATCATCAGTCTGACCATTCGGAAAAAGACAGGCCGTGATGTGGGAAGCATTTCTCTCATGGTTAATGGTGTTATCATGATTTTTGCTGGCATTTTATTTGGTTGGCAATATGCCCTTTATTCTATGGTGACTATCTTTGTCTCTAGCCGTGTGACAAATGCTATTTTCACTAAGCAGAAGAAAATGCAAGCAACGATTGTGACCAATCGTCCTGAAAAGGTAATTGCGATGATTCACACCAAATTACATCGTGGGGTGACACAAATCAATAATGCCGAAGGAACTTATAATCATGAGAAAAAAGCGGTTTTGCTGGCTATCATTACTCGTGAAGAATATAACGACTTTAGGTATCTGATGAAAAAAACTGACCCCAATGCCTTTGTTTCAGTTGCTGAAAATGTTCATATTATTGGACGTTTTGTTGATGATTAAGAGGTTGAGAAAGTTCTCAGCTTCTTTGTTTATGGCGTTATAATTTACAAGACGCAGAAAATTTTGTTTTGGAGGTATGAGACATGGTTCGTGAAAAGCTTGGACAAATAAGAAGTTTGGTGTTAATTGCCATAGGTGTAGCAATTTATACTTTCGGTTTTGTCAAATTTAATATGGCAAATGCTCTTGCTGAAGGTGGGGTTGCGGGTGTAACCTTGATTGCCCATGCTCTTTACGGAATCAACCCTGCTTATTCGTCACTTATTTTGAATGTTCCTTTGTTCATTCTAGGGGCTCGAATTTTTGGACGAAAATCGCTAGCACTAACTATTTATGGCACTGTTTTGATGTCATGGTTCATCTGGTTTTGGCAACATGTGCCGATTCAGATTGTTCTCGAAAATGATATGATGTTGGTTGCTGTCGTTGCTGGTTTATTTTCTGGTGTCGGTAGTGGCTTGGTCTTTCGTTACGGCGCTACAACGGGCGGAACAGATATTATCGGACGTGTTATCGAAGAAAAATTCAGTTTCAAACTTGGTCAGACACTACTTTTTGTCGATGCCGTGGTTCTTACAGCGTCGCTGGTTTACATTGATTTACAACATATGCTTTACACGTTGGTAGCAAGCTTTGTTTACAGTCAAGTTCTGACAATTGTCCAAAATGGTGGTTACACAGTGCGTGGCATGATTATTATCACACAAAAATCTGAAGAAGCTGCGCAAGCTATTCTTAATGGCATTAATCGTGGGGTTACTTATTTGAATGGTCAGGGGGCTTACTCTGGAGATGAGAAAAATATTTTGTATGTGGTTTTAAATCCAGGTGAAGTCCGTGATGTTAAAGCCATTATGGCAGATTTAGACCCAGATGCTTTTATTTCAATCATTGATGTTGATGAGGTTGTGTCATCTGATTTCAAAATTCGACGAAAAAACTATGATAAATTGTAGTCAATAAAGAAAAAAGATGCGGTATTTTTCACCCATCTTTCTTTTTTTGATATTATAATCTGGAAAATTGGTAAAATATTACTAAAACGATTGAAAACGCTTGCTGATATATTTTTTTGTGATATGATTAACTTTGTAAGGATTGTTACTGGTCAAACAGGCAAAACCTAAATAGGTACAGAAATAGGATTGTGAGACGCACTGTTCACAGGCTTATTTGGTATTTATTTAGGTTTTTCTTATGGCTCGAAACATAACTAAAAAGAGAAGGGGCTTATTCGTATGGCAAAATATACAGAATTGGCAAAAGACATTATCGCACATGTTGGTGGTAAAGAAAACATCAATAGTCTTAAACACTGTGTTACACGTCTTCGTTTTGATTTGAAGGATGAATCAAAAGCTGACGATGATTATCTTAAACAGCGTGATGGTATTGTAACTGTTGTTAAGGCAGGAGGACAGTATCAAGTTGTTATAGGTAATCACGTCCCAGATGTTTATGATGAAGTTATCAAAGTTGGTGGTTTAGCAGCTGGTGGTAGTTTAGATATTGATGAAAGGGATACCCATCCTAGAGGAAACCTTTTTGATCAATTTGTTGCCTTAGTATCAAGCCTATTCCAACCAATGCTGGGAGCTTTGTCAGCAGCAGGTATGTTAAAAGGTGTTGTTGCTTTGATGACAGCATGTGGGGTTCCGACAACCGATGGAGCCTACATCGTCTTAAATGCGGTTGGGGATGGTTTCTTCCAATTCTTGCCAATTATTCTAGCTTATAATGCAGCTAATCGTTTTAAGATGAACAAATTTACAGCAATGGCTATTGCATTTGCTTTGGTTTATCCTGATATTGCTCAAAGTTTTACGGGTGATGCTCCGCTTTATACGTTGTTCAAAGGAACAGTCATTGAGTCAGATATTTATGCAACTTTTCTTGGATTACCGATCATTTTCCCAGCATCAAGTTATCTTCAAACTGTCCTTCCTATTTTGTTAGCTATTTTTGCTGGTGCAAAACTTGAAAAGTTCTTTAATAAAATCATTCCAGATGTAGTTAAAGTTTTCATTGTTCCATTTTTTGTGATGCTAATTACAGTACCACTTGCTTTCATCATCATTGGACCTTTGATGACTTGGGCATCTGACCTTGTAGGTGTTGTTTTCCAAGCAATTTATGATTTCAATCCAATTGTTTTTGGGCTTATTTTGGGGGCATTGTGGCAAGTACTTGTTATGTTTGGTCTTCACTGGGGACTTGTACCGATTGCTATTTTGGATTTTGCAACAAAAGGTTATAGTACTCTCCTTGTAGCTTCAGTTTCAATTTGTTTTGCTCAAGCTGGATCACTACTCAATATTTTCTTAAGAACTAAGGAAGATAAGGTAAAACAATTAGCTATCCCAGCATTTATTTCTGCTTTATTTGGTGTTACTGAGCCAGCTATTTATGGTATTACTCTTCCAATGCGCACGCCATTTATCATGACTTGTATTGCAGGTGCGATTCAAGGGGCTTTCCTAGGTTTCTTTAATGTTACTGGTTATACGATGGGAGGTATGGGATTGTTTGCCATTCCATCATATATCTTGCCTGCAGGTATGACTGGTGATACTAATAATGTTTGGTACTTCATTGCTTCAATCGTTATCTCATTTATCTTGGGATTTGTTTTGACACAATTTACAAAAATACCAAAACTTTATGAAAAATAGTAACTATGTGGGTGTCATACCCACTTTACTACTTTTTAGGATATTATCAATTTAGAGGGAGAGATAAGTATGAAAAAATCACTCTCAAAGGGAATCGTTTTGAGTGCTGTTAGTTTTTTGGGAGTGTTTGCAGGAAGTCAAGTTGTATCTGCTGACACTGATGTTACTATTGCTAAAACATCAATTGTTGTAAAGGGGTATGAGTTTGGTCCAGCAGTACCAAAAGTTGTTGTAAAGTTAGACAGTAAAGTCTCTAAAGTATCAAAAGAAAATGTCACTATTACAACGGCAGGTACAGAACGCCAAGTCAGCAAGGTTTATTTATCTGATAAAAATGGAAAAAAAGTTACCAAAGATAGTAAGTACATCACTATTCAAATGCCAGTTACTTTTGACACCGAATCAAATTCTGGTGTTGCCAGTCCTTTCTTTTACAACATGGAGAATTTCCATAATACATGGGTAGATGATTACACGGTTTCAATTCAAGGGTTGACAGTAACTGTAAACGGCGAAGAAAGCGAGCTTGACAGTGAGAGCAACGCTATTAACAATCGCATTTCAACAGATGTAGCAGCATTTAGCAATCGTGGGTCTTATTCTGGAACTTACACGAATCCGTTGACCAATCAAGATGAAGAACTCACCCTTCAATATGCCGCTTATGAACCAGAAATTTTGAAAAATGGAAAGAAAAATCCTTTGATTATCTGGCTACATGGGCAAGGCGAAGGCGGTACAGATACCGATATTACATTGTTGGGAAATGAAGTTGTAGCGCTTGCTAAGGATGATATCCAATCACATTTTACAGCAGGTAAGCAAATGGGAGTCTATGTTTTAGCGGTTCAAACTCCAACGTATTGGATGGATGAGGGTGATGGTACAAATGGAGCGGGGGCAGGTGTGTCTCGCTACACAGAGGTACTCATGGATACTATTAAGGATTACGTTTCGAATCATTCAGATGTGGATACAGACCGTATTTATTTAACTGGTGGTTCAAATGGTGGTTACATGACGCTTAATTTAGCTATCAATAATACAGATTATTTTGCAGCGCTTGTTCCGCAGGCGGCAGCCTATTCTTACTATCAATATCAGCGTAATGAGGACGGTACTTATACAACTGTTCCTAGTGATACAAGCTTGTCTGGCACAGCATTTGTCAAAACAGATGATATCTACTTTGACGAGGATAAAATTGCTGCGCTTAAAGATATTCCAATTTGGTTTATCCATGCCGCTAATGATACGGTTGTCAATCCAAGCGATTATTCTTTACCAATCTATAAAGCTTTAGTAAATAGCGGAGCAACGAATAAATGGTTCTCATATTATGAAAGTGTTGAAGGTTCAGACATGAAAGATACCTCTTATCTTGGACATTGGTCATGGACGTATTTCTTCAATGATAAGGTGTCTGGTGTACAAAGCGTTTCTGATATTAAAGAGGCTGACGACCTTTCAGGTTTTTCACCAAGCAATAAAACTAATGGTGGAATAAGCACCGTAAAAGTTGACGGAACAGCTTATGATAACATTTTTGATTGGTTAAATGCTCAGAAAAAATGAGTTTAGACAAATGAAAAAAGCCGTTTAACACGGCTTTTTTGTTAGGGGTGAAATAGGCTACCTAGCATGATAGCTAAAGCGGCATTCCCTTTATATTTTTCAGGACTGTCAGCAACTTCGTTGTAAAGTGCTGTGATTTCAGATTCTGTTTTGAGATGATGTGTTAGTAAATGTTGAGAAATGGCATGTGCCAGTTTTGTACGTGCCAACTGGTCATTTTCATTTTTTTCTAAATCCTGCGCTACTGCAAAAATATCTGCTTTCAGTGGCTCGTTATCTGGTAGGCTAGCATAGGCTTTACTAAGTTTTTGCATTAATTGATTTCCTTTTTCCATAAATAAAATCTCCTTTGTTGTTATGCTTACAGTTTATAATTTTGATAGAAAAAGATCAAGAAAAAAAGAACGAGAAATAATCTCATTCTCTTCGCTTTTATAAAGAAATAATTACATTTCGTTTGGTGCTTCAACACCGAGAAGACGGAGCGCTTCTTTTAGAACAGTTGCAGTAGCGTAGCTAAGTGCTAGGCGGCTATCACGTTCTGGGCTTTCATCAAGGATACGTGTGTGTGCATAGTATTTGTTGAAGCTTTGGGCTAGATTGATAGCAAATTTTGCAACAATAGAAGGTTCAAAGTTGTCAGCGGCACGTTTGATGATGCGTGGGAAGTCTTGGATAAGTTTTACAATTTCCCAGCTTTCAGCATCATCAAGACTGTAAACTTGGTTGACAGATGGTGTAAACTCAGCTTTACGAAGAATAGATTGGATACGTGCGTGTGCATATTGTACGTAAGGTCCAGTTTCACCTTCAAATGATACCATAGCATCAAGGTCAAAGTCATAGCCATTCAAACGGTCTGTTTTCAAATCGTAGAATTTGATAGCGCCGACGCCAACAGCGTGAGCGACTGCTTCCTTGTCAGCAAGGTTAGGATTTTTAGCATTGATTTGGTCTTCAGCGCGTTTGACAGCTTCGGCAATTGTTGGTTCAAGAAGGATAACATTACCTTTACGAGTTGACAGTTTTTTACCTTCTTTAGTAACAAGTCCAAATGGAACGTGAGTAATATCTTCATTCCATTCAAATCCCATTTCGTTAAGGACCGCTTTTAATTGTTTGAAGTGAGCAGATTGTTCGTTACCAACGACGTAAATGGCCTTGGCAAAGTCGTAAGTACGTTTGCGATAAAGAGCGGCAGCCAAGTCACGTGTGATGTAAAGTGTTGCACCGTCAGATTTTTTGATAAGAGCTGGGTGTTCGATACCATATTTTTCAAGGTTAACGACTTGAGCACCTTGAGATTCTTCAAGAAGTCCTTTTTCTGTCAAGATATCGACAACTTCGTCCATTTTATCGTTGTAGAATGCTTCCCCGTTAAAGCTATCAAAAGAAACACCAAGTTCATCGTAAAGACGGTTGAATTCAACAAGACTTTCGTCACGGAACCATTGCCAGAGTGAAATAGCTTCTTCGTCGCCAGCTTCCAATTTACGGAACCATTCGCGAGCTTCTTCGTCAAGTTCTGGTTGTGTTTCAGCTTCGGCATTGATGCGAACGTAAAGTTTTAAGAGTTCGTCGATTGGGTGAGCTTTAACAGCCTCTTCGTCACCCCATTTTTTGTAGGCAACAATCAACATACCGAATTGTTTACCCCAGTCACCGAGGTGATTGATTTTAACAGCTTTATAGCCGAGTTTTTCAAAAATATTAGCCAGGCTATCACCGATAACGGTTGAACGAAGGTGTCCAATTGAGAATGGTTTAGCAATGTTTGGGCTTGACATATCGATAGCAACGTTGCGACCTTCTCCTAAATCTTGACTAGCATAGTCGCTTCCGTTTGCAATAACTTGACCCAAAATATCAGCAGAAATGCTTTTCTTATCAAGGAAGAAGTTGATGTATGGACCAACAGCTTCGATTTTTTCAAAGCCAGTTGCATCCATTTTTTCGGCAACATCAGCAGCAATCATTTGGGGTGCTTTGCGAAGGATTTTTGCTAATGAGAAAGCAGGAAAAGCAAGGTCACCCATATCAGAATTTTTTGGAATTTCAAGTAGATTAATAATTTGTTCTTGGTCTAATTCTGGAACAATATTTTGAATGCGTTCAGCAATTGTACGTTTTGTATCCATGAGTTTCTCCTAAATTAGTTAGTCATATTATTTTAACATAAAAATAAGAAATAAACGAGATTAGCTGAAAGAAAACGTTTGAAGCAGTAAAAAATAAGTTATCATAAGGAAAACAGCGCAAAAGAGAGATGAAAAATTTTCTTTTTTTTGGTATAATTTTAAGGATAAATATACACAAAGGGAAAGCTATATGAATAAAATAGAACGTCAAAATCGAATCAAACGTTTGATTCAATCAGGTCATATTGGAACACAAGAAGAAATCAAGCGTCATTTGCAAGAAGAAGGGATTAGTGTTACTCAAGCAACCTTGTCACGTGACCTTCGTGAGATTGGTCTTTTGAAATTACGTGATTCATCAGGTAAGCTTTATTATAGTTTATCAGAAACATCAGAGACAACTTTTGGTGCTAATATCCGCTCATATATTTTGAAAGTTGCTCGTGCTGGGTTCATGCTTGTTCTTCATACTAATCTTGGTGAAGCAGATGTTTTGGCAAACTTGATTGATAGTAGCGACATTCCAGAGATTCTTGGAACGGTGGCAGGTGCGGATACTTTGCTGGTTATTTGTAAAGATGAAGAGACTGCCCAAGCATTTGAAAGAGACCTATCAACGAGCTTATGAGTAAGTATGACCAAGCAGTGGACAAGTTAGTTCAAGCTATTCAAAAGCACGATAGTGTGCAAGAATTTCAAAAAGTAGAACAAAAAATCAAAACTTTTCCAGAACTTGACAGTCTTGTTGACGATATGAAAGCTTATCAGCAGGAGGCTGTGCTTTATCACAAGATTGACAAGTTAGTGGCTGAAGAAGCAGCAGGAAAACAAGCTGACCAGCTACAAAAAGACTTATCGGATCTCCCGATTGTCAAAGATTATCGTAACAAGATGCAAGATGCTAGTGATTTGGTTCAATACATCACGAAAAACTTGGAAACGAAAATTAACGAGGAGTTAACTAATAATGACAAAAGATAAAATTTCTCCAGGCATGCAACAGTATTTGGACGTAAAAAAAGATTATCCAGATGCTTTTTTACTTTTCCGCATGGGAGACTTTTATGAATTATTTTATGATGATGCGGTTAAAGCTGCACAGATTTTAGAGATTAGTTTAACTAGTCGTAATAAAAATGCTGACAACCCAATTCCAATGGCAGGTGTGCCTTATCATTCTGCGCAACAATACATTGATGTATTAGTGGAAATGGGTTACAAGGTGGCAATTGCTGAGCAAATGGAAGACCCAAAACAAGCCGTCGGTGTGGTTAAACGTGAAGTCGTTCAAGTGATTACGCCAGGGACAGCTGTTGATTCCTCTAAACCAGATAATGCTAACAATTTCTTGGTGGCTATTGATTCTGACGGCAAAACGTTTGGGCTAGCCTATATGGATGTGTCAACAGGTGAATTTTTCTCAACAAGTCTTTCTGATTTTACAAGCCTTAGAAGTGAAATTCTGAACCTTAAAGCGCGTGAAATCGTTGTTGGTTATGAGCTTTCTGAAACAGAGCAACATAGCTTAGTCAAACAATTAAATTTACTCTTATCGTTTGAACAAGAACGTTATGAAGATGTGCATTTAATCGACCCAGATTTAACAGCCTTAGAAATTTCAGCAGCTGAAAAATTGCTACAATACGTTCATACAACGCAAAAACGTGAGCTAAGCCATTTGCAAAAATTGGTTCATTATGAAATCAAAGATTACTTGCAAATGTCTTACACGACAAAATCTAGTTTGGATTTATTAGAAAATGCTCGAACAAGTAAAAAACATGGTAGCCTTTATTGGTTACTAGATGAAACTAAAACGGCTATGGGAATGCGTCTGTTGCGTAATTGGATTGACCGTCCTTTGGTGAACCAAGCACAGATTGAAGAGCGCCAAAATATTGTTCAAGTTTTCCTAGATAATTTCTTTGAGCGTAGTGATTTGACGGATAGTCTCAAAGGTGTTTATGATATTGAACGTCTAGCGAGTCGTGTGTCATTTGGAAAAGCTAATCCAAAAGATTTATTACAACTCGGTCATACCTTGGCACAAGTGCCAAGGATTAAGGCGATTTTAGAATCGTTTGAAAGCCCTCACCTTGACAAGCTTGTCAATAGCATTGACACTTTGCCAGAACTAGAATCGTTGATTCGATCAGCTATTGACCCAGATGCTCCTGCTGTTATCACAGAAGGCAGCATTATCCGTACAGGTTTTGATGAGATTTTGGATAAATACCGTAAGGTTATGCGCGAGGGGACTAGTTGGATTGCAGAAGTTGAAACTAAGGAACGTGCTGCAAGTGGGATTACCAATCTAAAAATTGATTATAATAAAAAAGATGGATACTATTTCCATGTAACAAATTCCAATCTCTCTCTAGTGCCAGATTATTTCTTCCGCAAGGCAACGTTGAAAAATTCAGAGCGTTTCGGAACGGCAGAATTGGCTAAAATTGAAGGTGAGATGTTGGAGGCGCGTGAGCAATCAGCAAGCTTAGAATATGATATTTTTATGCGCGTTCGCGGACAAGTTGAGCGTTACATTACTCGTTTGCAAGACTTGGCTAAGGCGCTTTCAACCGTTGATGTTTTACAAAGTTTAGCCGTTGTTGCAGAAAATAATCATTATGTTCGTCCAACATTCAACGATAGCCATGAGATTAAAATTGAAAAAGGTCGTCATGCGGTCGTTGAAAAAGTCATGGGAACGCAAGAATATATTCCTAATACGATTACGTTTGATGCCGATATCAACATTCAGCTAATTACTGGTCCAAATATGAGTGGTAAATCAACTTATATGCGTCAACTTGCCTTGACCGTTATTATGGCTCAAATGGGGTCTTACGTAGCTGCTGAAAGTGTCAATTTACCAGTATTTGATGCGATTTTCACGCGTATTGGTGCGGCAGATGATTTGATTTCAGGACAGTCAACGTTTATGGTGGAAATGATGGAAGCTAACCAAGCTATCAAACGTGCAAGTTCTCAATCCTTGATTCTTTTTGATGAGCTAGGTCGTGGTACAGCAACCTATGACGGTATGGCTTTGGCGCAATCAATCATTGAATATATCCATGATCATATTGGTGCAAAGACCATGTTTGCAACCCATTATCATGAGTTGACAGCTTTGTCAACGATCTTGACGCATCTTGTCAATGTTCACGTTGCGACTCTTGAGAAAAATGGTGATGTGACTTTTCTTCATAAAATTGCAGAAGGTCCAGCAGACAAATCTTACGGGGTTCATGTTGCAAAAATTGCTGGTTTACCAGAAGAATTATTACAACGTGCGGACAGTATCTTGACAAATTTAGAATCAGGTGCTGCGCAGCTTCAATTGACCCCTGAGGTGGAAGCTGAGCCAATTACTATAAAATCAGAAGTAGCAGAACCAGTGGCAGAGCAACTAAGTTTATTTGCTGATGACTCATCTAATCAAGAAGTGATTAAAGTACTCAAAAAAGTTGATTTGATGAATTTAACACCAATGCAAGCCATGAATGTTATTTATGAATTAAAAAATATGTTGTAACAATAAGAGGCAGTCTTAAAGAAGATTGCTTTTTAGTTTGTGTTATAATAGAGGATAAACAAGCAAGAATGAAAGGAATAAGGCTGCCTTTAAAAGGCTTGCTAATAAATAAATCATGAGTAAAATTATTGAGTTGCCAGAGGTTTTGGCTAACCAAATTGCAGCGGGTGAAGTTATTGAACGACCAGCTAGCGTTGTCAAAGAATTGGTGGAAAATTCGATTGATGCAGGGAGCAGCCAAATCACCATTGAAATTGAAGAAGCTGGTTTAAAGAAAATTCAAGTGACAGATAATGGCGAAGGAATTGCTCAAGATGATGTTGCATTAAGTTTGCACCGCCATGCCACAAGTAAAATTAAAAATCAAGCTGACCTTTTCCGTATTAGGACGTTAGGTTTTCGTGGTGAAGCGATACCGTCAATTGCCTCCATTAGTCATTTTACAGTCAAAACAGCAACGGCAGATGAAAATTATGGAACATTGCTAGTAGCCAAAGGTGGTGAAATCGAAAAACAAGAACCGATTTCTACACCCGTTGGAACCAAAATTACGGTTGAAAATCTCTTTTATAATACGCCAGCACGTCTTAAATACATGAAAAGTCTCCAATCCGAATTAGCTCATATTGTTGATGTGGTGAATCGTTTGAGTTTGGCGCACCCAGAGGTAGCTTTTAGCTTGATTAATGATGGTCGTCAAATGACAACAACATCTGGTACTGGTGATTTGCGACAAGCAATTGCTGGTATTTATGGGCTTAATACGGCTAAAAAAATGATTGAGATTTCGAATGCTGACCTCGATTTTGAAGTGTCTGGTTACATTAGTCTGCCAGAATTGACACGAGCGAACCGAAACTATATTACGATTTTGATTAACGGTCGTTATATTAAAAACTTTTTGCTCAATCGTGCGATTTTGGACGGTTATGGTTCAAAATTGATGGTGGGACGTTTTCCGATTGCTGTTATCGACATTCAAATCGACCCTTATTTAGCTGATGTCAATGTTCACCCAACGAAGCAAGAAGTTCGTATTTCAAAGGAAAAAGAATTAATGAGCTTAATCAGCTCTGCTATTGCAGAGAGTCTGCGTGAGCAAGATTTGATACCTGATGCTCTAGAAAATCTGGCGAAATCAAGCACACGTGGGCTTCCGAAACCAGAGCAAACGAGCTTGCCGTTGAAACAAACAGACCTTTATTATGATAAAGAACGTCGTGATTTCTTTGTTAAGTCAGATACGGTTGAAGAGCAACCAGTACAGTTATTCAATGAGGTTGACAACTCTGTCAAGGAAGTTGACAAGCAACAAACATCAGTGAAATATGCGCAGCGTTCCGAAGTAGATAATCAAGATGATGAACATGATAATCTCGATTTTAAAAACAAGACAAAAATCAATAAGATGATTGAAAGTCTTGATAATGAGGAGTCATCAACTTTCCCAGAATTAGATTATTTCGGACAAATGCACGGAACGTATCTTTTTGCACAGGGAAATGGTGGGCTTTATATCATTGACCAACACGCTGCTCAAGAACGTGTTAAATATGAATATTATCGTGAGAAAATCGGCGACGTTGACAGCTCTTTACAGCAGCTTCTCATGCCATACCTTTTTGAGTTTTCTGGAGCTGATTTTATTAAGTTGCAAGAAAAAATGGAGCTGTTAAATCAAGTTGGTATTTATCTAGAACCATATGGAAACAACACTTTTATTCTCCGTGAACACCCAATTTGGATGAAAGAAGAGGAAATTGAGACGGCTGTTTATGAGATGTGTGATATGCTGTTGTTGACAAATGAAGTATCGGTGAAGAAATATCGTGCAGAATTGGCAATCATGATGTCATGCAAACGCTCAATCAAAGCGAATCACATTCTTGATGATTATTCCGCCCGACATCTTTTGGTTCAGTTATCACAATGTAAGAATCCTTATAACTGTCCACATGGACGTCCAGTTCTTGTCAACTTTACCAAAGCTGACATGGAAAAAATGTTCCGCCGTATTCAAGAAAATCACACAAGTTTAAGAGAGTTAGGAAAATACTAAGATGTATGATTATATCAAAGGAAAATTAACTAAAATTACCGCCAAATACATTGTTATCGAGGCTGGAGGGCTGGGCTATATTGTCAACGTTGCTAACCCATACAGTTTTTCAGACCTTGTCAACCAAGAGGTTCAGATTTATTTACACCAAGTCATTCGTGAAGATGCGCAATTGTTATTTGGTTTTCACACAGAAGATGAAAAAGCTGTTTTTCTTAACTTGATTTCAGTTTCTGGGATTGGTCCGACAACTGCGCTAGCGATTATTGCGGTTGATGATAATGAAGGGCTTGTCAATGCGATTGACACTAGTGATATCAAGTATTTGATGAAATTTCCAAAAATTGGAAAAAAGACAGCTCAACAAATGGTCTTGGATTTAGCAGGAAAATTTGTCGATGTTTCGGTGGAAAATGGCAAAGCTTCTCAGACAAAAACAGCTACAAACGAGCAGCTTGAGGAAGCTATGGAAGCTCTTTTGGCACTTGGCTATAAAGCTGCAGAGCTCAAGAAAATTCGTAAGTTCTTTGAAGGAACAAATGAAACAGCAGAACAATACATCAAATCAAGCCTTAAAATGTTGATGAAAGCTTAATTTAAAGCTTTTTTGGCTATTGTTTCACATGAAACACTCCTCAACTTATCAGTTGGGGAGTGCTTTTATATGCTTAAATTTACTTGTGCTTTGCTACTTCTTGTTCAAGTGCTTCAAAAATCTTTTCTCCTTTTTCGGTTAAGTGCAGTAGAGACATTCCTTTATCAATTAAGCTATTATCATCACGACAACTGCCAAGGCGGACTTGCGCAATTCCTAAAAAGTCATAGCGTTTTAATTCCTTAGCAAGTTTTAGGGCTTCTAGAGAAAATGTTTCACATTCTTTGGTTTGATGATTGTCCAGATAAATGCTTGCGAGATTGGTTAACAAGGTCAATTGCAACGGCTTGATGTTGTAAAGGTCGGTGTATTTGACTAAGTTAGTTAAAATTTTGGGAGTGATTGTTTTCAGAGTCTCTAGTGGAAAATGGTAAAGAATTGTTAATAGTAATTTGAAATCATTCTGATACCAAGTGTTTTGTTTTTCAAGATAATACCAAATTTTCTGAGTTTTTTCTTGAAAGGTAGTATCTTTTGATTCCCCACTAAATTCTCTTACGTGGATAGTAACAGTTAGTCTGTCAAGAAGTTGTTGAATCGGTATGTCATGGTGTATTTGAAGATATTCTTGACATTGTCGTTTGAGAGATAAGAGCTCGGTGTTGTCGGTAATTGATAGATTATTATTAGCGATATTTAATAATTTTTGACGTTCACTTGGCTGATAGACATTGCAAATGTATTCAAATTCTTCCAAGTTCATGTTGATTTGCTGGAGAAGAAAAATGAAAGTATCAAATTTAGGGATAACTTGACCGCCTTCGATACGAGCCAGGGTAGAGCGGGCGAGCATGTCATCACAAATTTCTTCCTGTGTTAACCCCTTTGATTGCCGAATATCCTTATAAACTTTTCCAAAAACCCAACGCATATCCTAATCTCCTAAAAAATTTGTGTTACTAAACGCTACAAAATGTTATGTTGAGTTGTTTTTATTGTATCATATAAGTATATATTTAAAAAAATAATGTATAGTCAATATTAAATTTGGCATAGATGTGAAAGGAGAACTATTAGGATGAAAAAGTATTTTCCATTTGTAATTATAATTGCATATATTATCAGTCTCTTTTTGCCGTATGCGTCTGGTATTTCAGTTGAAAGTTATCAGTTAACGACTATTTCAGGGACTTCATTTTTGAAAAATCATTGGCTTGTTGCTAGTATTTTGATTGTTTTGCTACTGATTTATTAATGACGTGGCAAGCAATCGTTAGTGGTTGGCAATGTTCTCCTTGTTTTAATTGGGGTATTCTTGTTGTATTTTTATCTGATTCCATTTATCGGTGCTTTTGGCGAAAGTTTTATGTCAGGACTTCGACTCATCAGGGATACACTAGCGACTAGCTTAATGATTGGTTATTATTTATCTGCTCTATTTGCTTTTGTGGGATACTTTTGGCTCATTAAAAAACGCCGTAAATAGTGTTACTAAACGCTACAAAATGTTATTTTACTTTATTTTCGGTGTATGATAGACTAAAGGAGGTTTTATATGGTGAGAAAGAATATTATTATATCACTTTCAGCTTTTGCCTTATTAGGCGCATTTGGTGCTAGTTTGACAACAAAGCAAACTTCGGTTCAACCAACTAAGGTTGTGACAGCTGATACTAAAGATACAGTCGTGAAACAACAATCATCAGTTGATGACGAGGTGGCACAGATTAGTAATACAACTATTCGAGAATTTGTTCAATACTTTAGAGCCACTGGTGAAAATCCAGATGAGTTTTGTCTGATGACAAATGTATCGTTGTCATTGATGATGGAATAACACCCGCAGATAAAGCACTAGTAATTGGCTATTCAGCTGATGATGCAGAATCAACAGTTGTTGGTAGTTTGACAACTGAAGAGGGCACGATTACTTTTGACACTAGTGTCCCAATCCAATCCGCAACAATTGCTGAAATCAAAGCAGCCGCTGCACAATATCAATAAAAGGAAAGCTGGCCATTAGTGATTTGGTCAGATTTTATAGGTGAAATGGATGAAAAAAGAAGAAAACTATGTCAAATGTTTTTTAATACTACTAATTCTCCTTGTTTTAATCATTTCTGGTGTTTTAACCATGAAGTCTGGTCGATTGCTATTTCTTTTTGAGGGGATAGGGTTAAGCCTAGGTGTCGGTGTTACTTGCTTCTATTGGCAGAAACGGCATTGATGAGGTTTACATGGTTGTCAATTAGGTGTAAACGTGGTGCTAACTGCCAAAAAGATTGTTTTTCTGGTTTAGTTTAAAGTTTCAAATAAATCTTGACATCATCGGGAAATAAGAGTATCCTGTAAAGAAAAATTGATATGATGAGGGTAGGTGGGAGTTATGAAAAGTATTACTAGGAACACTTTTGTTTACCTTTGGGCAAATTTTTTAGTTACGGTGGCTTATTCCATGCCGCACTCGATTTTAACGGTTATTCTATTGTCAAAAGGGTTGAGTTTGTCGCAGATTTTGATTGTTCAATCAGCTTATAGTATTGCGATTGTTCTGTTTGAATTTCCAAGCGGGTTGATTGCAGACAATTATTCCCGCAAAAATATTTATAGTCTATCAAAGTTATTTTTGATAGTGATGTTTTTGATTGTCCTTTTTAGTAACAATTTTTACCTTATCTTCGCTGCTTGGTTTTGCTATGGGATTGCTTCGGCTTTGGATAGTGGAACGCTTGATGCCTACATTATCAATCAATTAAAAATAGCTCATCGTGAGGACGACCTTCGAAAATTTCTAGCGCTCAATAATCGTTTGGAAATTGTTGGGCTTTTATTGGGAAGTAGTCTGGGTGGTGTTCTCTATCTAAGCATTGGTATCAATATTTATGTTTTAGGTATCGCCTTTTTAGTGGCTTCAACTCTTGTGACATTTTTCTTTTTCAATGAAAATCTAAAAACTACGACACTAGAAGAGAGTCATGTTTCTGTTTTAAAACAGCAGATTACAGATAGTTTTATCGAGTTAAGAAAGCAACCACGACTGGGTGTTATTCTGATTTTTGATTTCTTGACGCAAATCTTTTTTCAAACTCATTTTCAGTTGTGGCAATCGTTTTTCCTGAGTAAAGGTGTGGATACCAAATATTTTCCAGCCTTTTACATCGCTTTTCAAATTATCACGCTGTTTTCATATTCTATCAATATGGATGGGATTAAAAAATACGCAGGGCTTATTAAGTTTTGTCTGTTGATTATTTTTCTTCCTTTGACCTTCCTTTCAAAACACCTTTGGGTGTTATTGCCAGCTTATTTTATTTTCATCTTTGTTTTTTATGTCATTGAATTTATTTTGAATTATTATTTCAACAAAATGGTGTCAATTGACAATATCTCGTCTCTTGTTTCCTTTAAATCGACCATTAGTCGCTTGGGAAGTATTTGTTTATTGTGCCTTTTGAGCTTAATGGTAAAAGTATTTGCTGTTGAAAAAGTCATGGCAGTCAACTTTATGGCATCATTACTTTTCTTGTTTTTACTAGTCATTATATGGTTAAGAAAACAGCCTAAGTTGACAAAGTAGTAAAGTAAGTTGACAACATATTAAACTAATATTTTCTCATTAAAATCTGGCTTTGTAGCAAAAAGCAGCAAATTTGTTGCTTTTTTTGATAGAATAAAACTAAATTACGAATAGATAAGTAGGTGGCAATTATGAAAGCTGAAATCATTGCTGTGGGAACAGAAATTCTAACAGGACAAATCACAAATACAAATGCTCAATTTTTATCGGAAGAATTTGCCAAGTTAGGAATTGATGTGTTCTTTCAAACAGCTGTTGGTGATAATGAAGAACGTCTTTTATCAGTTATTGATTTAGCAAGCAAGCGAAGTGAATTAGTTGTCTTATGTGGAGGGCTTGGTCCGACAGAAGACGATTTAACAAAACAAACGTTAGCAAAATATTTGGGACGCGATTTAGTCTTTGATGAACAAGCTAACAAGCGTTTGGACGAATTTTTTGCGACACGTCCGCAGTTTGCTAGAACGGCTAATAACGAACGTCAAGCACAGCTGATTGAAGGGTCAATACCGTTGCAAAATAGCACTGGTTTGGCTGTTGGTGGCGTGCTAGAAGTAAATGGCGTGACCTACGTTGTTCTCCCTGGACCACCGAGTGAATTAAAACCAATGGTATTGGATTCTCTAGTGCCTTTGTTGTCTGGAGACCATAAGCAGCTTTATTCACGTGTGTTGCGTTTCTTTGGGATTGGTGAAAGCCAGTTAGTGACCGTCTTGGCAGATTTGATTGATAACCAAACAGACCCAACGATTGCTCCGTATGCGAAAACAGGTGAGGTGACCCTTCGTTTATCAACCAAGGCAGATGATGTGACGTCAGCAAAAGCGAAATTGGATGCTCTAGAGCATAAAATTCTAGCCAAAAAAACATTAAATAGTATTCCTCTTGAACAGTTACTTTATGGCTACGGTGATGATAACAATATGGCGCGTGTTGTTTTTGATTTGTTGAAAGAAAAGCACAAAACTATTACAGCTGCAGAAAGTTTGACCGCAGGGCTATTCCAATCTAGTATCGCTGATTTTTCAGGGTCATCTGCAGTATTTAATGGCGGATTTGTGACGTATAGTATAGAAGAAAAATCAAAAATGCTTCACATTCCTCTTAAAGATTTGCAAGAACATGGTGTAGTAAGTCACTTTACAGCTGAAAAAATGGCAGAGCAATCACGTTTATTGACAGATGCTGATTTTGGTATCGGTTTGACAGGTGTTGCAGGACCAGATAGCTTAGAAGGACATCCAGCAGGAACAGTTTTCATTGGTATTGCGACTAGAGAAAAAGTTCATTCTATTCGTGTTGTTATAGGTGGGCGAAGCCGTTCAGACGTCCGTTATATTGCTACTTTATATGCTTTCAACTTAGTACGTCAAGCTTTATTACAAGGCTAAAATTTGGTATAATGGAGTTAGTATCTCGAACAAACAGAAAGGGAAAAATTTGGCTAAAAAGACAAAGAAAACAGAAGCTATCACTAAAAAATTTGGTGATGAGCGTAAAAAGGCACTTGATGATGCCTTGAAATTAATTGAAAAAGATTTCGGTAAGGGAGCTGTTATGCGCCTTGGTGAACGTGCTGAACAAAAAGTTCAAGTCATGAGTTCAGGTAGCTTGGCTCTTGATATTGCTTTGGGTGCAGGTGGTTACCCTAAAGGGCGTATCATTGAAATTTATGGACCTGAAAGTTCTGGTAAGACAACTGTTGCGCTTCATGCAGTAGCACAAGCTCAAAAAGAAGGTGGAATTGCTGCCTTTATCGATGCCGAACACGCACTTGACCCAGCTTATGCTGCGGCTCTTGGTGTTAACATTGATGAGCTTCTCTTGTCACAACCTGACTCTGGGGAACAAGGTCTTGAAATTGCAGGAAAATTGATTGACTCAGGTGCTGTTGACCTCGTCGTTGTCGATTCCGTTGCTGCCCTTGTACCTCGTGCCGAAATCGATGGTGACATTGGTGATAATCACGTTGGTTTGCAAGCTCGTATGATGAGTCAAGCAATGCGTAAGTTGTCAGCTTCAATTAATAAAACAAAAACAATTGCTATTTTCATCAACCAATTGCGCGAAAAAGTTGGTGTGATGTTTGGTAACCCAGAAACAACACCTGGTGGACGCGCGCTTAAGTTCTATGCGTCAGTTCGTCTTGATGTTCGTGGTAACACACAAATCAAAGGTTCTGGTGACCAAAAAGATAGCAATATCGGTAAAGAAACTAAAATCAAAGTGGTTAAAAACAAAGTTGCGCCACCATTTAAAACAGCTGAAGTTGAAATTATGTATGGTGAAGGAATTTCACGTACGGGTGAGCTTGTTAAGATTGCTAGCGACCTAGACATCATCAAAAAAGCAGGTGCTTGGTTCTCGTATAACGGTGAGAAAATCGGACAAGGTTCTGAAAATGCGAAGAAATATTTGGCAGAGCACCCAGAAGTCTTTGATGAAATCGACCACAAAGTACGTGTTCACTACGGTCTCGTAGAAGAAACCGAATATGAAGAAGCTGCAGATGTTGTTGAAGAATCAGCAGCAACTAATGATAATGTTGACGAAGTTGTTCTTGATTTAGATGATGCTATCGAAATCGAAGAATAATTCATAATAACGTTGAAACTCTGGGACAATTGTCTCGGGGTTTTCTTGTGTAAGAATGTCAATCTAAGATGAAAATATTTGACCTGATTTTCGATTTTTTCAGAAATAAATGGAGCGTTTTCAAAATTACAAATGATTTTTTTAGATTTTTATTGAAAAAAATAATCTTTTTAATTGACTTTTTGAAAAAATAGGTCTTAGGTCCTATGTTTTCGTTAAGGTTGGTGTGCTATAATACAACTATCATGGGATAGAAAGTGAGAGTGCACATGATTAAAATTTACACAATTTCAAGTTGTACAAGCTGTAAGAAAGCCAAGACATGGCTAAACGCTCATCAGCTCCCTTATAAAGAACAGAATTTAGGAAAAGAACCACTAACACGAGAAGAAATTTTAGCGATATTAACTAAAACAGAAAACGGGATTGAAAGTATCGTTTCATCTAAAAACCGTTATGCAAAAGCACTTGACTGCGATATTGAGGATTTAAATCTGAGCGAGGTTATTGACCTTATTCAAGAAAATCCGCGTATTTTGAAGAGTCCAATTTTGATTGACGATAAACGCCTTCAAGTAGGGTACAAAGAAGATGATATTCGTGCTTTCTTGCCACGTTCCATTCGTAATGTGGAAAATGCAGAAGCTCGCCTTCGTGCAGCGTTGTAATAGATAGTCTAAAAGCTCCGTTTAGGAGCTTTTTTGATATTTTCCTTAGCGTATATTGTTAGAATCGAGGAATTTTTAAGGGTTATAGTAGTTGATTGTGCGTGGAAAAAACGAGTGCTTTGCTTTTTTATTTTTATAAAAATAGTAAAAAGTTTGGTGATAGTTGAGGGATGGGGCAAAGGTTGCTTAATGGGACAATTGAAATGAAGGATTTGAAAATGAAAATAAACTTTGGTGAAATAAAGTCAGATTCTTGTGAAATCTTTGTGAATAAGCTATAATAAATAGTGACAGCTATTTTAGAAAGAAGGTGTAAGTATGGGATTTACAGATGAAACTGTACGCTTTAATTTAGACGATAGCAACAAGAAAGAAATTAGTGAAACCTTAACAACTGTGTATCGTTCTCTCGATGAAAAAGGGTATAATCCAATCAATCAGATTGTTGGTTATGTCTTAAGTGGGGACCCTGCTTATGTTCCTCGTTACAATGATGCCAGAAATCAAATTCGTAAATACGAACGAGATGAAATTGTTGAAGAGCTTGTCCGCTACTATCTCAAAGGAAATGGAATTGACTTGAAATGAGAATTATGGGACTAGACGTTGGCTCAAAGACAGTTGGTGTTGCTATCAGTGACCCGCTAGGATTTACAGCACAGGGCGTAGAAATTGTCAGAATTGACGAAGAAGCTGGCGAATTTGGTTTTGAACGACTTGAAGAGTTAGTTAAACAGTATAAGGTTGATAAGTTTGTTGTTGGTTTGCCTAAAAATATGAATAACACAGAAGGTCCTCGCGTAGAAGCTAGTAAGGCATACGGTGATAAAATCAACGAACTTTTCAATATTCCTGTTGATTATCAAGATGAACGTTTGACAACTGTTCAAGCAGAGCGAATGTTGGTTGAACAAGCTGATGTTAGCCGTGGAAAACGTAAGAAAGTTATTGATAAATTGGCTGCGCAGCTTATTTTGCAAAATTATTTAGATAGAATGTTTTAATCTAATCATTAATTCATTAAAGGAGAAACTTTATGGCACATAACCATAATCACGATCACGAACATGAAGTTATTACACTGGTAGATGATCAAGGTAATGAAACACTTTTTGAAATTCTTTTGACTATTGATGGACGTGAAGAGTTTGGGAAAAACTACGTTCTCTTGGTACCAGCGGGTGCTGAAGAAGATGAACAAGGACAAATTGAAATTCAAGCTTACTCATTTACTGAAAATGAAGATGGAACTGAAGGTGACCTTCAACCAATTCCTGAAGATTCAGATGCTGAGTGGGATATGATTGAAGAAGTTTTCAATAGCTTTTTAGATGAGGACTAATATTGTCTTGATATGTTGAAGGGAAGTATAGGTTATGCCTATGCTTTTTTTCATGCTCTTTTACGAATACTAAGTAAAGGAGGTGTGAATCATGGCAAAGAAAGCGTGTTTGAGCAAAGAAGAAAGAAGCTTCTTGAAGCGCTATAAAACCAAACCTTATCACCGTTTTAGGGAAATTTTAGTTTACTGTGCTATACTCCCCAAATTGACTAATGATTAGTTTCTGTTATACTTAAAGTATGACAATTCAAGGAGAGAATAAGTGAATACATCAGAACAAGTAAATGTAGATCAGAGTACTGCACAATCTTACAGCCGTTCAAGTCGTTCAGTTCGTAAGGTTAGTGAGAACAAAAGTCACCAAGAGGCGTCTAGAAGAACAAAGGTCCCACGACCTCATAAACTTTACCTTTTAATATTGAGTGTTGTTGTTAGTTGTTTGTCGGTATCAATACCAGTCTTTACAGATATGGCAAATAGTGTGCAATCTCAAAACCTTTACATTGGTTTAATGTTTACCAAAGGACAACTTCCGTTTACAGATATGTTTGCGACAGGTGGCTTCCTTTATTATGCTTTGATTGCTTTGGCTTACTATCTTGGTTCTACGTTGTGGTTGGTGCCAATTCAAATTGTAACGTTCTACTTATCAGGAATCTATTTCTATAAATTGGTTAATTACTTTACTAGTAGCCAACGTGTAGCAGTTGCTTTTAGTGGTATTTTTTACCTATTAAACGTTGCTCTTGGTTTTGGTGGTTTGTATCCTATCCAATTTGCGACGCCATTTGTTATGGTATCTTTGTGGTTCCTAACAAAATATTTTGCGGATATCATTAAAGACGAAGCCTTTATCCTTTATGGATTTGCTGGCGCAGCAGCAATGCTTTTAGAGCCACGTACTTTGGTGTTCTGGGGGCTTTCTTTCCTAACCATTATCGTTTATAATTTAACACAAAAGCATTTTGCTCGAGGATTATATCAATTATTGTGTATCATTTTCGGAACAATTCTTGTCTTTTACACAGTTGGTTACTTTATCCTGAATTTGCAGGTGTTGTCATCCTATATTTCTCAAGCAATTGTTTATCAATTTACGTATTTTGCGACAAATGATAGTAATTTTATCTTGACATTGCTATTCCAAGTTGTTGTAGCTCTAGTTTCAGGGATTTTACTTGGTGCGCTTACTTTTGGAAAAATCACTAAGGGAGCTAGTGACAAGGTATCTAAATGGCTTATCTTCCTTGTTTTCTTAGGCTTCTTAGTTATGGACCTTTTGTCACAAAGTTATCATTTCTATCATTTGTTAACAGTATTGCCTTTTGGTTTGTTGTTAACCGCAATGGCATTGGGTGAACGTTATCAACGCAGCTTGACGAAAATATCACATCGTCGTAAGAAATCATCTTGTGGTGACAATGGTATTTTTGGATTATATCTAAGTTGTCATCTTTATTTGCCGATTTTGGTGCTTGTCATTGGTGTGGGACAACCTGTGGTTTCTCATCTTTTGTCAGCTAGTACTGATAGTGAGCGTTCAACGATTGCAAGCTATTTGAAGAAGCAAACATCTAGTGATGATACGATTTACGTTTGGGACACATCATCTAAGGTTGGGATTGAGAGTCAGTTAGCAAGCAGTTCACAATTTACATCGCCTGTTGTGAATACGACTAAAACATCTAATGAAAAAACATTAGAAGATGAATTATTACAAAATCTAGCGTCGTATATTGTTGTTAATAATGATGAAAAAATTTCTGATACAATAAAAAATGATATTTCTTCAAACTATGAAGAGGTCTCAATCAGCGGTGTATCAGGCTTTACCGTCTATCATAAAAAATAGAGGATAAACGCAATATCTTGTGGTCTAATAAAAAAACGACCACAAGATATTGATTTTTTTTTCTTACGTGTTATAATAGACGAGTGAGAAGGAGTGTTCATATGATTACATTAGAAAAAGAAACAATTGCGACTCAACCAGCTGTTAAAGTTATCAAACGTGATGGACGTTCTGTAAACTTTGATGCAGATAAAATTTATAATGCTTTGGTAAAAGCAAGTATTAATGTGACAAAAATGTCACCAGTTGTTGAAGCAAAATTGGAAACTATTTCAGATAACATCATTGCTGAAATTTTTGATCGCTTCAAAGATAATGTCAAAATTTATGAAATTCAAAATATCGTTGAGCATGAGCTTCTAGAAGCAAATGAATATGCGATTGCACAAGAATATATTAATTATCGTACAAAACGTGATTTTGCGCGCTCTCAAGCGACAGACATCAATTTTACGATTGATAAACTATTGAACAAAGATCAAACTGTCGTTAATGAAAACGCCAACAAAGATAGTGAAGTTTTTAATACTCAACGTGACTTGACTGCAGGTATTGTTGGTAAATCAATTGGTCTTAAAATGCTGCCAGCTCATGTTGCCAATGCTCACCAAAAAGGTGATATTCATTATCATGACCTTGATTACAGCCCGTACACTCCAATGACAAACTGCTGTTTGATTGATTTCAAGGGTATGCTTGCAAATGGCTTCAAGATTGGTAATGCGGAGGTAGAAAGTCCAAAATCTATCCAAACTGCAACAGCGCAAATTTCACAAATCATTGCGAACGTTGCATCAAGCCAATATGGTGGTTGTACAGCTGACCGTATCGATGAATTTTTGGCACCATATGCTGAGCTTAACTATAAAAAACATCTTAAAGATGCTCAAGATTGGGTAGCAGAAAACCGTCGTGAAGATTATGCTTGTACAAAAACGAAAAAAGACATTTATGATGCTATGCAAAGTCTTGAATACGAAATCAATACGTTGTTTACATCAAACGGACAAACACCATTTACTTCTCTTGGATTTGGTTTGGGAACAAACTGGTTTGAACGTGAAATCCAAAAAGCTATCCTAACTATCCGTATTAAAGGTCTTGGTAGTGAACATCGTACAGCTATTTTTCCTAAACTTATCTTCACTTTGAAGAGTGGTTTGAACCTTGAAGTGGGGACGCCAAACTATGATATTAAACAATTAGCTTTGGAATGTGCAACAAAACGTATGTATCCAGATGTTCTTTCATACGATAAAATCGTTGAATTGACAGGTTCATTTAAAGCGCCAATGGGATGTCGTTCATTCTTACAAGGTTGGAAAGATGAAAATGGTGTCGAAGTTAACTCAGGTCGTATGAACCTTGGTGTTGTGACTGTAAATCTTCCACGTATTGCCATGGAATCAAATGGCGACATCAATAAATTCTGGGAAATCTTCAACGAACGTATGGGCATTGCTAAAGATGCACTTGTTTACCGTGTAGAACGTGTTAAAGAAGCGACACCAGCAAATGCGCCAATTCTTTACCAATACGGTGCTTTTGGTAAACGTCTCGGCAGATATGATAATGTTGATGAACTTTTCCGTCATCGCCGTGCAACGGTTTCACTTGGTTATATCGGACTTTACGAAGTTGGTACAGTCTTTTATGGTCCAGAATGGGAAACAAACCCAGAAGCCAAAGAATTCACAGTTGATATCATTCGTAAGATGAAAAAATTGTGTACAGAATGGTCAGATGAATTTGATTATCATTTCTCAATCTATTCAACACCGTCTGAAAGCTTGACAGACCGTTTCTGCCGTCTTGACACAGAAAAATTCGGTATCGTTAAAGACATTACAGATAAAGAATACTACACAAATTCATTCCACTATGATGTTCGTAAGGATCCAACACCATTTGAAAAATTAGACTTTGAAAAAGCTTATCCAGAAGCTGGTGCAACAGGTGGCTTTATCCATTACTGTGAATACCCAGTTCTTCAACAAAATCCAAAAGCTCTAGAAGCTGTTTGGGATTATGCTTACAGCCGTGTTGGTTACCTTGGAACAAATACGCCAATTGATCGTTGCTATAGCTGTGGATTTGAAGGTGACTTTACACCAACTGAACGTGGTTTCGTTTGTCCAAACTGTGGTAACAGCGACCCGAAAACAGTAGATGTTGTTAAACGTACTTGTGGATATCTTGGAAACCCACAAGCCCGTCCAATGGTTAATGGTCGTCACAAAGAAATTTCTGCTCGTGTGAAACACATGAACGGTTCAACAATTAAAAATCCTGGTGATTACAGCAAACATAAAGCTTAAAATGGGAAAATAACAGGGCTCTCAGTTCTTGACAAAGTCACCAACCTGTCAATTCGGGAGTTTTTCCTGCTTATTTTAAACGAGTCATTTTCCTTGTTTGAGACTTCTTATCACTTATATCAAATATGGAAAACGCGTTAATAAATATGGTTTAGACAGTTTCAGGACATATTGAAGCTGGAGACATTTGTCCCAGCTTCTTTATTGTATTAAATAGATAGTTTAATGAAAGGAAAGCATATGGGAAAATATCAGTTAGATTATAAGGGTATGCAACAAGTTGAACGTTTTCACGAAAAACATTCAAATGTGAAAACTGACAAAAAAGCGCGTGTTAATCAGTTGAAAGCGCAGTTTTTAGAAAAAGCTAAAAAGAAAAGCAAATAGAGGTACCGTTTATGCAATTACGAAGACCTGAATTATCAGATAAAGCAGCTGTTATTGACATGATGAAAGAATTTGAGGCAAGTCAATCTGCTCATGATGGCGGTTTTTGGTCTGTGGATAACTTTGTTTATGAGGACTGGATTGAAAGAAATCAATTAAGTGAAATGGGTATTGATGTGCCGTCAACGTTTGTTCCAGCGATTCAATTTGTTTCTTTTGGTGATAACGGAAGGGCTCTAGGATTTTTGCATTTACGTTTATGTCTAAATGATAATCTCTTAAATAAGGGGGGACATATTGGGTATTCGATTCGTCCGTCAGAGCGTCATAAGGGATTGGCTAAGGAACAGCTTCATCTAGGTTTACTAGAAGCTAAAAAGAAAAATATCAAGCAAGCTTTGGTGACTTGTCACATGGATAATATTGCTAGCCGAAAAGTGATTTTGGCAAATGGTGGTGTTTTAGAGGATGTCCGTGAGTCAACCGAGCGTTATTGGATAAATTTGGATGAAGAATAACCTGTGGATAAGTGGAAATTAAAACTAGAAAGAGGCTAGGATGGAAGAAAAAAATTGGAATACTCCCGAGCCTGGTGAATGGAAGTCAGAGGAATTAAGTCAAGGACGAATCATTGACTACAAAGCTTTTAACTTTGTTGACGGTGAGGGTGTACGCAATTCTCTTTATGTTTCTGGGTGTATGTTTCACTGCAAAGGATGCTACAATGCGGCAACGTGGTCTTTCAAGGCTGGTATGCCTTATACACAAGAGCTTGAAGAGCAAATCATGGCTGATTTGGCACAACCTTATGTTCAAGGGCTAACGCTTCTTGGTGGTGAACCATTTCTTAATACGGGGATTCTGTTGCCATTAATCAAACGTGTGCGTCGTGAATTGCCTGAAAAGGACATTTGGTCTTGGACAGGTTATACATGGGAAGAAATGATGCAAGAAACGCCAGATAAGCTGGAAATGCTTAGCTTAATCGATATTTTGGTTGACGGACGTTTTGATATTACCAAGAAAAATTTAATGTTGCAATTCCGTGGTTCTTCTAATCAACGTATCATTGACGTTCAAAAGTCGTTGAAAGCTGGTGAGGTTGTCATTTGGGATAAATTAAATGACGGTGACCAAAAGTTTGAACAAGTCAGCCGTGATGATTTAATTTAAGGAAGTGAGATTGAAGAAAATTTATTCTTCGATCTTTTTTATTAATAAAATTGCTGGTTATCATTGTATTAGTGGGATTTCCTAGTTAAACAATTCACTGTAGGTCTTGGTTTTGGTATAATAAGGGTATGAGCAGAATTTTAGATAATGATATTATGGGTGATGAGGAATTTGCGGAGCGCACGCTTCGTCCTCAGTTTTTAAAAGAATATATCGGACAAGATAAGGTTAAAAATCAGCTAAAAATCTTTATTGAGGCAGCAAAATTACGTGACGAGTCTTTGGACCATGTGCTATTGTTTGGACCTCCAGGTCTTGGTAAAACGACAATGGCATTTGTGATTACTAATGAATTAGGGGTGAATTTAAAACAGACATCTGGACCTGCTATCGAAAAAGCTGGTGATTTGGTTGCTATCTTGAATGATTTGGAACCTGGTGATGTGCTTTTTATTGACGAAATTCATCGTATGCCAATGGCTGTGGAAGAAGTACTTTATAGCGCCATGGAAGATTTTTATATTGACATCATGATTGGCAATGGCGAGACTAGTCGTAGTGTTCACTTGGATTTACCGCCGTTTACCCTGATTGGTGCGACAACACGTGCTGGTATGCTTTCTAATCCTTTACGTGCTCGTTTTGGCATTACTGGGCATATGGAATACTATGACGTTGAAGATTTGACAGAAATTGTTGAACGCACGGCAGATATTTTTGAAATGGAAATTGTCCATGAAGCTGCCCAAGAATTGGCACGACGTAGTCGTGGAACACCTCGTATTGCTAATCGTCTCTTAAAACGTGTACGTGATTACGCCCAAATTATGGGAGATGGTATTATCACAAAAGATATTACCGATAAAGCATTGACGATGTTAGATGTTGACCATGAGGGGCTTGATTACATTGACCAGAAAATTTTGCGTACCATGATTGAGGTTTATAACGGTGGTCCTGTCGGTTTAGGAACGCTATCCGTTAATATCGCTGAAGAGCGTGATACTGTTGAGGATATGTATGAGCCGTATTTGATTCAAAAAGGCTTTATTATGCGCACTCGTACTGGTCGTGTGGCAACTGAAAAAGCTTATGAACATTTGGGCTATCCTTATTCGGAAAAATAATTTTTTAGCTTAAGGTAAGTTTAAGCAAGTCTTTATATACTGTAAACAATCCTAAAACTTTTCTTTTTCATAATCTCCTGAAAGAACTCCGCTAGTGGGGTTCTTTCTTTTTTTGTTTTGAACCGCAAAATGAGTAGAAAAATAGTAAATTTAAGCCATAGGTAACGAAAAATAGCACAGAAAAGAGTAAATTTTGGGCAATTTCTCCTAACTTGTGGAAGTTTAGTCAAGAATAATAGCTGTGGAAAAGTACACAACTCTTTTTTTGTGAAAATCTTAGAACTCCCTTTAGGGTAAGGTTTCTAGTAAGTTTTGAGGTAACTTCTTCTTGTGAAAAAATGAGTTATCAACAAGGTGTTTTCAAATTTTGTGGAGTAGTGATAAATATTGATATTATAGGATTATTTAGGTATTTATACACAAGTTATCCCCAATGTATAACCATACTTATCCACAGGTTGTGAATAAGTGTTGATATCTGTGTAAAAAAGCTGGTGATTTTCGGCTTTTTTTACGTATTTGCAGAATACTTTGACTTGTCCACAGAAAATTTCATGAATAAAAGCCTAACACGTATAATAAACCTAACCCCAATTGTTAGATTCTTGTCTAATTCTTGGGGTTAGGTCCGTTGTCTATGTTAGGCTTTTTGATGCTACTATAACATGTAGTTATAAACTTGTGAGAACATAAAGAGTGACTAATGTGTGCTTCGTAATACATTGTTACCTAAGGGCGATTTGTTATTAAATTTTGCAGTTAAAAGCGAGAAATGTCTACTTTCGACAAGTGAGCGGATAAATTCACGATTATAGGAGATGAAATTTGTAGAATCTAGGACAAGTGTTCCAACTGTTGAGAAAAATCTAAAAGATATTAACGATACAACTGGTGAAACTACTGGTTGGCAAGATTCTGCTGATTACGATATTAACGATTCAGTACCTTTCCAATTGACTGCTACATTACCGGATAATCTTGCTTCGTATGATGAATACTATCTTGAATTATCAGATACACTTTCAACTGGTTTAACTTACAATAAAGATGCCAAGGTCTACCTTGTAAATGGTACTGAAAAAACTGATATTACTTCTTCATTCACAATTGCTGCTGATAGTTCGAGTTTCAAAATTAATAATTTAAAATCACTTAATGGTGTTACTTCTCAGGTAAAACCTTTGATGGTTGCACCATTCCTTGTAATATTTATTCTAATCGTGCTTTTATTGGTGGTAAATGTTTACCGCAGATTACGACATTAATGCAAAAGCAGCTGGACATTTTATATCCAGCTGCTTTTTGATTGAAGAAAATTTTTAATGCCTTTCTTAGCTTTTTCGCTTTTCAATTTCTAGGTTCAGGCTATGTGAACAGCAGTAAGTATCGTTTTTGTGCTCGCTTCGTTCACAAATCATTCTGAAATTGGCTAGTAACAATAATTATTTGTAACTAGTTTCTTTTTGATAATCCCCTTAGGCGCTGTGAGTGGTAGGGCTGACAGTTCAGCAGGAAATCCAAGGTATTTCAAAACTTTCGAGATATGGGAGAGACTGCGTTTTTTTATTCTCAAATAGGTGTCACGTGTTACTGTGGTTTTCGGGTTGCGAAGTCAACGAAGCGGAATTTTTCGAGTTTGTGTCTGCTTTCGGTGAATTGGAATTGGTGTTTGTTGGCGAGGTAAACTTTTGATTTGACAGAGACAACGTGGTGTTCGGCACCGATGTCAAGGAGTAGTTTGTCACGGTCAGTTAGCTGGTCAATGGTGATTTCTTTTTGAGCGAAAGCGATGATGAGGTGGAGTTGGTTTTCAAGGTAATCGTAAATGGATTGTTCGGCGATTTCTCGTGTCATATTTGGCACGATTTTTTTGTCTAAATAATCAATGTCAAGGACAGAAGCGGTGCCGTCAACGACACGTTGGCGAATGATTCGCCAGACAAGGTTATTTTTCTTGAAACCTGTCAGCGCAGCTAATTTTTCATCAACGATAAGTTTATCAATGGCAATGACATTGGTTTTGGAATTGATATGGTGAGCATCGACCAGTTCTTTATAGCTTGTGAGCTGTGAAACGGGAAAATCAATCTGCTCGTGTTTGATGACTTGAGAGCCAGAACCATGAATTTTCTGGATGAGCCCTGCTTCAGCAAGGAGACTAAGCGCTTTGCGGATAGTGTCACGGCTCATATGGTAGGTTTGGGTTAGCTCGTTTTCGGTGGGGAGATAGTCACCAGCTTGGTAAATGCCAGAGGTAATATCGTGTTCAAGGTCTTTAAAGATTTGTTCGTATTTTTTCATGAGTTATGTTGAGAAATTCCTTTAGTTTTATAAAGTTGTTTTTAAATTACCATACGACTTGGAAAAAATCAAGAAAAAATGTGCTTATTTACAGCAAACAACTTGCAGACAAAATAGGAAACGATTACAATAACCTTGTAAATAAAGCTAGCAACTATTTATAGACTAACAAAGGAGTCGGTTTTACCGAAGACATATGGGAAAATTTGAAAGAGATGCCCGTGAAATGCTTGAAGCTATCGGCGGGAAAGAAAATATTGCGGCGGTAACGCATTGTGCGACGCGGATGCGTTTTGTTTTAAATGATGAGAGTAAGGCGGATGTTAAGCGTTTGGAAGCCATCCCTGCGGTTAAGGGGACATTTACAAATGCAGGGCAATTCCAAGTAATTATCGGAAATGATGTTCCTATTTTTTATAATGATTTTACAGCGGTTTCTGGTATCGAAGGGGTATCAAAAGAAGCGGCTAAATCAGCTGCGCAGAAAAATCAAAATTGGTTACAACGTGCGCTTGCAATGTTGGCGGAAATTTTTACACCTATCATTCCAGCGATTATCGTTGGTGGTTTGATTTTAGGTTTTCGTAATATTCTTGAAGGTGTTGAATGGTCAGCATTGAATGGTAAGACGATTGTTGAGGTTTCTCAATTTTGGTCTGGTGTGAACTCATTTTTGTGGCTGCCAGGTGAAGCGATTTTCCACTATTTACCAGTAGGAATCGTCTGGTCTGTGACACGTAAAATGGGAACTAGCCAGATTCTGGGGATTGTTCTGGGGATTTGTTTGATTTCTCCAAACCAACTGTTAAATGCTTATAATGTTGCCAGCACATCAGCTGCTGAAATTGCGGCAAACTGGACTTGGGATTTTGGTTTCTTTACGGTTCAAAAGATTGGTTACCAAGCTCAAGTTATTCCAGCGCTGTTGGCAGGGTTGTCTTTGGCTTACCTGGAACGGTTCTGGCGTAAGCATATTCCAGAAGTGATTTCGATGATTTTTGTGCCGTTTCTATCATTGATTCCAGCATTGATTTTGGCACATACGGTGCTTGGTCCGATTGGTTGGACAATTGGTAAAGGTATTTCGGCAGTGGTACTTGCTGGATTGACTGGTCCTGTGAAATGGCTCTTTGGTGCTATCTTCGGTGCACTTTATGCGCCACTTGTTATTACTGGTTTACACCACATGACTAATGCGATTGATACACAATTGATTGCGGATGCTGGTGGTACTGGGCTTTGGCCAATGATTGCTTTGTCAAATATTGCTCAAGGTTCTGCTGTTTTGGCGTTTTATGTGATGAATCGTCATGATGAACGTGAAGCTCAAATTTCATTGCCAGCAGCGATTTCAGCTTATCTTGGTGTCACAGAACCAGCACTTTTTGGGGTTACCTTGAAGTATGTTTACCCATTTGTTGCAGGGATGATTGGTTCAGGTATTGCAGGGCTATTCTGTACAAGTTTCAATATCACGGCTAATGCGATTGGTATCGGTGGTTTGCCAGGTATTCTTTCGATTCAAGCAAAATACATGGGCTTATTTGCCATTGATATGGTGATTGCAATTGTTATTCCATTTGTTTTGACATTTATTTTCCGTCGTGTTGGTTTCTTGACAAAAGCTGAAGATGAAGTGAAGTCAGATGAAAATTCACAAGTTCAGGCAGTTGTTGAGGCTAAAAAGGATGCGGAAGTGCCTGCAGGAACAGTGATTTCTATCCAAAGTCCGCTTGCAGGACGCGCTAAAAATTTGAGTGAAGCACCAGACCCTGTTTTTGCCCAAGGTGTTATGGGACAAGGTGTTGTGATTGAACCGACAGAAGGAGAATTGGTTGCGCCAGTTGACGGTGTAGTATCAGTTCTTTTCCCAACAAAACACGCGATTGGTTTGGTTTCAGATGAAGGTCTTGAATTGCTGATGCATATCGGTATGGACACGGTAAATCTTGACGGAGACGGCTTTACGGCTCATGTTAAGCAAGGTGATAGAGTGTCGGTTGGTGATGCTTTGATTAGTTTTGACATGGCAGCTATTCAAGCGGCTAGCTATCCTGTGGTGACACCTGTTATTGTGACCAATCAAAATGATTTCCAGACGGATGTTACGCGAGAATTGCCGTGTGATGTTGCGCGTGGGGAAGCGATTTTTACAGCAAGTAAATTGTGATAAAGGAGCAAAAATTGGCATTTGATAAGAGAAAAGTCGTTTATCAGATTTACCCAAAATCTTATAAAGATACGACAGGCAATGGCGTAGGGGACTTGCGTGGGATTATTGAAAAATTACCCTATTTGGAAGAATTAGGTGTTGATGTCATCTGGCTCAACCCTTTCTATCCAAGTCCTCAACGTGATAATGGGTACGATATTTCAGATTACACAGCGGTCAATCCCTTATTTGGGACAATGGCTGATTTTGAAGAATTAAGTCAAAAAGCTAAGGAACATGGTATTGAATTGATGCTTGATATGGTTTTGAATCATTGTTCAATAGAGCATGAATGGTTCCAAAAAGCTTTAGCTGGGGGCAAATATTATCAAGAATTCTTCATTTTACGTGATACGCCGACGAATTGGGTTTCAAAATTCGGTGGTAATGCTTGGGCACCATTTGGTGATACTGGCAAATATTATTTGCATTTGTTTGACATTACACAAGCTGACTTGAATTGGCGCAATCCGCATGTGCGTGAGGAATTGTTCAAGGTGGTTAATTTCTGGCGTGAAAAAGGTGTCAAGGGATTTCGCTTCGATGTGATTAATCTAATTGGTAAAGATGAAGAGCTGAAAGATAATACTGCTTTTGATGGTAAACCTGAATACACAGACCGTCCGATTGCGCACGATTATTTGAAAATGTTAAATCAAGCGACATTTGGTCAAGATGACAATAGCATGACGGTTGGTGAAATGAGCTTTACAGACATTCCAAATTGTATCCAGTATAGCAACCCTGACAGTCATGAATTGGATATGGTTTTCAATTTTCATCATCTTAAGGTTGACTACGAAAATGGTCAAAAATGGACGTTAAAATCATTTGATTTTGAAGAATTAAAAACCCTTTTCCACACTTGGGGGGAAAAAATGAGTGAGGGTGGTGGCTGGTCAGCACTTTTCTGGAATAATCATGACCAACCTCGTGCGATTAATCGTTTCATAGATGTTAAAAACTTCCGTAATGAGGGAGCGACCATGTTAGCGGCAGCTATTCATTTGTCTCGTGGTACACCATATATTTACATGGGCGAAGAAATTGGTATGCTCGATCCAGATTATGACAGCATGGCTGATTATGTTGATGTTGAATGTTTAAATGCTTACCAAGAATTACTGACATCAGGCAAGACAGAAGCGGAAGCATTTGCCATTATTCAAGCAAAATCACGTGACAATAGCCGTACGCCGATGCAATGGGATGCTTCAGAGAATGCGGGATTTTCAACAGGCACACCATGGTTGAAAGTTGGTAAAACGTATCGTGACATTAATGTTGAAAATGAAAAAAGCGGACCAATCTTCACTTTCTATCAACAATTGATTCGTCTTAGAAAAGACTTACCAATTATTGCGGAAGGAAGTTATCAGTCAGCTTATCAAGATAATTCTTATATTTATGCGTTTGAACGTCATTTTGACGGAAAACAGTTGTTGGTGTTGAATAATTTTTTTGCTAAAGAAGTTGAGCTTGATTTGCCAGAAGCTTATCAGTCAGGACAAGTTTTGTTAAGCAATTATCCAGAAACAAACCTTTCTGAAAAAATCACTTTAAAACCTTATCAAACACTTGCCATTTATCAAGAAAATTTATCAAGTAAGCAGGATAATGACCAGAATGGTAATTATCAATACAATGGCTAAACCGTAGCTGATTTTTCCAAGACGGCTATGTGGATTAATGGAAACACCGAGCGTTCTGATACGCGTCAAGTCGTCTGTTTGGGCAAACTTATCACATTCATACCGATAACCAGCGATAATCATGCCAAGAATAGCAAGACATGATGTGCAAATAAGCAGTTTAGATACTCCGCTAGACAACGATTTTCCCAAAAAGATGTCAATACCCATAAGGATGATAAATAGTACTAAACAAGCATAACGAATAATCACATTTTTTCGGTTGGTATGTGTCGTTTCCATTTTATCCCCTTCTAACTCTCTCTTTAAGGCTTATTATAGCACTTTGAGGCGAATCTGTTGGGTGAAAATATAAGAGCGGGGAGATTTCCCTGCTCATTTTGTGTGTTGTCATTCTTCTTCTGGGTAAGTGAGGTTCCAGTCTTTGCGGAGTTTTGTCATAATGTCCATGACGTCTTTGGTGTAGTCGAGGTGCATGGCATTTTCTTGACCAGAAACGGCATTTTCCATGTCAGCGACTTCGTAGGAAAGAGCGAGTGCGGTACTTCCAGCTTCGATGACTTCTTGATGTCCGTCCTCGGTATAGGTAATCACCGCTTTTTGCCCACGAGGGTATTCGTAAAGTTCGATATAACCTTTACCGTAGGCGATTGTTCCACGTTTTGGTTGTTTGGCGTGAAGGCTTAACGTCAGAGTTGCCATTTCGCCTTGGCTGTTAGTTAGCAAAATCCCAGCTTGTTCATCGACTCCTGTCGGAGCTAATTTTACTTGGGAAGCAATTTGAGTCGGCGTTGATGTCATAAACCAACGGACAAAAGAAAGAGCATAGACACCAATATCAAGAAGTGCACCGCCAGCTAACTGACGATTAAAGAAACGGTTTGTCATATCGTATTCTTTGTAGCTGCCAAAATTCATTTGAATGAGCTTCAATCCACCGAGTTTTCCAGTCGCAATGATTTCTGAAAGTTTGCGGTAAATTGGCATATGGAAAATGGTCATGGCTTCTGCTAAAATGACGTGATTTTCTTCAGCTAGCTTGATAGCTTCGTCCAATTCGTCAGCGTTAAGCGTAATTGACTTTTCACATAAAACGTGTTTGCCGTTTGCTAGGGCTTTACGCAAAAAGTTAATGTGTGTATTGTGTGGCGTTGAGATGTAAATAATATCTACGTTAGGGTCGTCAAATACCTCATCAATAGTTTGATAAACTTTGTCAATGCCATATTTTTCAGCGAAAGCTAGCCCCTTATCATAAGTGCGGTTAGCAACAGAATAGAGTTTTCGCCCTTGTTGTTGAAGTGCTTGCGCTAATTCATTAGCAATGACACCAGTTCCCAGGGTTGCCCAATTATAATGTTTTTTAGTCATAGTTGCCTCCTTGCTCTAAGTATAGCAAAAAAGTGTCAGAAAGTCTGTTATTTAATTTCTGACAAATGTGCTTTATATCTGCTATTCTCACCTTTTTTTGATAAAATGGTTCTAATAGATTAAAGGAGATTTTTTATGACTCGATATCAAGACGATTTTTATGATGCTGTCAATGGCGAATGGGAAAAAACAGCCGTTATTCCTGATGATAAACCACGTACAGGTGGTTTTTCAGATTTAGCCGATGAGATTGAAGATTTAATGTTGGCAACAACAGATAAATGGCTTAGCGGCGAAGATGTACCAGAGGATAGTATTTTACAAAACTATATCAAGTTTCATCGTATGACTTCAGATTATGATAAACGTGAAGAAGTTGGTGTCGCACCAGTTCTTCCATTGATTGAAGAATACAAAAACTTGGATTCTTTTGCTGAATTTGCAGGCAAAATTGCAGATTTTGAAATGGCAGGAAAACCAAATGAATTTCCGCTTGGTGTTGCCCCAGATTTCATGAATGCGCAGCTCAATGTTCTTTGGGCAGAAGCTCCTGGAACAATCTTGCCTGATACGACTTACTATGCCGAAGATAATGAAAAAGGTAAAGAATTACTAGCTATCTGGCGCCAAATGCAAGAAGAATTATTGCCAAAATTTGGTTTTTCAGCTGAAGAAACGAAAGACTTGCTTGACAAGGTGATTACATTAGATGCCAAAGTCGCTAAATATGTTTTGTCACGTGAAGAATCTTCTGAATACGTCAAACTTTATCACCCATATGATTGGGCTGATTTTACAAAATTAGCACCAGAATTGCCTTTGGATGCTATTTTCACGCAAATTTTGGGAGAAATTCCTGATAAAGTGATTGTTCCTGAAGAACGTTTCTGGACAGAGTTTGCTGCTGACTATTATTCAGAAAAGAACTGGGATTTGCTAAAGGCGGATTTGGTTTTATCAGCTACGGGGGCGTTTAACGGTTACTTAACAGATGACATTCGTGTGCTTTCAGGTGCTTATGGTCGTGCGCTTTCAGGGACACCACAAGCTATGGATAAGAAAAAAGCATCTTACTATTTAGCTTCGGGCCCTTATAACCAAGCACTTGGTCTTTGGTATGCTGGGCAAAAATTCTCTCCAGAAGCCAAAGCCGATGTGGAACATAAAGTAGCGACAATGATTGATGTTTACAAGAAACGTTTGACGTCAGCAGATTGGTTAGCAAAAGAAACACGTGATAAAGCCATTGTTAAATTAAACGTCATTACACCACACATTGGTTATCCTGAAAAATTGCCAGAAACTTATGCTAAGAAAATCATTGATGACTCGTTGTCATTAGTTGAAAATGCGCAAAACCTTGCTAAAATTTCAATCGCACATAGCTGGAGCAAATGGAACAAGCCTGTTGACCGTAGTGAATGGCATATGCCTGCCCATATGGTTAATGCTTACTATGACCCACAACAAAATCAGATTGTCTTTCCAGCGGCGATCTTACAAGCCCCATTTTACAGTTTAGAACAAAGTTCATCTGCTAACTATGGTGGTATTGGTGCGGTTATTGCCCATGAAATTTCACATGCTTTTGATACCAACGGTGCATCATTTGATGAACATGGTAGCCTCAATAACTGGTGGAAAGAAGCAGATTACCAAGCCTTTACAGAACGTACGGATAAAATCGTTGACCAATTTGACGGTTTAGATTCATATGGTGCGAAAGTCAATGGTAAATTAACCGTTTCTGAAAATGTGGCTGACCTTGGTGGTGTGGCTTGTGCACTCGAAGCCGCAAAACAAGACGAGGATTTCTCAGCACGTGATTTCTTCATCAACTTTGCAACGATTTGGCGCATGAAAGCGCGTGATGAATATATGCAAATGTTAGCAAGCATTGACGTTCATGCACCAGGAAAACTTCGTACCAATGTTACATTGACAAACTTTGATGAATTCCACACAGAATTTGACATCAAAGCAGGTGACCCAATGTGGCGCGCACCAGAAGACCGCGTTATCATTTGGTGATTTGTTGAAAAAGTTTGAAGCTGAGCATTTTTGCTTGGCTTTTTTGTGTCATGAAAAGAGATTATTTTAAAGTTTATTATTAAGAGTTGCTTATTAAATAAGTGGCAAAAGCAAAAAGATAAGAATAGGTAATAAATTAAATAAGCGTTTCAGCATAGTAGATTTCCTCCATAGATTATAACCTCATTTTAGCAGAGGAATTGATGAAATCGCTTTATTTGTAAATCTGCAAATGAAAATATTTTAATTATTCTTTTTTAGGGTATTTATTCCTCGATGTGAATGCTTAAAGTGTCAGTGTCAATGCTTGCTTGTGCGCCGATAGTGATTGTAAAGAGTGGCTGAGTGTGGGCAAAATCAAGGTCATACATGACAGGAATGGTTTTAAGAAGTGGGTGCTTGTCTAGGATATAGGTTAATATTTCGGGTGTCATTTGGCATTCCTTTGGGAAGCGTCCGATAAGCACCGCTTTTGGATTGGGGTAAGCTTGTAAAATGGCTGCTAAATTGCGGTCAAACTCATGATAGTCATCTTCTTCTGCCTCTTCTAAGAAAAGGACATAATCGTTGACTTGAGGGGCGTAAGGTGTTCCGCGAAGAAGTCCAAAAGTAGATAAATTTCCACCAATAATGGTGCCAGAAGCTTTCCCTGCGTTGTAAATTTTCCATTCTGTTGGCATAAAATGACGTGGTTGTGTTGGGTCATACCAAGGGTCGCTTGACCACTCTTGACTTGGAACAAGGTCATAAGCTGATTTTGTCATAGCGTTTAACCAAGCCTTGCTTTGGTAATCTTGACCTTCTTTCATTTTAAAACTAGAATATGACGGTCCCATGTAAGTGAGGTTTCCAGTTTTAGCAAAAATAGCATTCAAAAAAGCTGTCGAATCCGAATACCCACAGATAATTTTAGGGTGTTTGGCAATTAAGTCGTAGTCAAGATAAGGCAATAGTTCGTTAGAATTAAAACCACCAATCGTAGCCAGAATAGCATCAACAGAGTCATCAGCAAAAGCAGCGTGCAAATCAGCAATACGGCTCTTGATTGAAGAAGAATAGAGCATATCAGATTCTAAGTAATGCTCTGAAAATGACACACGAAATCCTAGATTTTCTAACGTTTCTTTGGCAGAAAGATTGGCTTCAAATCCACCCAAGCGAGCAATTGAATCTGACGGGCTGAGTACGCGAATATGACTGTTAGGACTTAGTTTTTTCATAAAACACCTCCAAAGATTTTTAGTATTATAGCATAAATGCCGTATTTTACAAGGGAAATAGAATTGGTCGATAAGTTCAGAATTTAAGAAATTTACTTGACGCCGCTTAGATTTTAAGGTAGAATATTATTTGTTATGGCGGTATAGCCAAGTGGTAAGGCACGGCTCTGCAAAAGCTTGATCGTCGGTTCAAATCCGTCTACCGCCTTTATATATAATGTGTTTACGCCAAAAGCCCGACAGAGTCGGGCTTTTGTTTTTGTGATAAGGATAAGGGAATAAGAATTTATCATGGCAGAGATTTAATGATAGGAGGTAGTGCCAAAATACTTTAAAGAAAAGCTTTTTAAGGTTGCATTTGACTTGTCAAAATAGAGGTTTTATGGTAAACTATAACAGTTGTTTTATGCAACAAATACTCATTCTGGATGTATTGTGAACCTGTTGCTCTTTATGGGTGGGTTTGCAAGATGAAGTCTGGGAGAGGAAAAAACATTATAAAAAAGGAGAAACTACTCATGGCAGTAATTTCAATGAAACAACTTCTTGAGGCTGGTGTTCACTTTGGTCACCAAACTCGTCGCTGGAACCCTAAGATGGCTAAATACATCTTCACAGAACGTAACGGTATCCACGTTATTGACCTTCAACAAACTGTAAAAATGGCTGATGTAGCTTACGAATTCGTTCGTGATGCAGCTGCTAACGACGCTGTTATCTTGTTTGTTGGTACTAAAAAGCAAGCTGCTGATGCTGTTAAAGAAGAAGCAGAACGTGCTGGTCAATACTACATCAACCACCGTTGGTTGGGTGGAACTCTTACAAACTGGGATACTATCCAAAAACGTATCGCTCGTTTGAAAGAAATCAAACGCATGGAAGAAGATGGAACTTTTGAAGTTCTTCCTAAGAAAGAAGTTGCTCTTCTTAACAAACAACGTGCTCGTCTTGAAAAATTCTTGGGTGGTATCGAAGATATGCCTCGTATCCCAGACGTAATGTACGTTGTTGATCCACACAAAGAACAAATCGCTGTTAAAGAAGCTAAAAAACTTGGTATCCCTGTTGTTGCAATGGTTGATACAAACGCTGATCCAGATGATATCGATGTTATCATCCCAGCAAACGATGACGCTATCCGTGCCGTTAAATTGATTACATCTAAATTGGCTGATGCTGTTATCGAAGGACGTCAAGGTGAAGATGCAGATGTTGATTTTGCATCAGAAGCACAAGCTGACTCAATCGAAGAAATTGTTGAAGTTGTAGAAGGCGACAACGAATAAGATTTTAAGGCTTAACAGTCTTTGATATGCTTTAAAACGGGGCAGAAAGCAAACCGCTCTGTCTCGTTTTTATTATTTTGGAAAACAAAAAAATCCTGGAGGACATAAAAAATGGCAATTACTGCAGCTCAAGTAAAAGAATTGCGCGAAAAATCAGGTGCTGGTGTCATGGACGCTAAAAAAGCACTTGTTGAAACTGATGGTGACATGGAAAAAGCAATTGAATTGCTTCGCGAAAAAGGTATGGCTAAAGCAGCTAAAAAAGCTGACCGCGTAGCCGCTGAAGGTTTGACTGGCCTTTATGTTGACGGTAACGTTGCAGCAGTTGTTGAAGTTAACGCTGAAACTGACTTCGTTGCTCAAAACGCACAATTCGTTGAATTGGTTAAAGAAACAGCTAAAGCTATCGCTGAACAAAAACCTGCTGATAACGAAGAAGCACTTAAAGTTACTTTGACTTCAGGTGAAACTTTAGAAGCAGCTTATGTTAATGCAACTGCGACTATCGGTGAAAAAATTTCATTCCGTCGTTTCGCTCTTATCGAAAAAACTGATGATCAACACTTTGGTGCATACCAACACAACGGTGGACGTATCGGTGTTGTAACTGTTATTGAAGGTGGCGACGAAGCTCTTGCTAAGCAAATCTCAATGCACGTTGCAGCTATGAAACCAACAGTTCTTTCATACGAAGAACTTGATCAAGAATTCATTCACGATGAATTAGCTCAAATGAACCACAAAATCGATCAAGATAACGAATCACGTGCAATGGTTAACAAACCAGCTCTTCCACACTTGAAATTCGGTTCTAAATCACAATTGTCTGATGAAGTAATCGCTCAAGCTGAAGAAGATATCAAGGCAGAACTAAAAGCAGAAGGCAAACCAGAAAAAATCTGGGATAAAATCATCCCTGGTAAAATGGATCGCTTCATGCTTGATAACACTAAAGTTGACCAACAATACACACTTCTTGCACAAGTTTACATCATGGATGACAGCAAAACTGTTGAACAATACCTTGATTCAGTAAATGCTAAAGTTATCACTTTTGCTCGCTTTGAAGTTGGTGAAGGTATCGAAAAAGCAGCTAACGACTTTGAATCAGAAGTTGCAGCAACAATGGCAGCAGCACTTAACAAATAAGAATAGCTTGCTAATAAAATAACCATCTGAGATAGAAATCTCAGGTGGTTTTGTATGCTTGAGAAATCTTGCTAACAGTTGATAAAAAACAACATTAAAAGAGCTTGGTTTGCTTCCTAAGCTCTTTTTTAGCTAAATGCTCCTAAGCCGAGAATTGTTAGTGTTCCCATGATTAGTCCTGCGAGGATAACCCCGAGCATAACTGCAACGACGCTTTGTTTGAAGTTCCAATCGAGGATTGATGCGGCTAATATTCCGGACCAGGCTCCTGTTCCAGGAATGGGGATACCAACAAAGAGTAATAAGGCGATAAATAGTCCACGGTTACCAGCAGTCGCAGCTAGTTTTTTACCACCGCTGTGACCTTTTTTCAAACACCAAGTAAAGAAACCACCGATAACTGGTTTATCTGCTCCCCATTCAAGCACACGACGTGCGAAGAAGAAGATAATTGGGATGGGGAGCATATTACCGACAACGCCGATAATAAGTGCTTGCCACATTGGAATACCAGTGGCGATTGCATAAGGAACAGCGCCACGAAGTTCTACAAGAGGAAGCATGGAAATCAAAAATGTAATAATATAGTTCATTTACTTGAAACCTTTCATTTGTTACAGATTTTATTGTATCCTATCTCTTGAGCAAACACAACCAAAATCTGTCTTTCGGTGATTGTTTTAGGCTGAAAATAGTATCATGATTGGTGTGATTGACTATTTGAGTGCCTTTCTTTGACAAGAGATGTTAGCTCATGCTATAACAACAGCAAGGAGAATTTCAGAGTAATATCTGAGTACAAGAAAAGCACCTTGCCGGCCAAAGCTAAGGTACTTTTTATCATCGCTTACAACTTTGCAATGTCTCAGAGAAGGACAACTATTTTTCAATATCATCAAAATGCTTCTCTATCCATTTTTTACGTATAGCTGTGCTAAAGTGAATTACAACAAGATTTACTATGTTGCGCACGATAATTAAAAGAAAAACTTGGTACAATACGCTAACGCACATTCTTTCGCAAGCGATTAGGGGAGTTGCCAAAGCGTACACAATGGGTTAATGCACTCAATTCTTACTTGCTCAATATACTGGATTGGTGTGATTGACTTTATTTTTATGAAACTTGAGATGATGATATTAAATTTATCTAAATTAGTAGGGCTTATTTTCCCCTAAAAAGGATATTTTTGTTATAATGATAGTCAGTTATAGTCAAAGATAGTCTATTTGGAAATGGTCATTAATCTTGAAAAGGAGGAAGCTAATGGCAAAAAATACATCTGATAGTATTGAAGAATACATTAAGCAATTACTTGCCCAATCAGGTATTGCCGAAATTAAGCGGTCAAACTTGGCAGATACCTTTCAAGTTGTTCCTAGCCAGATTAATTATGTGATTAAAACGCGTTTCACGGAAAGTCGTGGTTATACTGTCGAAAGTAAACGTGGTGGCGGAGGTTATATCCGCATTGCCAGAGTGCGTTTTTCAGATCAACATCAAATGTTTGGTAATCTTATGGCAAACATTGGTGAACGTATTAGTGAGCAGGTTTTCACGGATTTGATTCAGTTGCTGTTTGATGAAAAAATCATTACTGAACGTGAAGGAAATTTGATTTTAGCAACAGCTTCGGATGATGTTCTTGGCAAAGATGCTCCAGAGATTAGGGCACGTATGTTGCGGAAAATTTTACAAAGATTAGATAGAAAAGGATTCCATTTATGAGTGAGTATTCGATAAAAATGCAAGAGGTTTTCAGTGTTGCTCAATACCAAGCAGCGCGTTTTGAAAGCCCATATTTAGAAAGTTGGCACGTCCTTTTAGCTATGGTTGCTATCCATGACTCAGTCGCAGGGCTAACATTTGCGGAATACCAAACTAAAATCGCCTATGAAGAATATGAAGCGGCAGCTGTTTTAGCCATTGGGAAATCACCGTTAACGGACGTTGACAGAGTTCATTTTGTAGAACAATCTAAAGCTCTTAGTGACGTTTTAGCATTTGCTGAGTCTATTTGTCAGGTGACTGGCGGTAACGAAATCGGGACAGAACACGTGCTTTATGCGATGTTGTTAAACCTTGATTTATTTGCCACACGTTTGCTAGAAGTTGCTGGTTTTAAAAATAAAGAAGACGGTGACGCTGCTCGTTTGATTGATTTGCGTAAGAGTTTGGCACGTAATGCTGGTTTTACAAAGGAAAATATCAAGGCTATTCATGGGCTTCGTAAGCCGAAAAAAGCGACAATGGGCGGTGCTTTTTCTGAAATGATGAAACCACAGTCAACAGCGGGGGATTTGTCAGATTTCACGCGTGATTTGACAGAGATGGCAGGTCAAGGAAAATTAGAACCTGTTATCGGTCGTGAAAAAGAAATTTCTCGTATGGTGCAGGTGCTTAGTCGCAAAACGAAAAACAATCCAGTTTTAGTAGGGGAAGCTGGTGTTGGTAAAACGGCTCTTGCTTACGGTTTGGCACAGCGAATTGTCAATGGTGCGATTCCGTATGAACTCCAAGACATGCGTGTTTTAGAGCTTGATATGATGAGCGTTGTGGCTGGTACGCGATTCCGTGGTGATTTTGAAGAACGCATGAACCAAATCATCTCAGATATTGAGGAAGACGGTCATATTATTCTTTTCATTGACGAAGTGCATACGATTATGGGTTCAGGCTCTGGAATTGACAGCACTTTGGATGCGGCTAATATTCTAAAACCAGCGCTTGCGCGTGGTACGCTTCATATGGTTGGTGCGACAACGCAAGAAGAATATCAAAAACATCTTGAAAAAGATGCGGCGCTTTCTCGCCGTTTTGCTAAGATTACCATTGAAGAACCAAGTGTTGAAGATGCTTACCAAATCTTGCTTGGGTTAAAGAAATCATATGAAGATTTTCATAATGTGGTGATTTCTGACGAAGCTGTTTTAACGGCTGTCAAAGCTGCGCATCGCTATTTGACAAGTAAAAATCTTCCTGACTCAGCGATTGATTTGCTTGATGAAGCAAGTGCAACGGTTCAAGGTTTGGTGAAAAAAGAAGCGCCAGCTACTTTGACACCTGCTGATAAAGCTATTTTGGAAGGTGATTTCAAATTGGCAACGAAATTGCTGAAAGAGTCACGCAAGAAGCCAAATCGTAAACCAACTGCTGTGACAGAAGATGATATTATGGCAACGCTCAGTCGTTTGTCAGGTATTCCTGTTGAGAAAATGACACAGGCAGATAGTAAGAAATACTTGAACCTTGAAAAAGAACTCCATAAGCGTGTGATTGGCCAAGATTCAGCTATTTCAGCGATTAGTCGTGCTATTCGTCGTAATCAAGCGGGCATTCGTACAGGCAAACGTCCGATTGGGTCGTTTATGTTCTTGGGTCCAACGGGTGTTGGTAAAACAGAGTTGGCTAAAGCACTAGCAGAACTGCTATTTGATGATGAATCTGCTCTTATCCGTTTTGATATGTCTGAGTATATGGAAAAATTTGCGGCGAGTCGTCTTAACGGAGCTCCTCCAGGATATGTCGGTTACGAAGAAGGTGGCGAATTGACTGAAAAAGTTCGCAACAAACCTTATTCTGTGCTTCTATTTGACGAAGTTGAAAAAGCCCACCCAGATATTTTCAATGTGCTTCTCCAAGTGTTGGATGACGGTGTGCTGACGGATAGTCGTGGTCGTAAAGTTGATTTTTCAAACACGATTATCATCATGACATCAAATCTTGGGGCAACCGCTTTGCGTGATGAAAAGACAGTTGGTTTTGGTGCGCGTGATATGGCTCATGATTATGAGGCAATGCAAAAACGCATCATGGAAGAACTCAAAAAAGCTTACCGACCTGAATTCATCAACCGTATTGATGAAAAGGTTGTTTTCCACAACTTAACTCAAGAAAATATGCGTGATGTCGTGAAAATCATGGTTAAACCATTGATTGCGACACTAGCTGAAAAAGATATTACGCTAAAATTCCAACCATCAGCATTGAAATATTTAGCCGAAATTGGATACGACCCAGAAATGGGAGCTCGTCCGCTTCGCCGTACTCTGCAAGATAAAGTTGAAGATGAATTATCAGAGCTTATTCTATCAGGCGAATTGGCAAGTGGAAATACCCTTAAAATCGGCGTTTCTAAAGGGAAACTCAAATTTGATATTGCTTAATAATAAAATAAAAACAGCTGCTAAGTTTAACTTAGTAGCTGTTTTTGGGTTTGTTATCGGTGAAATTTCCCAATCATCGTAAGCTGTTAAAGATTTCTTTGACTTCGTCAATAGTTTCTGCGCGTGAGACGGCTCCACGGATTTTGGCAGCGCCAGCGGTACCACGGAGGTAGTGTGGGGCTAAACCACGGAATTCACGGACAGCGATTTTTTCACCTTTGAGGTCGATGAGACGTTTGAGGTGATCTTCTGCGATGTCCAATTTTTTGACAAATGGAAGGTCTGGCAGTTCTTCGCCTGTTTCAAAGTAATGATTGATTTGAGTGAAGATGTATGGATTGTTCATGGCTGCGCGTCCAACCATAACGGCATCAACACCGATTTCTTCAATCATGTATTTAGCATCGTGAACGTTACGGACATCACCGTTTCCAATAAATGGAATTTTGGTAATGGCTTTTGAAACACGAGCAAGTGTCTCGTGGTCACATGTTCCAGTGTACATTTGCTCACGTGTACGTCCATGCATAGCAAGGGCAGACACTCCAGCTGATTCGGCAGCAAGTGCATTTTCAACAGCGAGCTCACTATCTGACCAGCCAGTACGCATTTTGACAGTCAATGGAATATCGAGAACAGAAGTGACTTCATTGATAATGTGATAAATTTTATCAGGGTCTTTGAGCCATTTTGCGCCTGCTTCATTTTTGACAACCTTATTCACAGGGCAGCCCATATTGATGTCAACGATGTCAGCTTTGGTATTTTCTTGGATGAATTCAGCTGCGCGTTTAAGTCCGTCTGCGTCACCACCAAATAATTGAATTGACATTGGATGCTCATTTTCATCAATGTGAAGCATGTGAAGAGTTTTTTCGTTATTGTAGAGGAGACCTTTTTCAGAAATCATCTCCATGACAACTAAGCCCGCTCCAAATTCTTTTGCAATCGTACGAAAGGCAGAATTTGTCACTCCTGCCATGGGTGCTAGCACCGTACGGTGAGGAATTTCAACATCACCAATCATAAATGATGAGCTGAGTTTAGTCATTGATTAATCCCTCCAAGTCATTTTCGGTGAAGTTGTAAGTTTTACCACAGAATTGGCAAGTGATTTCGGCACCGTGGTCCTCGTCTTTCATGGCTTTGAGTTCTTCTTTGCCAAGAGTGACAAGAGCAGCTTCAAAACGTTCACGTGAACAATCACAATTAAAGCCGATTTCTTCTTCAGCAAGGACTTTGTACTCATCCTCGCCATAGATTGCTTTTAAAAGAGCTTCAACGTGGTCGTCAGATTCCAAAAGTTTTGAAATAGCAGGCATTTCTTGGATACGTTTTTCATAGCGGTTGATTTCTTCTTCAGAAGCACCTGGAAGGACTTGCAACATAAAGCCACCAGCAACTTCGACCTTGTCATTGTCGTCAAGAAGAACGTTAAGCCCAACGGCAGAAGGTGTTTGTTCAGATTCAGTCAAATAAAAAGCCAAATCTTCACCGATTTCACCTGAGACAAGTGGTGTTGAAGAAGTGTAAGGGTTACCTGTACCGTAGTCTGTGATGACAACGAATTGACCAGCACCCATGAATGGTCCAACCATGACTTCGCCAGTAGCGGTTTTCTTAATATCAACGCCAGTATTTTGAATATAGCCTTTGACATGTCCTTTAGTATCAGCCACAGAGATAATGTGACCAAGTGAGCTATCACCAATAACTTTGACGGTTACTTTGCTGTCTCCTTTCTGATTGGCAGCTAGGATTTGATTGGCAATAAGCGTTCTACCTAGGGCAACAGTAGAGCTAGAAAGTGTCTGATGTTTTTCTTGTGCAGATCTAACCGTCTCAGTGCTATTAAGCACATAAGCACGGAAAGAACCAGATTTTGAAATTGATTTTATAAGTTTATCCATAAGAACATTATAACACAAAGCAAATTTGATGGGCTAGTATTGTGGTTGGTAAAAGCGTAATCATCTGGGAGAAAATTAGGGCTTTAAGTCTGGTAGTTTGTTTGGAAAAGTAAAACTGCCCTATTCCTTAAAGTGAGGAGCAAGGCAGTTGGTAATTTTTATGATGTTGCAGTTAGTTGATAGCGAGTTGCTCGCATTATACTAGTCGATTCTCTTAGTCGTTTTCTGGTGTGATGTCTTTCTTTTTAACATTTTCTTGGCTTTCTTTACCTTCGTTGAGGAGAGCTTCGATGATTTTTTGGTCACGAATTTTAACAGAATCGTTGATTGTCTCAGCAGATTTAACAACGGCTGCTTCGAGTTGAGCACGCTGTTGTCGACCGTTGTCGATTGCAGCAATAATGCCGTTATTTTGTTCGACGAGGCTTTCAGCAAGTGCGGTCACGGATTGGATTGAAACGGTTGGGCTTTGTGCTGTGCGTTCAAGCATTGGAATGGCTTCTTTGCTTGTTTCAGCAAGCATTTGAAGCGCAGCGTTATTAGCATTGACAATAGCATCAGCAGTTACGCCAGATTTGACCGATTGTTGTAGAATACCGAGTTGGGCAATTGACAATTTCATTGTCGGAATGGTGTTGCGACGTAGCATGCCAAGTTTTTGACGCATATCTGATGACACTTTAACCATGTTGCGCATTTGTGGCGTTGTTGTCCAAGCGACATAAAGGCGACTGAGGTATTCGGTGTGTTGTTGTTCCAATGTATTGATGACTTCGGTCATGCGTGCCAATTCGTCTGATTTTGTTTGGTATTCAGGCGTTGCGCTATCAAGTGTAGTAATTTCATTTTGCAATTGGCTAGCACGGTTGGCGCCTTCGGTTTGAGCGGCTTCGATGAAAGCAATGACACCGACAAGATTTTCGATAGATTTGTTATTGTCCTCAATAAGCATTTCAGCAGAGACAATGTTACGTGCTAAGGTTTCTTCTTGTTTGACAACAGCGGCAGCCATGCCATCCATTTTTTGTTCAATATTTTGCGAATCAAAATAGAATTCTTGCAAAGTGTCTTTACCTTGTTTGAAAAGTTTTTGCAAGAAATTTGGTTTCTTTTCAAGCTCAGCAGGTTTAGCATCTTTGTATTTGGCGATAAAGCCGTTTAGTTCGCGGTTGGTGTTTTTGAGCAATTCATCTACTTGAGGAATTTCAAGTTTCTTTTGCTCTGACAAAATGCGATTGACAGTCGTGTTGACTTCCTCAACAGCTGATGTTCCAAAATCAAGAAGAGCATTTTGGTCAGCAACGAAATTATCGATCAAAGCAGGTGCTTTAGCTGTAATTGCTGATTGTTGTTCAGGTGACAATTTGTCGTAGAATGAGACTTGTCCTGTTGAGCTGGTGTCGCTTGAAACAATAATTTCAGTTGTTTTATCTGTTTTTGTAATCGCATTTTCAGCGATTTTATCAATATCAAAGTTGAAAGTATCAGCCATTAGAATTCTCCTTTATGTGCAAGGCAACATTATAAGTTTGTGTCATCGTCAGCCATCATACGAAGGCTAATATCAAAGTCTTTTAAATCACTTTCGTTCAGTTTTCTCAATGTTTCGTCTAATGCCAAGTCAAATTTTTCCATAGCTGTTTTGGCCTGTGCCAAACGTTCCTCGGCATTGTAATAATCTTTTGGAGATTTTTTGATTTTGAGATAACCCTCTAAAATATCTCGAAAACGTTCCATGTCTGCTTCGTGAAGGGCGGTTAATTCTTCTTTGTTATCCGCATTTTCAATCTTTTCCAGAATGGTTAAGTGGTCTTTTTGAATGTTGTTGTAAAGCTTGGTCAACTCGGGAGCGTATTGAAGCAATTCTTTTTCTTCACCTGAAGCTTGCGGTGTTGCTGGTGAAACGTCCAATTTTTCCAGTTGTAACAAGATATCTTCCTCAACACTCTCTGCTTTCTGAAGGATACGTTTAGAGATTTTGAGGTCCATTTTAGATTTTAAGTCAGTGACTTCAGTTTTGATGTTGCGGATTTTGGGCAATAGCTGGCGCGCAACGACAACATATTGCGTGTAATCTTTTTCATCAAGGTAATTATCCAAAAGTTTAACTTGGCGGTCAGCCAGTCTAATACTATCTTTTAAATCTTGTAAACGTTGTTCGGTATTGACTTTTTCAAGTCGTGTCTGCTTGGTTGCCAAATAATAAACACCATATCCAACCCCTGCAATAAGAACAATAGGTAAAATGATTTCTAAAAGGCTCTCAAGCAAAGCAATAAGAATAATAACTCCGATAATAGCGGTGAAAATACCGTTTCCACCTCTTGGAGGTCTACCATAACGTGGCATAATGTTAGTCAGTCCATTTCTATCTGATTTTGTATTTATTTTATCGCAAAATGGTGCTTGATGACAAGTAATGACTGTACTTTGAGACAGATTTTTTATTTACAGGTGTGATAGAAATTTTTTTAGATTTCTGGGAAGAGTTTTGCTAGGATTTTTGGTGTCAATGCTTGCCCTTTTCCTGCGTGGCAATAAGTGTGCATGTACATTGCTGGATTGAAATTCAGCTCGATACACGAGCAGTTTGGCTCTTCTTTACTAGCATTGAGATTTTCGTCAGGAATAATCAAATCTACCCCACAAACCCAAGCACCGATAGCGCTAGCCATTTGAGCTGCTAGTTGTTGATAAGATTTGTTCATGGCTTCGGTAACGTCAATGGAATCACCGCCAGTTGAAATGTTAGAGTTACGGCGTAAATCAACCTTGACACCTTCAGGGAGAATGTCATCTGGTGTGTATCCTTGTTGCTCTAACATGAGGCGTTCAATGTCGCCTAGTTCAATGATTTCAAGTGGTGAACGGTGATTGTAGCCACGGAGTGGATTTTGATTTTTAAGGTCAACCAATTCCGCAATCGTGTGTGTACCATCACCAACCACGTTAGCAGCAATTCGCAGAAGCACCGCTTCGCATTTACCATCAAGAACGAAGAAGCGATATTCAGTTCCAGAGATAAATTCTTCAACTAAAATCGTGTCATCTTCAGCAAAGGCAATGTCTAGAGCGCTTTGGTAAGAAGCAAGGTCAGCAGATTCTTTGAAAATTGAGATACCTAGTCCGTAGTTAGTCGATTTTGGTTTGACAACGATAGCCTTGTCTTTGACTTGTGAAAAATAGCGGAGAGCGGTATCTTTGTCGTCGAATTCTTGTCCAGCTGGGACTGGGAAGCCTGCTTGTGCTAGCAATTTCTTCGTGACTACCTTATTTTCCATGACAAGTGGTGTAATGTAATTATCTTTGGCAGTCATATTGGCATTTTTGACGTATTCAACATGGTCACCATGCCAAAGTTTGAGAAACTGGTCATTTTCATCAAGAATATTAACGTTTACTCCCTTTTGAATGGCATCAAAAAGTAATAATTGAGTGGAAAGCTCCATATTCTCATAGCCTTTGAGGGCATAATGAGCATGCCAAGCATAGTCGTGATAGGCTTGCCCTTTTTCTTGCCCAAATGTTTCCAAAGAGAGGTGGTCAATTTCTGTCACTAAACGTCCACCAATGGTCAATTCAGGGTGTTCAATCTGTGCTTTGACATTTTCGAGTAGGGTGTGATAATGCTCTGGCAAATCAAAGTGTTCAACGACTGCTTGCATGGCAGAAAGGATAAGGTCAGCAGGTGCTTCTTGTGGCAATTTCTCAAGTGGGTGGCTAAGAGCGATGCGGTCATTAAGCGCTTTTGCGTCAGCAATATCTTGGTCAATAGCAAAGCTATCATCTAACCAAAGAAGTGCCAAGGCGAAAAGGTGCACCGTATCAAGTGTTTCTTGGGTGATGCCGCGATGGTCAAAAGGATTGATATCAAAACAACGGAACTCAAGGTAAGTAATGCCTTTTTTTAAATAATCGCGATTGTGTTTGCTGCCACGAAGTCGGACAGCTGAGTAAAATTCTTTTTCAGCAATGAGCTGACCAGAATTGACATAATGTTCAATGTCAGAAATATAACGTTCAAGGCTTTGGTAGGATACTTGAATGTCGTCATGATTAACATAGCCAAGGTGACTATTGCGGAGTGAGCGAACAGGCTTATCAAGTGGTTTGTCAAGAAATCCCTGCTCTGCTATTGGCGAAGCCCCATACAAATAAGTCAATAACCAACGAAAACGTAGGAAGTTTTGAGCTAATTTGAGGTAGAGGTCGTTTTTAAAGGCGATTAGAGAGGTATAGTCACTTTCTTCAAAAAGAGCAGTCACAAGGTTAGCACCCAGCTCCATGTTGTAATGGATTCCAGACATGGATTGAAGCACCTTGCCATACACTTTTGCTAAATGGTCGCGGTATTGGCGTTCCCAGTGATCCTCTAGACTGGCAATAGCAATCTCATCAGCCGTTAGTTTTGGTGGCATTGATAAAGGCCAAAGGTACTCATCTTTGTTGATTGATCGCCCAATGACATCTGTGATAGCGCCAAGAAAACGTAGAACTTCACTAGTTGAGTTGGCAATCGGAGTGATTAACTCTATCTGTGGCTCGCTGTAATCCGTCTGAATGTAAGGGTGAAATGAGCGACTCCCCAAAATTTCAGGGTGCTTAGTTTGGGCAACTCTGTGATTTATTTTACTAATGCGAAGGCTCTCTCTTTCTAAGCCAAAAGTTGCTTGAAGGATAGGGAGACTTGCGGGTGATTTTTGTAATAATCCGTTCAATGTCATGGTAATCTCCTCATTAATAATCTATAATAATCTATCTGAAATCTGACAGTTCTTTAGTGATAAATATTTGTCAAAAAATAGTCGGTCGTTGTTGATAAATGTAAAACTATTCTAGGGAAAAGTTGCTAAAAAAGCAAGATTTTTGACACGTTTTACCAGAATTTTCAGGCATTTTTTCAGGAAATGCAGTGGCTATCGCATTTGCGGGCAAGGATTACTGGATGAACTTTTAACGGAGGGGCGAAAAAGTATCTGTTTAAAGCTGCTTTTTTTTAAAATCTAAAAACGTTCGGGAAAAATAATATTTTGTCATCAAATATTGAAAAAAAATCAGAAATTGCATATAATAAGTTGTAAGACAAACTCGCAGGTGAGATTCCTGCCATGTTGTACAAGAAAGGATGAAGATACAATTTTATAGCTTGGAGATAGATACGTGACGCTTTGTTTTAGCTAGTATCGTTTTTATTTGCTCGCTGTATAAATGTTAGTATCCATATCGAACAGAATATGACATCAGTAGTAGTTGTTGGTACCCAATGGGGTGATGAAGGAAAAGGTAAAATCACAGACTTTTTGTCTCAAGATGCTGAAGTGATTGCACGTTATCAAGGTGGAGACAATGCAGGTCACACTATCGTTATTGACGGTAAGAAATTTAAGCTGCATTTGATTCCGTCAGGTATTTTCTTCCCAGAGAAAATCTCTGTTATCGGAAATGGTGTGGTTGTCAATCCAAAATCATTGGTAACTGAATTGAAATACTTGCATGATGAGGGAATTACAACAGATAGTCTTCGTATTTCTGATCGTGCACACGTTATTTTGCCATATCATATTAAACTTGATCGTTTGCAAGAGTCTTCTAAGGGTGATAATAAAATTGGGACAACAAATAAAGGAATCGGACCTGCTTACATGGATAAAGCAGCACGTGTCGGTATCCGAATTGCTGACCTTTTGGACAAAGAAATCTTTGCAGAACGCTTGCGCGTGAATTTGGAAGAAAAAAATCGTCTCTTCGAAAAAATGTACGAATGCGAACCAATCAAATTTGAAGACATCTTCGAGGAATACTATGAATATGGTCAACAAATCAAAGATTACGTTACAGATACATCAGTTATCTTGAACGATGCTCTTGACGCTGGAAAACGTGTCCTTTTCGAAGGTGCACAAGGTGTCATGCTTGATATTGACCAAGGAACATACCCATTTGTAACCTCATCTAACCCAGTCGCAGGTGGTGTAACAATCGGTTCTGGTGTTGGTCCAAGTAAAATCAACAAGGTTGTCGGTGTATGTAAAGCTTACACAAGCCGTGTTGGTGATGGACCATTCCCGACTGAACTTTTAGACGAAGTTGGCGACCGTATCCGTGAAGTCGGTCATGAATATGGGACAACAACTGGACGTCCACGTCGTGTCGGTTGGTTTGACTCAGTTGTCATGCGCCACAGCCGTCGTGTATCTGGTATCACGAACTTGTCACTTAACTCAATCGACGTTCTTTCAGGTCTTGATACTGTCAAAATCTGTGTGGCATACGATCTTGATGGTGAGCGCATTGACCATTACCCAGCAAGTCTTAAACAATTGAAACGTTGTAAACCGATCTATGAAGAATTACCAGGTTGGTCAGAAGACATCACAGGTTGCCGTAGCCTTGACGAACTTCCAGAAAATGCTCGTAACTACGTTCGTCGTGTTGGTGAACTTGTTGGTGTTCGCATTTCAACATTCTCAGTTGGACCGGACCGCGACCAAACGAATATTCTTGAGTCTGTTTGGGCAAATATTTAAGAAAAAGACACTTATCGGAAAAATTTAGGATAGTTTAAGTTGTTCTCACTATACTAACATTACTCCTAAACTTTTCTTTTCATATTTATATTTTCTAATACCATCGGAACTTCGGTTTCGGTGGTTTTTAAATATCATGGAATCTATTATATGAAATGTAACTTCCTAATAATTCTATCATTGTAAATCTAATAGAGATCCTAAGTTTTAATGTTATGAGCTAATTATGCATTACTGAACGGAAACATGATATAAGATATTTAAATGTTCCAAAAAATCTGGAGCTGTTCTTATGTTGTTGAAATTTATGTTAATAAAAAGTTAGCTAGAATAGTTGACATATCATAACTGGTTTTACCTCCACAAAAGTATGATTCAAAATTAAATATCAGATTTTCGTAAGAATATGTAACTTATAATATATTTTGCACATATGGTGTCTAAGTGATAAAAAAGAAATGTAGGTGATGTGGGAAAAACGATTAGTTAATTTCTACTTAGTTGTAAAAGAATTCCTAATACAGGATAAAAGCTATTTTTTAGAAATGTTAATAGATAAGAGAAAATCAGGGAATTGCTGCATATGGTTCAGTACATTTTTGCACACTTCCTTGTGTTTTTTTTGCCCTTTTTGTTTGCGCTTACATTTTCTATAATAAACATAAAGAAATTACAAAACTAATATAGAAAAGGAGTAATCTCATGGATTTCCTATTATCAATTCTTAACTGGTTTTCACAAAATATTTTGCAAAAACCAGCGTTCTTTGTAGGTATCTTGGTTTTAATCGGATATATTCTTTTGAAGAAACCTTGGTATGATGTGTTTGCTGGATTTGTTAAGGCAACAGTAGGTTACATGATTTTAAATGTAGCTTCTGCGGGACTTGTTAGCACATTCCGTCCAATTCTTGCGGCATTGAATTATCGTTTTAATATTGGTGCGGCAGTTATTGACCCTTACTTTGGTTTGACGGCGGCTAATAATTATATTATGGATAATTTCCCTAAATTCGTTGGGACAGCAACAACAGCTTTGTTGATTGGTTTTTTCTTAAATATCTTCTTGGTGGCGTTTCGTAAGATTACAAAGGTGCGTACTTTGTTTATCACTGGTCATATCATGGTTCAGCAAGCAGCTACGGTTACTTTGATGATTATTCTATTGATTCCAAGCTTCCGCAATCAATTTTGGGGAACGTTGGCAGTAGGTATTGTTTGTGGGCTTTATTGGGCTGTTAGTTCAAATATGACTGTTGAGCCAACACAACGTTTGACTGGTGGCGGTGGGTTCGCTATTGGACACCAACAACAATTTGCTATTTGGTTTGTTGATAAGATTGCTCCGAAAATTGGGAAAAAAGAAGAAAATCTTGATAATCTTAAATTACCAACTTTCTTGAATATTTTCCATGATACTGTCGTCGCTTCTGCGACATTAATGTTGGTATTCTTTGGTGCCATTCTCTATATTTTGGGACCAGATATCATGTCAAATGCAGACGTTATCACATCTGGTACGGTTTATAATCCTGCAAGTCAATCGTTCTTTATGTATGTGATTGAGACATCGTTCACTTTCTCAGTTTATCTTTTCATTTTGATGCAGGGTGTACGTATGTTCGTTGCTGAGTTGACGAATGCTTTCCAAGGAATTTCAAGTAAGCTTCTTCCTGGTTCATTCCCAGCGGTCGATGTTGCAGCATCATTTGGCTTTGGTTCACCTTCAGCGGTACTGTTTGGTTTTGCGACAGGTCTTATTGGACAGTTGATTACCATTCTCTTATTGATTATTTTCAAAAATCCAGTTCTGATTATCACAGGATTTGTGCCAGTATTTTTTGATAATGCGGCTATCGCTGTTTACGCTGATAAACGTGGTGGTTGGAAAGCTGCGGTTGTCCTTTCTTTCCTATCTGGTGTTATTCAAGTGGCACTTGGTGCCGTTGCGGTATCACTTCTTAATCTCGGTGCATATGGTGGTTACCATGGCAATATTGACTTTGAAATTCCGTGGGTTCCATTTGCTTATCTTTTCAAATATGCTGGTGCGATTGGTTATGCTATTGTCTGCCTCTTCTTGCTTGCAATCCCTCAAATTCAGTTTGCAAGAGCAAAAGACAAGGAAGCTTACTATGCTGGTCAAGTTCAGCCTGAAGAGTAACAGTTTAAAAAGTAAATGCTATTTATAATGCTTTTCTATAAAGAAAAAAAGAATTCAAACGGAGGAAAATAAAATGGTTAAAGTTCTTACAGCATGCGGTAATGGTATGGGTTCATCTATGGTTATCAAAATGAAAGTTGAAAATGCACTTCGTCAACTTGGTGTTAGTAATATCGAATCAGCTTCTTGTTCGGTTGGAGAAGCTAAAGGCTTGGCAGCTAATTACGACATTGTAGTCGCTTCAAATCACTTGATTCATGAATTAGATGGTCGTACTAGCGGTAAATTGATTGGTCTTGATAATTTGATGGACGATAATGAAATAAAAACAAAATTGGAAGCAGCTTTAAAATAATTTAGAACTTGGATTCATAAAGGTGGCATTTTCAGGTGACAGATGATTTCCACCAATCTAGGAAGAATTTTGCAGGAATAATGGATGTCTTAAAAAACTTTAACGACGAGTAACAGAAAGCAACTTTCTAGATGGAATGTCATCTATGAATATAAGTTCTGGACATGGGTGTTTTCAGACAAACGAAAACACCCACGATTTTTGATAAGTATGAAAGGAAGCAGTTTATGAATTTGAAACAAGCTTTGATTGATAATGATTCTATTCGGCTAGGGGTGACAGCATCAGATTGGAAAGAGGCGGTTAAGTTAGCGGTTGAACCTCTGGTTGAAAGTGGTGCAGTTAAGGCAGAATATTATGATGCTATTATCGCATCCACGGCTCAGTATGGTCCGTATTATATTTTGATGCCAGGTATGGCGATGCCTCATGCGCGTCCAGAAGCTGGTGTACAACGTGATGCCTTTTCGTTAATCACATTGACTCATCCTGTTAAATTTCAAGACGGTAAAGAAGTTTCTGTACTCCTTGCCTTGGCAGCTACGAGTTCAAAAATCCATACTTCGGTAGCTATTCCGCAGATTATTGCGCTTTTTGAGTTAGAAAATTCAGTAGAACGTCTACAATCTTGTCAGACCAAAGAAGAAGTGTTGGCTATGATTGATGAATCAAAGGACAGTCCGTATTTGGAAGGCTTGGATTTAGAGAGTTAATATCACATTTTTAAAACTAGCAATGAAGAGAAAGGAAATATGATGACAAAACAATTACCAAATTTACAAGTTGCTCTTGATCATTCTGATTTGAAAGGAGCTATTGCAGCTGCCGTTTCGGTTGGCAATGAAGTTGATATTATTGAGGCTGGGACAGTATGTCTTTTGCAAGTCGGCAGCGAGTTAGTCGAAGTGCTTCGTAATCTTTTTCCAGATAAATGGATTGTGGCGGATACTAAATGTGCAGATGCTGGTGGAACAGTCGCTAAAAATAATGCTGTACGCGGAGCAGACTGGATGACTTGTATTTGCTGTGCTACCATTCCAACCATGAAAGCTGCACGTAAGGCCATTGAAGAAGTGCGTGGTGAACGTGGTGAGATTCAAGTTGAACTTTATGGCGATTGGACTTATGAGCAAGCACAACAATGGCTTGATGCGGGGATTTCACAAGTTATTTATCACCAATCGCGTGATGCGCTCCTTGCTGGTGAAACTTGGGGTGAAAAGGATTTAAATAAAGTTAAAAAGCTTATTGATATGGGCTTTCGCGTATCTGTGACTGGCGGTCTTAGTGTTGACACACTCAAACTCTTTTCTGGTGTAGATGTTTTCACTTTTATTGCAGGTCGTGGTATTACAGAAGCAGCAGATCCAGCTGCGGCAGCGCGTGATTTTAAAAATGAAATCAAACGTATTTGGGGGTAGGCTATGACGCGTCCAATTGGTATTTATGAAAAGGCGACTCCTAAGAATTTTACATGGAGAGAACGTCTAGCGTTTGCAAAAGAACTCGGCTTTGATTTTGTTGAAATGTCGGTAGATGAATCGGATAGCCGTTTGGCACGTCTGGATTGGACAAAAAAAGAGCGTTTGGATGTTGTTCAAGCTATTTACGAAACAGGTATTCGGATTCCAAGTATTTGCTTTTCGGGGCATCGTCGTTATCCTCTTGGGTCTAATGACCCTAAAACTGAAGCAACATCGCTTGAAATGATGAAAAAATGTATTGAATTAGCGCAAGACCTTGGTGTTCGTACCATTCAATTGGCGGGGTATGATGTTTATTACGAAGAAAAGTCCCCAGAAACACGCGCTCGTTTTATCAAAAATCTCAGGAAAGCTTGTGATTGGGCTGAAGAAGCTCAAGTTATTCTAGCGATTGAAATTATGGATGACCCTTTTCTCAATTCTATTGAAAAATACTTGGCTGTGGAAAAGGAAATTGATTCGCCTTATCTCTTTGTTTATCCAGATACTGGCAATGTATCAGCTTGGCATAATGACCTTTGGAGTGAATTCTACAACGGTCATAAGTCCATTGCTGCCTTGCATTTAAAAGATACTTATGCTGTCACTGAAAACTCCAAAGGGCAGTTTCGTGATGTCCCATTTGGGGACGGCTGTGTTGATTGGGAGGCTATGTTTGCTATTCTCAAGAAAACAAACTATAACGGTCCATTTTTGATTGAAATGTGGTCGGAAAATTGTGCGACAGTTGAGGAAACAAAACAAGCTATTCAAGTCGCAAAAGACTTTTTATTACCAAAAATTGAGAAAGCGGGGTTACGTTAATGTTAGTTCCTGAATTACGTCAACGTGTTTATAAAGCTAATATGGATTTACCAGTGCATGGTTTGGTCAAATTTACATGGGGAAATGTGTCAGCTATTGACCGTGAAAAAGGATTGATTGTTATCAAACCTTCAGGGGTACCTTATGAAGAATTATCTCCAGAAAATATGGTGGTGTCAGATTTAGAGGGAAATGTGGTTGAGGGTGACTTGAATCCGTCATCTGATTTACCAACGCATGTAGAGCTGTACAAAGCATTTGCAGAAGTTGGTGGGATTGTTCATACCCATTCAACAGAAGGAGTCGCTTGGGCGCAAGCAGGGCGAGATATTCCTTGTTATGGGACCACACATGCAGATACATTTTATGGTGCTATTCCGTGTGCGCGTGCACTTACTCCAGAAGAAATCAATGGTGCTTATGAAAAAGAAACTGGGAAAGTGATTATTGAAGAGTTTCAAAAACGCTCCCTTGACCCAATGGCTGTTGCGGGGGTTACTGTTCGTAATCATGGACCATTTTCTTGGGGAAAAGACGAACAAGCAGCTGTTTATAACGCTGTCGTTCTTGAAGAGACAGCTCGTATGGCACGTTACACAGAAGGCATCAATCCAGATGTCAAAGAAGTGCCACAAGCGCTCAAAGATAAACATTATCTCCGTAAACATGGAAAAAATGCCTATTACGGACAAAAAAGTCTGACACATTAAACCAATGTTTTTATCCAATATTTACAATAGAAGTGACGGCGTGAAATAATTAGTCTGAACGACTGATTTTTGCGTCTCTTCTTTTTTTACAGGTTTTACAGGAAGTACATTATTTGGTATAAAAATATATTCATCAACAAGCTTGATTGGAATATTTGAAAGTAATGTAATGGAAAATTCTACTAGAAAAAGTCTTTGTGATACAATAGGTCTACATAGATATGGAGGAGCTGGTTATCATGCTAGATAAAAAAAGTTATGATCTTCTTTCTTGCTTACTGACTTTGACCGAGCCAGAGACAGTGACGACTATTTCTAAAGTATTAAATCAGTCACGTCGAAGAATTTACTATCATTTAGATAAAATCAATGATGCTTTGCCAGAGGAAATTGAGAAAATTATTCCTTACCCACGAATCGGAATCCTTCTCAATGATGAACAGCGCCAAGCGTGTCGTACCATGATGGGGGAACTAGACGGCTATTCCTATGTGATGAGTGTGGAAGAACGGTTAGAATTAAGTTTACTATACATTGCAGTTTCTAAGGAAAGAGTAACAATTGATAAACTGATGAAACTGACAGATGTCTCTCGTAATACTATTCTTAACGATTTGAACGATATTCGTCAGAAATTATCAGACGAAGAATATGACATTAGGCTTCGTGTATCAAAAGCACGTGGTTACTATTTAGCATGTCACCCCTTGTCTAAAATACAGTTTTTATATCGCCTGCTTTACAGAGTTTACACAAAGGATAATGAAAAGTTTATTGCGATTATTCGAAAACGTATTATCAATTTATCAGAGGTAATGCCCTATTTTTCTGATGACATCAATGATTATCTTTATACAGAATTGTCAACGATTGAAGAACGCTTGGGTAAAAGACTGAATTCCAAAGACTTGAATTTTATGGTGAAAATTTTGCCCTATCTCTTGTTGAGTTACCATAGTATTGATTTTACTGCTGAAGAAAAAGAACGAGCAAGACGTGATTTTAGCCTAGCTTGGGAACGTTTAGAGTACCAAATGGCTATTAATATCGCTAAAAATTTACGAGAAAAATTTAATCTATCTTTAGATAGCATCGAGATTGGTTTGATTGCCATGTTGTTACTTTCTTTCCGAAAGACATTGGATCTTCATTTAGAAAGTACGGACTATGATGATATGCGAGAGACATTGCAACTTTTTTTGGACACATTACAAACAAAGCATCACCTTTCTTTTCGACATCCTAATGACTTGTTAAACCAACTGTTGACGCATTGTAAGGCATTGCTTTATCGTAAAACCTATGGTATTTTATCAGAAAATCCCTTAACAGAAGATATTAAAATAAAATATAGTCACCTTTTTAATCTGACTAAATCTTGTATTTATATTTTGGAAGAAGCTTGGTTAATTCAAATGACAGACGATGACATTGCTTACTTTGTCATTCATTTAGGCGGCGAGATAGAAAATCATGATGTCAGCGATAGTCAAAAAAATCATGTTGTATTAGTTTGTGATGAAGGAGTGGGTATTCAGAAATTATTAGTCAGCCAATGTAAAAAATGTCTGGAAAATTGTGAAATAGATGCTATTTTCACATTGGAACAATTTTATAGTGTTAGTGATATCATTACATCAAACATGGTTATTTCAACAAGTGATAACGTTGAGACAACATTGCCATTGTTGGTTGTTCACCCCATTTTAACGGATGAAGATATTATCAAAATGCTACATTTCATAAGAACAAAAGGAAGGCAAAAAGAAAGTCACTATGACCGTCAATTGGATAAATTGTTAAAAATTTATGTTCCAGATGATAATGAGCGCTATGGTTTAAAAAATCAAATCGAAAAAATCATTCGACAAGAATTTATTGACATTAGCTTAAATTGAGGAAGGTGGGGAGCTTATTACATTTTTATGTAATGAGCTTTTTTATTTTTTTAAGATGTTTACCTAGTTGGGTGTAATTTTTGTATTATTTTTATCCAAAAGTTAAACCAAAACAGGGGTTCATAAAGCGTTTTCGTTCTGGTAATATAACATTAAAGAAAGGGGGATGAAGCATGTTATCACAAACAATTGAATCGGTTACATTATGATAGAAATGATACATTATTTTCAATTTGATTGAGGATCTTTTTGCAGACTTTTGTTGGCAAAAAGATCTACTTTTGTTTTTTTTGTAAACGCTTTATAATTGAGTCAGATAAGGAAGTGAGAGCTATGAAGGAAAGAACCTATGCTATATTAAACAGACTGATAAATTCTGAAATACCATTATCTGTAAAGTATCTTTCTAGTGAATTTGAGGTAAGTGAAAGGACTATACGTAATGAAATAGGGACTATCAATGAATTGTTAATAGAGTATCAGTTACCTCTAGTAGAATCCATTCGCTCCAGAGGAATGCACTTAACTTTAACAAATTCTCAAATTCGCAAAATTAGGGAATTAGAAAAGAGTAAGTCTGAATTTAAGTATTTAACTCGTGAAGAGCGAGTATTAGATTTAATTTTAGGTATCGCCTTTGGAAAAGAGCCTATCTTTCTAAATAGGAAGGAGGAGATGTATCAAGTTTCGAAGTCTTCGATTGCTGAAGATATTCGTCAAGTAAGAAGAAATTTAGAATATTATCATGTGAAAGTTGTAAGTATTCCCAAGCAAGGATTGCAGTTCCAGGCAAAGGAACAATTTATAAGAGCCATGCTCTTTTCAATAATAAGTACTATTTTATTGAGCGACGATCAGGGAAAAAAGGGAATTGTCTTTAAATATCTTAATAAAGGACAGTTTAGTTACTTAGATGAAATATATAGTAAATTTATTTCAAATTTAGAAGTTAGTCACTATAGAACTAATTTTAACTTACTGGTCTATATTTGGATAGCACGCATACAACAAGGTAAATATATTTCAGAATCAGAAGAAGATGAAGGACTTGTACAACAAAATAATAAAGTTTATCGTTACATCAATGCAGTACTTAATAAAGTAGGAGTTAAAATTAATTTAGAAGAAGAAAGCTATATTTATTTCTTACTAAATACTTTAAACAGAGAAGATGACTATCGACCAATAAATTGGTTAGATTTACAATTACTAATTATGCAATTTATACAGTATGTCGAGACAGAAACAGGAATACCATTTAGTAAAAAAGAAGCTCAGCTTCAAGAAGCCTTGTATAATCATATGATTAGTATGGTAGAACGTATTAAGAATGGACTTCAATTGGTTAATCCTCTGAGGGATAAGATAAAGCAAACATATGGCGTTGTTTATAAAGTTGTTGAATCGTATTTAAAAACTAATGAAAGTGAATTTGGTGGTTCAATTACTGAAGATGAGATAGCATTTTTGACAATTCATTTTTCTACTGCCTTAAGTGAGATAAATCAAAATAATAAATACTGGTATAGAGCAATAGTTATTTGTAACCATGGTATTGCTACTGGTCGTCTTCTAGCTGAGAATTTAAAAGAATACTTTAATATTGAGGTTTTAGCGGTACTTAGTAGCAGAGAAATTAACTTGGTTAAGAAATTTGATGTTGATTTAGTCTTCTCGACAGTAAAAATGAGCTATAATTCTAAGCCAATAATGATTTTGGATACTATCTTTAATGATGAAACTAAAATATTAGTTAAGCACTTTTTAGAAAGTAATAGTCAATATAGAAGGTTGATTACTACCAGAAATGATTATACTGAGATGTTTCAAAAGTTACTTAAAATGGTTGAACAGACTTTTGGTGAGATAAGCAATAACTTCTATGGAGATTTGGAGAAACTATTTCATAAAAATCAATTAGAAATAAATAAGAGGGAGGTACAACCTATGATTCAAGATATATTATCTGATGATAATATTTTATTGGAAACAGAAGAATTTACTTGGCAAGAAGCAATAAAAAAAGTTGCTGAGCCATTACTTAGTAAAGAAATTATTACAGGTGATTATATTCAAGCTATGATTGAAAGTGTTGAAGAGTATGGTCCTTATATTGTTATTGGTCCCCACTTAGCTTTAGCTCATGCAAGACCAGAGGATGGCTCATTGAAGTTAGGTTTGAGTTTATCTATTTTTGAAAAACCTGTTGTATTTGGTCATGAGTTTAATGACCCTGTAAAAGTTATGTTTTGTTTATCAGCCATTGATTCTTACTCACATTTGAATGTAATGAAGAGGCTAGTAAATCTTATTAGAGAAGAAGACAATCTTATTAAATTAACCGAAGCAAAAAGTATTAAAACTGTAAAAGAAATTTTATTTAACGAAGCTATAGAGGAGGAAAAATAGTATGGCTAAAACATTGAATATTTTATTTGTTTGTGGAGCTGGCTTAGGTTCAAGTTTTGCTGCTCAAATGGCAGCAGAGGATGTCTTAAATAGACACCATATTAATGCTAAGTTGGATCATGTGGATATCTCAACAGCCGCTTCTGTGAGCCCAGATATTATTATTACAGCTCAAAATTTTGAAAAACAATTTGCACAATTTGAAATTGATGAAGAAAAGACATCAGTTATTTTCTTAAAAAATATTGTTTCTAGTAAAGAGATTGAAGAAAAATTATTACCTGTTTTAAAAGAGCGTAATTTTATTTAATTCTATAATATAGGAGGAATTCTATTATGGGAGTTATAAATTTTATAATTGATAACATCTTAACGCAGGCTTCAATAACAATTGCGTTGATTGCTTGTCTGGGTCTTATCTTGCAAAAAAAATCAGTAGGTCAAGTAATTTCAGGAACGATGAAAACTTTACTAGGTTTTCAAGTGTTGAGTGCCGGTTCAAGTGTTATACAAACTAGCTTGACATACTTTGGTGAAATTTTCCAAAAAGCTTTCCATACACAGGGGATTGTTCCCTCTATTGAAGCTATTAATGGTCAAGCGATGAATAATCTGGGGCTTGGCAGTGATATAGCGCTAACGTTCTTGACTATTTTCATTTGTAATATTTTGATTGCTCGTTTTACCAAGTGGAAGTATATATTTTTAACGGGTCAGGCTTTGCTTTGGATGGCAACTATGACTACGGTATTTGGTTACTTTGCAGGGTTGCGAGGCTTAGTTTTAATTATTATTGGCGGTATTGTAGGTGGTATCTTTAGTGTGGCAATGCCAGCAATTGCACAACCTATTATTCGTCAAGTAACAGGAAATAATGATATAGCACTTGGTCACTTTTGTACTATTGGATATTTATTTGAAGCGGGCATTGCTAAGATTTTTGGAGAGCGTAGCGAAAATAGGAAGTCTATTGAAGATATCGAGATGCCCAAAGCATTTGAGTTTCTTCAAGATACTTATTTATCAGTTATGGTAGTTATGATCCCTCTTTATCTTATTACTGCTGCATTTGCTGGTTCAGGAGCAGTTGATACAGGAGATACCAATTTCATGATGTATGCCTTTTTGCAAGCAATTCAATTTGTAGTAGGTATTTATATCCTTCTTGCAGGTGTTCGTCTTCTTCTTGGTGAAATTGTACCAGCATTTCGTGGTATTGCAATGAAATTAGTGCCTGATGCTATTCCAGCATTGGATTGTCCAGTGTTCTTCCCTTATTCACCAAATGCAGTTATTCTTGGTTTTATTACCACAACAATTGGTACTGTAGTTGCAATGTTTGTATTACCAATGTTTGGTTTAGCAATGATTCTCCCTGGTATGCTTACTAACTTCTTTGCTGGTGGTACTGCAGGTATATTTGGGAATGCAGTAGGTGGACGTCGGGGCGCAATCATTGGTGGTATTGCACATGGCTTCTTCATTACACTTTTGCCAGCTTTATTAGTAACAGCTTTTAATACCCTTGGTTTTACGAATGCCACTGCAACTGATGTTGACACAGTAACAGCAGCTCTATTGTACTATTGGATTTTGAGTCCTATCTTTAAACTATTCTAGTTGATGGATTAACAAAGAAATTGTGAGGTGCTAAATAAATGTTTGATTTTTTTAAGAAGAAAAGTCCGAAAAAAATTGAGGAAAAAACTTTCAGTTTTACAGAAGAAGAAATTAGGAACTTCAACTCAGAAATAGAACAGCAACTAGCTATAAAAGAATATCATTTAGAAGATGCAGTTTACTTTGAAAATTTAGGATTGTTGTATGATAAAGTTTCTGAAACGGACGAAGCAATTGAGAGTTTAGAAAGAAGCCTTGAAATAGAACCTTCTATGGGAGATGGATATAAAAGGTTGATGTCTCTATATAATCTTAAAAGAAAGGAAGCTGCAGTAGCTCATGACGACGAACTCATTGAATATTATATGGGGAAAATGGATGAGATGCGTAATATTGCGAAAAAACTTACACTAACAGCAAAATAGGAGAAATTGATATGTACAAAAATTTAAAAGAAATTACAGACTATGCTGACCGTTTAAACATGACAGTAGGTGCGTTTAATATGCATAATTTAGAAATGCTCCCTGACATGATTCGCGCTGCAAAAGAAGTTGGTGTTCCGATTGTTATCCAAACTAGTATTGATACTGCTAAATATATTGGATATGATGTCATTGTTGCTGTATGTAAACAAATGGCAGATAATAATTTGGTAGATGTCGCATTACATTTGGATCATGCACGAGATTTTGATGCAATTAAAGATGCAATTGAAGCAGGTTATTCAAGTGTTATGTTTGATGGATCTAACCTACCATTTAAAGAAAATATTGCTAAAACTAAAGCTGTTGTTAATTATGCACATAAAAGAGGTGTTTCTGTTGAAGGAGAGCTAGGTACTATTGGGGGGACTGAAGAAGGTATTTCAGTGGCAGAAGATGATAAAGAATACACTAGACCTAAAGATGCGGTTACATTTGTTTCTGAGACAGGAGTAGATGCATTGGCAGTAGGTATTGGTACAAACCATGGTCAGTTTAAATCAAAAACAAATGTTAAAGTATCTCTTCTTAAAGAAATTCATAGTGTGGTAGATGTGCCGTTGGTCATTCATGGTGGTACAGGTGTTAAAGAAGAAGATTATTCTGAACTAATTAATAATGGGATTCGTAAGTTTAACGTTGGTACTGAACTATTAGTCAATTGGACTGATACTGCTAAAGAAAAATTTGGTGCAACTGAGGTAAACAAATCACTCCGTCATAATATTATTCCTTGTAATGAAAAAGTTAAAGAAATTGTTAAACATAAACTTACCTTATTTATGAATATAGACAGTTCTTTAAAATAAGGAGAGTCTCATGAAAAAAACATTGATTTTGATTGCAGGACCTCCAGCAACTGGGAAAACATATTTAGTTAACTTAATTACAGAAATTCAGCCCAAATTATATAAAATTACTCCTGATGAACTTAAAGAGGATATTGCTGATAGTAAGGGATTTAATAATCTTGTTGAGAAAGCAAGTTTGGAAAACATTGTTTGGAAAGCATATTATCAAGCAATTGATGCCTATATGATGGTAGGTAAGAAAGTAATTTTGAGTGAGTACCCATTCTCAAATAAACAAAAATCACAATTAAATGAGTTAGCAAAAAAGTATTCTTATGATATCTTAACGGTAAGGTTAGTTGCTGATTTTGAAGTTCTTTGGGAAAGACGCCTTAAGCGTGATAGGGAGGAAGATAGGCACTTAAGTCATATTATGACACACTATCATTTCGGAGATACACTTGATAATAGAGAACTAGCTGATAACCAAATCACAAAAGTTGAATTTCAAAATATAGTTGATGTTAGAGATTATAACCATTTTAAATTAGGAAAGCTATTCGAATTCAATGTCAGTGACTTTAGTAAAGTTGATTATTCACCTCTTTTAAGTTACTTAGCTGAGCTGTAAATTAAGTGTTAAATATATTTTGAAAAGAAAAATTAGTTTTTGTTGGATATATATTTTAGAAAATCAATAGTAAAACCCTATAGCTAAAAACTTTCAGCCCAAAAATGAACACATCATCGTGTAATACTTGGTCTTTTTTGGAATCGCTTTCTAGACTATACTGTTATTGTAAATGAATAACGTAACAACACAAATAGGAGGAAAGCAAAATGGCTAATGTTAAAGACATCACACGTGAATCATGGATTTTAAATACTTTTCCTGAATGGGGAACTTGGCTCAACGAAGAAATTGAAGAAGAAGTCGTTCCTGAAAATAATTTTGCTATGTGGTGGTTAGGTAATTGTGGTGTTTGGATTAAGACACCAGGAGGTGCAAATATTGTTATGGACCTCTGGTCAAATCGAGGAAAATCAACCAAGAAAGTCAAAGATATGGTTTGGGGACATCAAATGGCAAATATGGCGGGGGTTCGTAAATTACAACCAAACTTGCGCGTGCAACCAATGGTTATTGACCCATTTGCCATTAATGAATTGGATTACTACCTCGTCTCTCACTTCCATAGCGACCATATTGATATCAATACCGCTGCTGCCATTGTAAACAATCCAAAACTTGACCACGTTAAATTTGTGGGACCTTATGAATGTGGGGAAATTTGGAAAAAATGGGGTGTTCCAGAAGAACGTATCATTATTATCAAACCAGGAGAAAGCTTTGAATTTAAAGATGTTAAAGTGACTGCTGTTGAATCTTTTGACCGTACGTGTCTTGTGACGCTTCCTGTTGATGGTGCCAAGGAAAATAATGATAGTCTGAAAGGACTTGCTGTGACAGATGAAGAGATGGCACGTAAGGCAGTTAATTACATCTTTGAAACACCAGGTGGAACGATTTATCATGGTGCCGATTCACATTTTTCAAATTATTTTGCAAAACATGGTAAGGACTTCGACATTGACGTTGCGATTAACAATTATGGGGACAACCCAATTGGCATTCAAGACAAGATGACATCAATTGACCTTCTTCGCATGGCTGAAAATCTTCGTGCCAAGGTTATCATTCCAGTGCATTATGATATCTGGTCAAACTTTATGGCTTCAACGGATGAAATCCTTGCTCTCTGGAAGATGCGCAAAGAACGCCTACAATATCAGTTCCACCCATTTATCTGGGAAGTTGGTGGTAAATATGTCTATCCACAAGATAAAGACCGTATTGAATATCACCACCCACGTGGTTTTGATGATGTGTTTGAGCACGATTCAAATATCCAGTTTAAAGCTTTACTTTAGTAGGATAAAGGGTTGTTATCAGCCCTTTATTTTATCAGAAAAAATGAAAAGGAGACAAACAATGAAATTTTTCTTAGATACAGCTGATGTTTCGGCGATTAAAACGATTAATGAACTAGGTGTCGTGGACGGTGTCACGACTAATCCAACGATTATTTCCCGTGAAGGGCGTGATTTTGAGACGGTTATCAAGGAAATTTGCCAGATTGTTGACGGTCCCGTATCGGCAGAAGTCACAGGCGTAACAGCTGAAGAAATGATTACTGAAGCGCGTGATATTGCTAAATGGGCAGATAATATTGTGGTCAAAATTCCGATGACAATGGAAGGGTTGAAAGCAGTCAATGTGCTTTCAAAAGAAAACATTAAAACCAACGTCACTCTTATTTTTACGGTATCTCAAGGGCTTATGGCTATCAAAGCTGGTGCAACCTTTATCAGTCCATTTGTTGGACGTCTGGAAGACATCGGTACAGATGCTTACCAATTGATTTCAGATTTGCGAGAAATCATTGATTTTTATGGCTTTGAGACGGAAATCATTGCAGCAAGTATTCGTAATACAGTTCATGTTGAGAACGTTGCGAAACGAGGTGCTCATATTGCTACCATTCCAGATGCTGTTTTTGATAAAATGACCAAACACCCTTTGACGGATTCAGGGTTAACACAGTTTATGCAGGATTGGAAAATTTTTAAGGGTGAATAATCCTAAAAGTTAGCAGAATGATTTCACAAGGAGAATTATTATGTCACAATTATCTGTTAATGCCATTCGTTTTTTAGGAATTGATGCCATTGAAAAAGCCAAATCAGGTCATCCAGGAGTCGTTATGGGAGCTGCTCCAATGGCATACAGTCTTTACACTAAACATTTGCGTGTCAATCCTGCTGTTTCAAACTGGATTAATCGCGACCGCTTCATTTTATCAGCAGGGCATGGTTCAATGTTGCTTTATGCTCTTCTTCATTTGTCAGGATTCGACGTTACGATTGATGATTTGAAACATTTTCGTCAATGGGGGTCAAAAACGCCAGGTCATCCCGAATACGGTCATACTGATGGTGTGGATGCAACCTCTGGACCACTAGGTCAAGGGATTTCTATGGCTGTCGGACTAGCACAGGCGGAACGTTTCTTAGCTGCAAAATACAATAAACCAGATTTTCCAATTTTCAATCACTATACCTATGTTATCGCTGGTGACGGTGACTTTATGGAAGGAGTGTCTGGCGAAGCATCGTCTTACGCAGCTAAACAGCAATTGAATAAGTTGATTGTTCTTTATGATTCAAATGATATTTGCCTAGATGGTGAGACAAATGCTGCTTTTACTGAAAATGTTCGTGCACGCTACAATGCTTATGGTTGGCATACTGCTATTGTTGAAGATGGCACAGATATCAATGCCATTAGTCTTGCTATCGAAGAAGCAAAAGCTTCTAACAAGCCAAGCTTGATTGAAATTAAAACAACGATTGGCTACGGTGCACCAACAAAAGGTGGAACCAATGCGGTTCACGGAGCTCCACTCGGTGCTGAAGAAATAGCTGCCACACGACGTCATCTTGGCTGGGAGTATCCACCGTTTGACGTTCCCGAAGAGGTTTATGATGATTTTAAAGAAAATGTAGAGAAGCGTGGGGTTGCAGCATATCAAAAATGGTTAGAAATGCTCGCAGCCTACAAAACAGCCTATCCAAATGAAGCTAAAGAAGTTGAAGCTATTATTAGAGGAGAGGACCCAGCAACGCTCACAGAAGCAGATTTTCCTGTTTTTGACGATGGCTTTTCACAAGCAACACGTCACTCGTCACAAGCTGCGATTAATGCGGCAGCAGCGGTTCTTCCTAATTTTCTTGGTGGCTCAGCTGACCTTGCTCATTCAAACATGACTTATATTAACGATGATGGCTTACAAGATGCTGAACATCCACTTAATCGCAATATTCAGTTTGGTGTTCGTGAGTTTGGTATGGCAACTATTTTGAATGGTATGGCACTGCATGGTGGGCTTCGCGTTTTTGGTGGGACATTCTTTGTCTTTTCTGATTATCTTAAAGCTGCCATGCGTCTGTCTGCTCTCCAAGGCTTGCCAGTTGTCTATGTTTTTACTCATGATTCCATTGCTGTTGGTGAGGACGGACCAACTCATGAGCCAATTGAACAATTATCAGGTTTGCGAGCAATTCCAAATTTGACAGTGCTTCGCCCAGCAGATGCCCGTGAAACGCAGGCTGCTTGGCACTATGCTTTGACACAAAAATCAACGCCGACAGCGCTTGTTTTAACACGTCAAAATCTAGTTGTTGAAAAAGGAACAAGTTTCACTGCCGTTGAAAAAGGTGCTTATGTTGTTTACGAGTCAAGCGCAGATTTTGATACCATTCTTTTAGCATCAGGCTCAGAAATTAATTTAGCGGTAGAAGCGGCTAAAAAATTAGTTGCCCAAGGTGGTAAGGTTCGAGTTGTTTCAGTACCGTCAACAGAATTATTTGATGACCAACCAGCAGAATATAAAGAAATGATTCTCCCAAATGCTGTTCGGAAACGTGTTGCTATTGAAATGGCGGCAACCCAACCATGGTATAAATACGTTGGCTTAGACGGCAAAGTCATCGGTATTGATACGTTTGGAGCTTCAGCACCAGCATCAGAGGTGATTGAACACTACGGTTTCACAGTTGATAATATTGTCAACACTGTCAATCACCTTTAATAATGTTTTATGATACAAAGAAAGTTCCCTATAATTTCCTCAGGAGCTTTCATACCTACTGTATTTGATTACTCCCTTAATACAGCAGTTATTTTTGCTAATATCTAACATTAAAAACGACTGGAAAACAGTCGTTTTTAAGTGATTTTTTAACCGTACTTAAGAAACCTAAGAAAATATGCTATACTGAAAATAATTAGTTTAAAAGGAAGTAAGTAATGACAACGTTTGTGAACAGTATTTCAGGTGTCTTAGTTATTTTGGTCATGGTTATGGTGGGCTATGTTTTAGCTAAAAAAGGTTGGTTTGATGACCAGACCTCCTCTTTGATTGCACAATTAGTTACCAAAGTGGCTTTACCATGTTACATGATTTATACGATTGTTGGTCGTTTCACGGCTGACGAATTGTTAAAAATGCTACCACAATTGCGTTTCCCTGCTCTTTCGATGATTATTCTGCTTGCGATTGCCATGGCGGTAGCACAGCTATTTGCTGTAGATAAAAAACATCAGGGCTTGTTTGTCTCTATGTTTTTTAATTCCAATACCATTTTTGTGGGATTGCCTATCAATCAAGCCCTTTTTGGCGATAAGAGCATTCCTTACGTTTTGGTTTATTACATGTGCAACACGACTTTCTTTTGGACGATTGGAACTTATTTTATCCAAAAAGATGGACGTCATTCTGCCACGATTGACTTTCGTGACAGTTTACGAAAAATTTTCTCACCACCGCTTTTAGGTTTTATTATTGGGGTGATTTTGGTGCTATTGAACATCCAACTGCCTGCCTTTTTACTTAGCGACTTTCAATATTTGGGCAACCTTACGATTCCGCTATCAATGATTTTTATTGGGATTTCGGTGGCAAATGCAGGGCTGTCACGTCTACGTTTTAGTAAAGACAATGTTTTGGTTCTTTTAGGACGTTTTGTTGTAGCTCCGCTGTTAATGATGGTGATTGTTAGCCACACGCAAATGCCATTACTAATGAAACAAGTCTTTATCATCCAATCAGCCATGCCTGTCATGACAAACGCTCCCGTTGTCGCAAAACTTTACGGAGCAGACGCAGATTACGCAGCTATTATGGTGACCGAATCAACCCTTCTCACCATGCTCATCGTCCCAATTTTGATGTATTTAGTGAATTATTTATAATGATAAAATGGCACTTCCAGTATAGTGGAAGTGTTTTTTTCAACACAAAAAGCCTAGCCAGAGGCTAGACTTTAAGGAGATTATGAAAAAGATACATTCACTTAGCTTGGGAGGTGCTAAAGTGAACGTTAGCTAGCAAATCTAGCTGTGAAAGTTTTAGGAATAGTTAAAGTATAAAAAGCTAGCCTTAAAGAAAACTTAAGCGAAAGATTATTTTCTACTAAAGACAGAAAAACCAGAAAATTCACCATAATCCTTGAAATCAATGCCTTTATTAATTCCAAGACAAGAAAAATGTTATAAAAGTGGAGATTGTGTGTCATTTTAGAGAAATTTGGAAAAAAGGATTTCTTCAACCTTCCAAAGCCAAATGAAAGCTCAAGATATGTTATAATAAAACCATGGAAAACAAGAAAAAATTACTTTTAATTGACGGGTCATCCGTTGCTTATCGTGCCTTTTTTGCACTGTATAATCAGATTGATCGTTTTAAAAACCGTGCTGGTTTGCATACCAATGCCATTTACGGTTTTCACCTCATGCTCAATCATTTATTAGAAAGAGTTCAGCCAACACACGTTTTGGTGGCTTTTGATGCTGGTAAGACGACTTTCCGTACAGAAATGTACAAAGATTACAAGGCAGGTCGTGCCAAAACACCAGATGAATTCCGTGAGCAATTGCCTTACATCCGTGAAATGCTTAGTGCGCTTGGCATTACTTTCTATGATTTGGAAAATTATGAAGCTGATGACATCATCGGAACATTGGATAAATTAGCTGAAAATGAGGACGAGTACGACGTTACCATTGTCAGCGGAGATAAAGACCTTATTCAATTAGCTGATAACAACACAACCGTTGAAATTTCCAAAAAAGGTGTGGCAGAATTTGAAGAATTCACCCCAGCCTACCTCATGGAAAAAATTGGAATCACCCCTAAACAATTCATTGACCTTAAAGCGCTCATGGGGGATAAATCAGATAATATCCCTGGCGTTACAAAAATTGGCGAAAAAACTGGTCTTAAATTACTCTTAGAATACGGCAGCCTTGAAGGTGTTTACGAAAACATTGACGGTATGAAAAAATCTAAGATGAAAGAAAACTTGATTAATGATAAAGAGCAAGCTTTCTTATCTAAGACTTTGGCGACTATCAATATCAGTGCACCGATTACCATTGGTTTGGACGACATCGACTATCAAGGACCAGATTTAGACAAATTAGTACCATTTTACGATGAAATGGGCTTCAAGCAATTTAAAGACAATCTAGGTGCTCCGAAGAAACAAGAAAAATTCGACGTTAGCTACACCGAGGTGGATAGCTTGAGTGCGGATATGTTCGCAGATGACCAATTTTTCTATTTTGAAATTTTAGGTGATAATTATCACGTTGAAAATATCATTGGTTTTGCTTGGGGAAATGACAAGGCGATTTATGCGTCAACCAATCTTGACCTTCTCAAGGACGATTTGTTCAAAGCAGCGCTAGCTAAACCAATCAAAACTTACGATTTCAAACGTAGCAAAGTCTTGCTTAGTCATTTTGGTGTTGATTTACCAGCGCCAGCATTTGACAGCCGTTTGGCAAAATACCTCCTATCAACGGTTGATGACAATGAACTGTCAACTATTGCACGACTTTACACGGATTATGTTTTAGATAGTGATGAAGCTGTTTATGGCAAGGGGGTTAAGCGTGCCGTTCCTGAAAAATCGGTGCTGCTCAGCCATTTAGCACGTAAGATTGTGGTTTTGAACCATTCTGAGAAAGTCATGCTAGACAAGTTGACAGAACACCAACAAGCCAGCCTTCTCTTTGACATGGAGCAACCGTTGGCAAATGTCCTTGCTAAAATGGAAATTGCAGGTATTTCGGTTAAAAAAGCAACGCTTCAAGAAATGGAAGCTTCTAATCAGGCTGTTATCGATGAGTTGACACAAGAAATTTACGATTTGGCAGGCATGGAATTTAATATCAATTCGCCAAAACAATTGGGTGAATTGCTCTTTGACAAGATGCAATTGCCAACAAGCTACACGAAGAAAACCAAGACAGGGTATTCAACAGCGGTGGATGTCTTGGAACGATTGGCGCCAATCTCGCCAATCGTGTCTAAAATTTTGGAATATCGCCAAATTGCCAAATTGCAATCAACTTATATCGTTGGTTTGCAGGATTTCATTTTGCAGGATGGTAAAATTCACACCCGTTACTTACAAGATTTGACGCAAACAGGTCGTTTGTCTAGTGTTGACCCTAACTTGCAAAACATCCCAGTACGTTTGGAACAAGGGCGCTTGATTCGTAAAGCGTTTGTCCCAGAGACAGAAGATGAAGTGCTTTTAAGTTCTGACTACTCACAAATCGAATTGCGTGTTCTGGCTCACATTTCAAATGATGAGCATTTGATTGCGGCTTTCCGTGAAGGAGCAGACATTCACACGTCAACAGCCATGCGTGTCTTTGGTATTGAAAAAACAGAAGATGTCACACCAAATGACCGTCGTAATGCTAAGGCTGTTAACTTTGGTATTGTTTACGGCATTTCGGATTATGGGCTTGCTAATAACCTCGGCATTCCACGTAAAGTGGCTAAACAATACATTGAAACGTATTTTGAACGCTATCCAGGCATTAAAAATTACATGGAGCGCGTGGTGCGTGATGCCAAAGACAAAGGTTATGTCGAAACGCTTTTCCACCGTCGCCGAGAGTTGCCAGATATTAATTCACGTAATTTCAATATTCGTCAATTTGCAGAACGCACAGCTATCAACTCACCAATCCAAGGTAGTGCAGCTGATATTCTCAAAATTGCCATGATCAACCTTGACAAAGCCTTAGTTGACGGTCAATTCAAGACAAAAATGCTTTTACAAGTACACGATGAAATCATTCTTCAAGTACCAAAAGACGAACTTGAAGCCGTTAAAACATTGGTCAAAGAAACCATGGAATCAGCGATTGACTTATCAGTACCCCTCATTGCAGACGAAAATGCAGGACAAACATGGTACGAAGCAAAATAGAAATAAAAAAACGAGCTACCAAACTTTGGTAGCTTGGTTTTTGCATTAACTATGTTATACTTAAGAAAAACGTCATACAAAGGAGGCAGCCAGATGACAACATTTCAAAATCCTAGTCAAGATGTGATTGCTGATTATTTAAAAAATGCCAAAACCATTGCTGTTGTTGGTTTATCACATCGTGAAAATAGTCCAGCTTATGGTGTTTCAAAAATCATGCAAGAAGCTGGTTATACGATTATTCCTGTCAATCCAAGATTAGCAGGACAGAAAATTTTAAACGAGACAGCTTATGCTAAACTTCAAGACGTTCCTGTCCACATTGACATTGTTGATGTTTTCAGACGAAGTGAATTTCTACCAGAAGTTGCCAAAGATTTCATTGAAACAGATGCCGACATTTTTTGGGTGCAACTTGGTCTAGAAAGTCAAGAAGCTGCTGATATTTTACAAGCCGCAGGACGTGATAAAATTGTCATGAACAAATGCATCAAGATTGAATATCAAGGCTTGTAAGCTAACAAAAAAACTGAGAGTCCGCAAAAAGCGACTCTCAGTTTTTATTCTGTTTCTGCCATTGTTGGATAGTGTCCTCAATCCAGCTCAATTGACTGCTAACACGGGAAATGGCGCGGCTTAGGATAAGGTAGTGACCGTAGGCACGCTCAATATCTTTCGAGCTTGAAAAAAGTAATTTTTCTCGCATTTTAAAATGCGCCAGCTGTTCTAGCAAAATCTGACGTTCTTCCTCTAATAAGGACAAAATTCGCGGGTTAGCTTGGTCGTGGATAAAGAACATTTTTAAAGAGAAAAGGTCCTTTTGAATAGGCGCTTCCTCGACCGTCTCCTCTAACCAGTTAGAAAGAATTGCTTCCCCCTCACTCGTTAATTGGTAATATTTTTCCTTAGCATTATCTTCAGAGGTCGTTTGTTTGAGCCAATTGTCATTGGACATACGTTTTAATTCAGGGTAAATCTGACTATGAGAAGCACGCCAAAATTCGCCAATCTCATTGTCAAATTGTTTCGTAATAGCCTGCCCAGTAATCGGTGAAGAATGTTTGACAATCCCCAAAATGATATAGGGTAAGAGACGTTCTTTAGGCATAAGACCTCCTTGTAATGAATAGTTGTTTATAACTAGTATAGCAAGAATTCGTCAGATTAGATAATTATTTTTTCCAACGTTTGTAATTATCATCAAAGTATTTCCCGTTACGAATGTCGTCTGGTAAGCCTTCGTATGGTGCTTCAGAGATGACATCTTCGTTATTTTGCCCCGCATCACCCATATAGGTAATGTGAGCAAATTCAGGAACGACTAATTTTGGATAAGTAGCGTATTTTTCGCGAGATTCTTCCATTAAATCAATGTGTTCATTTTGGAAGCAAACCGTAATTTCAGGATGTTCATGAACCCAAGCAGGAAAGAAAATCGTACCGTTCAATTTTTTCTCATTGGGCACGAAATCAAGGGCAACATCAGTACCAGTTGGTTCTGTCCAAGCAACTTTATAAACGCCTTCTGTGAGCATAACGATATTAGCTTCTTGGTCTTTGACCCAACGCCCCGCAACCATACCGCCATGAATACGATAATCAACAGTGTGTTCATTTTTAGCATACCATTCGTATTCCCAACCATTATCGTAAGTGTAAATAAAGTGAGTTCCTAAAAAATCGTCCAAAGTTTTAAATATTTTTGTCACCTGTTTTTTCTCCTTTTATTTATTTTTATGTCGTTAACGATAAATATATTATAAAACCAAAGGCAAGAAACAGTCAAGAATTTTATGTCGATATTTACAAAAAATCAAAAATAATATCTCAAAAGACAATTTCATCAATTTTTTCTAAAAAATATCTCAGTAACTTGAAATTGTCTGATTTTTATCATAAAATAGGTGAGCGTGTCTTGACATGTACTTTTTTAAACTATGTTATAATTAACTTAGTAAATTAGATAAGGAGAGCTATAATGGATGTTCACACTCACCACCGTCCTTTGGATGCCTATGAGAATGTCATTGAGCATCTCAAAAAGAAACATATCCGTATAACGGAGACTCGCAAAGCCATTATTGCTTATATTATAAATAGTCATGAGCACCCTAGTGTCGATAAAATTTATAGAGACCTATTGCCAGAACACCCTAATATGAGTTTAGCAACGGTTTATAACAATATGAAAGTATTGGTTGATGAAGGATTTGTTGCCGAGTTAAAAGTAACAAACGACACCACAACTTACTATGATTTTATGGGACATCAGCACATTAACATTGTTTGTAAAAACTGTGGTGAAATTGCTGATTTTATGGATGTTGATGCCATTGATATTGGCAAAGAAGCTTATGAACAAACAGGTTATCAAATCACAAAAATTCAACTGACAGCTTACGGCATTTGCCCAAAATGTCAAGAAAAACTAAAAGCAGCAGGCGAATTTTTTATGACTTATCGAGAGGATAAGTAAAGGTTCAAATTGGATTTTGGTCATAAACCTGAATAATATAACAAATCACCCTAGCCTTGCTAAGGTGATTTGTTATATTATTCAGCATTTTCTAGTAAGTCTTCGTAGAAGAAGAGGTTGGCTGTTGTAATGTATGGTAGTGTGTAGAAGTAAAGCAAACCACAAGTGATTCCTGTTAAGATGTACCAACCAATGAAGCTAAATTGTAAGCAGAAGAAACGCCATCTATTTCCTTTCATCAGTTTTGTACTCTTATCAATAACGCTACGAGGACCTTCATAAGTGCCGTTTTGGACATCATCATAAAGAATATAAGTTGTCATGCAGTATGAATAGTTTTTCATAATAGCAAGTACAAATCCCGCCATCATCGCAATCAAACCGATAATCACAATAATCCATCCTGCAGCAGAATCATCTACAGCTGCATAAGTAACTCCGATAGTAAAAATAAATATTCCGACACCAGCAATCAAAGACCATAAGAAGAGAAATAGCCATTTTAAAATAGCTGTCAAAACGTATTTCCCAAATAGTTCGTTTGAAAAGACAATCATGTTGTCTCCTACTTCGACGTGGTTGCGTTTGAAGCGAATTACGTCAAGTACAGCATAACTTGCCGACGCAAGAAATAGTGCAGATAGAATGCCAATGATACTTGGAACAGATTCTGTGATGCTAAATTCAGTACCGTGGCTTGTTGTGAAAATTGTTTGACGATAAGAAATTGAAACGGTAAGAATCGCTAAAACAATAGAAACAATAAACAGTTGGTATTTACCAGAGAGAGTTTTAAGAAATTCTCTAGCTTTTCGACGTGTTTCTGAAGCTTTCATAATGGTCCTCCTTTATTATCCCTTAAAAAAAATAATTACTTCCACGTTTTTAATTATATCATATTGTATTAGATATAACACACTAAACCATAAAGACATGACAAAAGATGTGATTTTTGGTAAAATCGTAGAGGTTGTACTTTGTATTTTTTATAATACAAGGCAAGAGATTAATGAGCTTTTCAGTCTCAAATTCTCAGTCTGATTACTGTTTAATCATGACAATATAAAAAATGCCCACAACTGTTTTTTGTGGTAGCTAGGAGAAAAAAATGACAGATTATCCGATTAAGTATCGCTTAATTAAGAAAGAAAAACACACAGGTGCTCGTTTGGGTGAAATTATCACACCCCACGGCACATTTCCAACGCCAATGTTTATGCCTGTTGGAACGCAAGCAACAGTTAAAACACAATCGCCAGAAGAACTCAAGGAAATGGGTTCAGGAATTATCTTATCAAATACTTATCACCTCTGGTTACGTCCAGGTGACGAATTAATCGCTCGCGCTGGTGGACTTCATAAATTTATGAATTGGGACCAAGCGATTCTGACTGATAGTGGTGGTTTCCAAGTGTATTCATTGGCTGATACACGTAACATCACTGAGGAAGGGGTGACCTTTAAAAACCACCTTAACGGTGCTAAAATGTTCCTCTCACCAGAAAAAGCCATCTCTATTCAAAATAATCTTGGCTCGGACATCATGATGAGCTTTGATGAATGCCCTCAATTCTACCAACCGTATGATTACGTTAAAAAATCAATCGAACGTACAAGTCGTTGGGCTGAACGTGGCTTGAAAGCACATCGTCGTCCACATGACCAAGGGCTTTTTGGTATCGTGCAAGGTGCTGGTTTCAAAGACCTTCGTCGCCAATCAGCTAGTGACTTGGTCAGCATGGATTTCCCAGGATATTCAATTGGTGGACTTGCCGTTGGAGAATCACACAAAGAAATGAATGAGGTGCTTGATTTCACAGTGCCAATGTTGCCAGAAAATAAACCACGTTACCTTATGGGCGTTGGTGCACCAGATAGTTTGATTGACGGTGTTATTCGCGGTGTGGATATGTTTGACTGCGTGCTTCCAACACGTATCGCTCGAAATGGAACATGTATGACAAGTGAAGGGCGTTTGGTGGTTAAAAATGCAGCTTACGCAGAAGATTTCACACCACTTGACCATGATTGTGATTGCTACACATGTCGCAATTACACACGTGCTTACATTCGTCACTTGCTTAAAGCTGATGAAACCTTTGGGCTTCGTTTGACAAGCTATCATAACCTTTACTTCCTTGTCAACTTGATGAAAAAAGTTCGTCAAGCTATCATGGATGACAATCTTTTGGAATTCCGCGAGGATTTCTTTGAACGCTACGGCTATAACAAGAGTGACCGTAATTTCTAATAGCATACCAAGTCTGGGGCAAAGCTGCTCCAGACTTTTTGCGCTTTATCAGTGAGAAGATTTTAAAAAGAGTTAACTAATAAAAATAAATAGGTTGACTAAAAACGAATAAAGTAGTAAACTTTGTTAGGAGGTTGATGATTATGATAATTTATGGAATTAATCTTGATAGTAAAGGAAGATGTAAACATTATCATACAAAGCAGGACATTGTTGCTCTCAAATGTGGTAAGTGCCAAGATTATTTTGCTTGCTATCAATGTCATAATCAGCTACGAAATCACCCTTTTGAATCAGTTTCGGTAAAAGCTGCCTCACCTGTTTTTTGTGGTAATTGCCGCCATTTTTTAACTTACACGGAGTATAAAAAAGGGGCTTGTCCATATTGTTATCATGACTTTAATCCAAACTGTCGCTTACACGAAACCATTTATTTTAAGGAGTAATTTATGAAAAACGTGAGAGATTTACTTTATATAGCAATGATGACAACTATTCTTGTCATTTTAGGTTTTATTCCAGCCATTCCACTGGGTTTTATCCCTGTTCCAATTGTTTTGCAAAATTTGGGAATCATGTTAGCAGGTGTGCTCTTAGGTTGGAAAAAAGGGTGCCTGTCGATTCTTCTGTTTTTCCTTTTGGGGATGTTTATTCCGGCTTTTTCTGGTAGTACCTTGTTTGCTGTTTTTGCTGGACCAACGGCTGGTTATGTGGTTGCTTGGTTTTTTGTGCCAATTCTAATCAATGTGATTTTGAAAATTTTTAAGACATCATCTTTTATTAATAATTTAATTGCAATTTTACTAGGTGGTGTTTTATTTGTTGATGTGGTGGGAGCAATTTATCTATCTGTTTATATACACACACCTTTGTTGACTTCTCTTTTATCAAATCTTGTATTTATCCCAGGAGATACGATTAAGGCAATTATTGCTAGTGTTGTAGCCTATAAATTTAAAGATAGACTGATAGTGCCGTAAGAGATAGTTTTCAAAAAATGTTATAATGTGAGTAAGCATTACTAGAGGAGGATTCTACGATGAAACTCACAACACTTGGTTGCTGGGGAGCTTACCCATACAAAGACGGCGGAACGACCTCTTATCTCGTTACGAGTGAGGACGGTTTTCAATTGCTTATGGATTGTGGAAGTCGCGCTGTCACAGAATTAGAAAAAGAAATCAGCCCACTTGACTTGGATGCGGTGATTATTTCACATTATCATCCTGACCATGTTGCTGATTTAGGCGTGCTACGCCATTATTTCCAACTATATCCCAAACATCTCTGGGAGCCTAAAATTTTGCCAATCTACGGACACACCGAAGATGAACAAGAATTTGCTAAACTGACTTTAGACGGTGTTTCTCAAGGGAAAGCCTATGATGTCAACGGCGTTGAGAAGATTGGTCCATTCGACATTACCTTTATCAAAACCGTTCACCCTGTTCCTTGCTACGCTTTTCGTATTGTCGAACATGCAACAGGGCAAACACTTGTTTTCACTGGTGATACGGGCTATTTTGAAGGCTTGGATAAATTTGCTGCAGGCGCTGACCTCTTTTTGGCAGATGTTTACCTTTATGCAGGAAATGAAAATCATCCAGCGCATTTGACAACCAAAGAAGCAGGGCAAATTGCCAAGGCTGCAGGTGTGACATCTCTTGTCTTGACGCACACGCCACCAGTTCCACCGCAAGGCATTGATGCCGAAAATCACCTTCAAATGCTTAAAGAAGAAGCAGAAAATTATGCTGACGGTGTTTCTGTTGATTTGGCTGAGCCACACAAATCATGGCAACTTGGTGAGCTATAATGGCTGAATTTACACAAGAAGAAAAGGAATATTTCATGCGAGAAGCGCTCAAGGAAGCGCAAAAATCGCTAGCAAAAGAGGAAATCCCAATTGGCTGTATTATCGTGAAAAACGGTGATATCATTGGACGTGGCCACAATGCGCGTGAAGAACGTCAGAAAGCTATTTTGCATGCTGAAATCATGGCGATTGATGATGCCAATGAAAACGAAGGCAATTGGCGTTTGCTAGATAGCACCCTATTTGTGACCATTGAGCCTTGCGTGATGTGTAGTGGAGCTATTGGGCTTGCCCGCATTCCGCAAGTGATTTATGGGGCTGCCAATCAAAAATTTGGCGGTGCAGGCAGCCTTTATGATATTCTGACGGACGTTCGTCTCAATCATCGAGTGGAAGTGGAGACTGGGATTTTAGAGACCGAATGTGCAGCTATCATGCAAGATTTTTTCCGTAAAAACCGTGAAAAGAAAAAAGCAGCCAAGCAAGCTGCCCAAGAACAGTCTTAGTTTGCATAATCTAGAAATTATGATATAATATTCTTCGGAGCAACATCTGCGCGTGAAGTGGGTCAGGGGAGGAATCCAGCAGCCCTAAGCGATTGTAGGTGTGTGCTCTTTTTGTATATAAAACTAAAACCCTTTGAAATTAATCGTTTCAGAGGGTTATTTTTTATTTAAGAGACTAAAAGGGGCAGGAATTAAAATATTTTAATTGTGTTTAATCGTTTAGATAAATCAAGTGTCATCTGTGTTGTGACGTGGCTATAACTGTAAAAATCTATGAAATTTTCATCGCAAAATGGTTGTTCCATGAAAGTTTTCAGCAACTTGGTAAACGCTTTGTTTAAATGAGATAATTTAGTAAAAATCATTGAAAAATCATGCATAAAAGAGTAATATAGAAGAGAAATTTAATTTTTTGAGGAGTATTGTAATGACACATATTAAATTTGATTATTCAAAACTTTTGGGTCAATTCGTCGAACAAGAAGAAATCGACTTCATGCAACCACAAGTCAACGCTGCTGACGAATACTTGCGCAAAGGTACAGGTCCAGGTTCTGACTTCCTTGGTTGGTTAGACCTTCCTGAAAACTACGACAAAGAAGAATTTGCGCGTATCCAAAAAGCTGCTGCAAAAATTCAATCAGACAGCGAAGTTCTTGTTGTTATCGGTATCGGTGGTTCTTACCTTGGAGCTCGTGCGGCTATCGACTTCTTGAGCAACCACTTCTATAACCTTCAAGCATCTGCAGACCGTAAAGGTCCACAAATTCTTTACGCTGGTAACTCAATTTCGTCAACTTACCTTGCAGAATTAGTGGAATACGTTAAAGATAAAGAGTTCTCAGTAAACGTTATCTCTAAATCTGGCACAACAACTGAACCAGCTATTGCTTTCCGTGTCTTTAAAGAACTTTTGATTGAAAAATACGGTCAAGAAGAAGCTAACAAACGTATCTACGCTACAACTGATAAAGCTAAAGGTGCTGTTAAAGTTGAAGCTGTTGCTAACGATTGGGAAACATTTGTTGTTCCAGATAACGTTGGTGGACGTTTCTCAGTATTGACTGCTGTAGGTCTTCTTCCAATCGCTGCCGCTGGTATCGACATCGAAGCTCTTATGACTGGTGCTAACGCTGCACGTCAAGAATTGACTTCTGCTGAAATTTCAGAAAACATCGCTTATCAATATGCTGCTATTCGTAACATTCTTTACCGTAAAGGTTACATCACTGAAATCTTGGCTAACTACGAACCATCACTTCAATACTTCGGTGAATGGTGGAAACAATTAGCTGGTGAATCAGAAGGTAAACACCAAAAAGGTATCTATCCAACATCTGCTAACTTCTCAACTGACCTTCACTCACTTGGTCAATTTATCCAAGAAGGTTACCGTAACATCTTCGAAACAGTTGTTCGTATTGACAAACCACGTAAAAACGTTGTTATCCCTGAATTGTCAGAAGACCTTGACGGTCTTGGATACCTTCAAGGTAAAGACGTTGACTTCGTAAACAAAAAAGCAACTGACGGTGTTCTTCTTGCTCACACTGACGGTGGTGTTCCTAACATGTTCTTGACACTTCCTCAACAAGATGAATTCACTCTTGGTTACACAATCTACTTCTTCGAGTTGGCTATCGGTCTTTCAGGTTACCTTAACGCTGTTAACCCATTCAACCAACCAGGTGTAGAAGCATACAAGAAAAACATGTTTGCTCTTCTTGGTAAACCAGGATTTGAAGACTTGTCAGAAGAATTGAACGCACGTCTTTAATTCATCATTAACATAGATAAAAAAGCTCCCGCAAGGGAGCTTCAGAGCGTAGACAAACCCTCTCAGCAGTATAAATATTGTAAATTTAGAGTGTATCTATCGATTTGAATAAACTCTTAGAAATGCTGATATAACGGTGTTCCTAAGGGTTTTTATTTTTTAACAAAAAGAAAAAAAGATTGAAGAAAAATATCCAAAATGGACTTTTTCTTCAATCTGAAGCTCCCGCAAGGGAGCTTTTTTGCGTGAAAAAATTATTCGGGGTGAATAAATAACCAAATTTCTTTCCAAATTTTCTGAATATTTGTTATAATAGTAAATTATATAATAAAATTTGAATTAGAAGGATTTGAGTGTTTAGCAAGGGGAGTTTTGAATAACTGTATCTGAGCTAAAAGGGAAAACTGGTTAGTAGTAGATGTTCTGCTTTACTTTTTCTCGATTGAAAGGCTCTGTGAGCCGCTTCAACGCTCTGGGTATCTTAAATATGACTGCACAAAAAATGACTGCTCAAGAAATTATCGCATTTATCGGAAATGCTGAGAAAAAAACAAATGTTAAAGTGACATTTGAAGGTGAATTAGCAGCAGCTGTTCCAGAAAGTGTCATTAAGCTTGGTAATGTGCTTTTTGGTGATTGGAAAGACATTGAGCCACTTTTAGCAAACTTGACTGAAAATAAAGACTATATTGTTGAACAAGATGGTCGTAATTCAGCTGTGCCATTGCTTGATAAACGCCGTATTAACGCTCGTATCGAACCGGGGGCTATCATTCGTGACCAAGTGACAATCGAAGACAATGCGGTTGTTATGATGGGAGCTGTGATTAATATTGGTGCTGAAATCGGTGCAGGAACAATGATTGACATGGGTGCTGTTCTTGGTGGTCGTGCCATTGTTGGTAAAAATAGCCATATCGGTGCAGGTGCCGTTCTTGCAGGTGTAATTGAACCAGCTTCAGCTGACCCTGTGCGTATCGGAGACAACGTCCTTGTCGGTGCTAATGCGGTCGTTATCGAAGGGGTTCAAGTCGGTAATGGTTCTGTTGTTGCTGCGGGAGCTATTGTTACCAAAGATGTCCCTGAAAATGTTGTTGTAGCAGGTGTTCCAGCGCGTGTCATCAAAGAAATTGATGCCAAAACACAACAAAAAACAGCACTCGAAGACGCTTTGCGTAATTTGTAATAAAGGAAGTAAAGGCTTGAGAACTTCTCTCAAGCTTTTAAAAATAAAGGAAAAAATATGACTTTAGATTTAGTTAATATCCGCCGTGATTTGCACCAGATTCCTGAAATTGGTTTGGAAGAATTTAAAACACAAGCTTATCTGTTGGAGCGTATTGCAGAAATTACGGCTGGAAAAGGTTTTGTAGAGCAACGTACTTGGCGAACTGGCATTCTTGTCTTTTTAAATGGCTCAGCTCCTGAAAAGACGATTGGTTGGCGAACAGATATTGATGCTTTGCCTATTGTAGAAGAAACTGGGTTGGCGTTTGCTAGCCAGCATGAGGGGCGTATGCACGCTTGCGGGCATGACATGCACATGACCGTTGCGCTTGGTTTACTTAATGAATTGGTGCAAGTACAGCCCAAAAATAATTTACTCTTTCTTTTCCAACCAGCAGAGGAAAATGAAGCAGGCGGCATGCTCATGTATCAAGATAATGCCTTTGGTGATTGGAAACCAGATGAATTTTATGGACTTCATGTTCGCCCTGATTTCAAGGTTGGTGATATTGCGACCAATACCTCAACATTGTTTGCAGGAACTTGCGAAGTGTTGGTGACTTTTAAAGGAAAAGGAGGACATGCTGCTTTTCCACATGAAGCAAATGATGCTTTGGTTGCTGCTTCGTATTTTGTCACGCAAGTACAGACAATTGTTAGCCGTAATGTTGACCCAATTCAAGGTGGTGTGGTGACTTTTGGTTCTTTCCATGCTGGAACAACTAACAATGTCATTGCCGAGACAGCGCGTTTGCATGGTACCATTCGAACATTGACGCAGGATATGAGCTTGCATATTCAAAAACGTTTAACGGAAATTGCCAAAGGCGTTGCTGCCAGCTTTGACATGGAAGTTGATGTCCATTTGAAGCAAGGAGGCTATTTGCCTGTGGAAAATAACCCAGAGTTGGCACAAGACTTAATGGTGTTTTTCCGAAATCGAGAGGCTGTTAATTTGATTGATTGCCCGCCTGCGATGACTGGAGAAGATTTTGGTTATCTTTTAAATAAAATTCCCGGTGTGATGTTTTGGCTTGGTGTTGATACGCCTTATGCGCTTCATCACCCACAAATGAGTCCAAATGAAGCTGCCTTACCATTTGCGGTTAGTGAAATTTCAGCCTTTCTTAAAGAAAAAGCAAAGTAGTGATAGCTAAAAGAATTTGAGTGTTTCATTCTCGAGTTCTTTTTTAGGGAACAAAAAAAGTCGCCATTGGGAGTTAGCGACTTTAAAAGGGAAGGACATGATTTTATCAATCATGTCCAGGAGATTTATGAAAAGGGAATAAATCCCAAAAGAGTTTATTCCCAGCGGTTTGGGAGAACCGCTATTTAGGATATTTATATTTTATCGGAAAAATCTTAAAGAAACCTTAAAATAAATTTTAAGATTTTTGCTAAGTAAAAATCCAGTTTTGTGTTATCATAATAGCATGGAAAAATCACAGTTAAGAGCAGCTATTCTGACTCAGTTAAAAGAGCATGACAAGGCGGAGAAAGCTACTAAAGATAAGGCTTTGTTAGAAGATTTAGTCGCGTCAGCAGCTTATCAAAATGCGCAAACAATCGCAACGTATTTAGCTTTTGATTTTGAATACGATACGCAATTGTTAATCAATCAAGCCCAAAAAGATGGGAAAAAAATTCTTGTTCCCAAGACTTATTCCAAAGGAAAAATGATTTTTTGCCCTTACGATAAGGATAATTTGGTGAAAACAAGGTTTGGTCTGTGGGAGCCAGCGGTAGCTAATGCTGTGGATAAGTCGCAAATTGATGTCATTCATGTCCCAGGCGTAGGATTCAATCCGGCTGGTTTTCGTATCGGATATGGCGGCGGTTACTATGACCGTTATTTGGCTGATTATGACGGACATACCGTTAGCACGATTTATGAGTTTCAGAAAGTAGAGTTTCAGGCAGATTGTCATGATATGGCTGTGAAGGAGGTTTTTAGTAGATGAAAAATGAAATTAAAAGAAATCCAATAACGATATTTTTACTGGTTTTAACAATACTTGTCTTTTTGGCAATGCAGATTGTTTATTTTGGCAATGCGACCTCTGGGCAAGCGATCCTTAATTTTGGTGGCATGTATGGTGCTTATGTTAGCCTAGTCCCGACACAATTGTGGCGCTTAGTGACACCAATTTTTGTTCATATTGGTTGGGAACATTTTTTCTTTAATGCCTTAACGCTTTATTTTGTTGGGCAAATTGCAGAGCAGATTTGGGGGCATCATAAATTTTTAGCGCTTTATGTGCTATCAGGAGTGGTTGGAAATGCCTTTACCCTTTTCTTTACGCCAAATGTGATTGCAGCAGGTGCTTCAACATCGCTATTTGGTGTCTTTGCAGCTATTATGGTAGTTGGCTATTTTGGTAGAAATTCTTTTTTGAAAGAATTGGGGCGCAATTACCAATTGTTGATTTTGATTAATTTACTTTTTAATTTATTCACCCCAGGTGTTGGGATTATCGGACATATTGGCGGTCTTGTTGGTGGTATTTTATGTGCTATCTTTTTACCAACAATTGTAGAAAAAGATATGTTTAAACCTTGGCAACGTTGGCTTGCGGCAGGTTCGTATGTCGTTTTAAATCTTATTTTGATTTTGGCTGCGTTGTTATAAAAATCCCCCCTTAGACAACTGTACTGGTCCCTAAAAGTTGGACAATTAATTATTGAAAGGATTTAGTTCTATATTGCATAGGGCTGAATCCTTTTCGTTTTGTCTTGATTCGTTTATTGTTATAGTAAAAAATATAGTCTGTAATGGCTTTCTCAAACGCATCAAGAGACTGATAAGACTTCCCGTATAAAACATTTCGGACTTTAGAATGCCAAAGAAAGATTCCATCTATTCCCAAGTTTTCTTTGGTTTTCGCCCCATCTTTGGTGGGCTCCCTCTAGTTTTCTCAACAATAGTATCCCCATTTTTCTTATATTGTGCCAGCCACTTTGCCAGCTGACTATAATTGAGTAAGGCATAATCAAGAGCTACTTGTTTTTGGGATTGCCCTTCAAACAAAAGTTTAGTAATCATTTCCTGCTTTAAGTCTGGAGAGTAATAGATATTTTTCCTTTTCTTGACGATACCTATTCCCTACCGATCAATCAGTCGGAGAACATATTTAATATGAGACTTAACAAAATACTAAACTTTTGTTATAAGGATTTAATTGATTCTCCATTTTGTCTCAACTTATAGAGTTGAACCTTGTCTTCGTAACTTAATGTCATACAAAAAGCACTCCGATCGTTAGATGTCGTGTCTAACGATCGGGGTGCAGGTCAAAGTTTTAAGGGGGGGATTTTATTTAGTTTCTTCTTTTTTTGAATCAGCTTCTAATTCTTTACCTAAATCGATAAGATATTGTTTCATGCTATCTTTGATTTGAGGGTGTTGAAGGGCATAGTCAATAGAAGTTTTCATAAAGCCAAATTTGTCACCGACATCATAGCGGTCACCGTTAAATTGGCGGGCGAAAACACGTTGCGTTTTGTTAAGGGTATCAATAGCATCTGTCAATTGAATTTCATTACCAGCTCCAGGTTCTTGTGTTTCAAGGATATTGAAGATTTCTGGAGTAAGAAGATAACGGCCGATGATTGCAAGGTCACTTGGTGCATCTTCAGGGGCTGGTTTTTCAACAAATGTTTCAACGCTATAAAGTCCGTCAATGCCTTCTCCTTGAGGAGCAATAACACCGTAAGATGATACTTCTTCGTGTGGTACAGGCATAACAGCGATAGTTGATGCGTGTGTAGTTTCGTAGTCATTGATAAGTTGTTTTGTCAATGGCACAGCGTTGTCATTATTGATGTCCATAAGGTCGTCACCAAGCATAACGACAAAAGGTTCATTACCAACAAAAGCTTTGGCTTGCAGAACAGCATCTCCCAATCCGCGTGGATGACTTTGGCGGATAAAGTGAAGATTGATAGCTGTTGTATCATTCACAAGTTTGAGAAGGTCAGTTTTCCCTTTATGTTCCAAATTGTATTCTAATTCAAAATTTGAATCGAAGTGGTCTTCGATTGAACGTTTTGATTTCCCAGTAACAACCAAAATGTCTTCGATACCTGATTTCAAGGCTTCTTCGACGATAAATTGAATGGTTGGTTTATCAACAATTGGAAGCATCTCTTTAGCGAGTGCTTTAGTTGCTGGCAAGAAGCGTGTTCCAAGACCAGCAGCGGGAATGACGGCTTTTCTAACTTTTCTCATATGAGAACTCCTTTTCATAAATTAACTATACTGGACGAAATTATACTACAATTCTAATATTAGTGCCATTCATTTTCAGAACGGAAATCATTTGACATCATACCTAAGATACTTTCACGGACGTCGCCGCCTTCATAAATCACTTTATAGATAGCGCTAGTAATTGGCATGTAAACACCTAACTCTTTAGCAAGTTCATAAGCAACTTTAGTGGTTGAGATACCCTCGATAACCATACCCATATTTTTTTCGATGTTTTCGAGTTTTTCACCACGTCCAAGTGCATCACCAGCTCGCCAGTTACGAGAGTGAACAGATGTTCCTGTCACGATAAGGTCACCAACGCCAGAAAGTCCGCTATAAGTGAGTGGATTAGCTCCCATTTTTACCCCAAGACGAGTAATTTCGGCAAGTCCACGTGTGATAACAGCTGCTTTGGCATTATCACCGTATCCAAGTCCGTGAAGGGCACCAGCACCAACAGCAATGATATTTTTAAGAGCCCCAGCTGTTTCAACACCAACAACATCAGTATTAGTGTAAAGTCGGAAATAATTGTTGCTAAAGAGTTCTTGGACGTATTTAGCGGCGTCTTGGTCTTTTGAAGCGGCTGTAATCAATGTAATATCGCGAACAATTGTTTCTTCAGCATGGCTTGGTCCAGAGACAACAACGATTTCAGAACGCAATTCAGCAGGAATTTCTTCCTCTAAGATAGTAGAAAGGCGTTCGTGTGTTCCAGGTTCAAGTCCTTTAGAAGCGTGCATAATAACAGCTTTGTGGTCAAGTGTTTCAGCTACTTGTTTTGCGACCAAACGTGTTACTTTAGTCGGTACAACAAATAAAATAGCGTCAACGTCTGTGAGTGCCTCTTTTAAGTCGAGTGTCGCTTTGATATTTTCAGAAATTATAATATCTTTAAAGTAGCGAGTGTTTGTATGCTTGGTATTTAATTCTTCGATTTGATCTGGGACATTTCCCCAAAGACAAACGTCATGTCCGTTATCATTTAATACTTGCGCAAGAGCCGTTCCCCATGAACCAGGCCCTAAGACAGCAACTTTTTGTCTTGTCATTTTTTCTCCTCTCTCAAACGAGTAAGATTTCACTCCCCATTATATCACAAGAGCCCTTGTTTGTCTTTGTTTATTGGAAAGGTAATTGGGGAATTATTTGTGATAAGGGGAAATTTCCGGAAGTTTAGATTATATTTTTGAAAAATAACCTAAATGACGATAAGCCTTATAATATCAATGATTTATGGCTTGTCTAATGTAATTTATACTTCCTTTATTATTCCCCAAAAGCATTAATAGCATACTCAAAGAAACTAGCTGAATTTTTAGCACCTTCTTTTGTGACATGAACATACGTGTTAAGTGTCATGCTGATATTGCTATGTTCTAGCCTATATTGTAAATCTTTTGGCTGTATACCAGCATTTAGCATAATAGTAGCGTGAGTGTGGCATAGACCGTGAAAGCCTATGTACGGTACAGCAGGGTGCTTTAAATGCCATTTTAGTCTGTTCTTTAAAAGTGCCATAATAAGGGTGATCGTGAGGAAATACAGAAAACACAACGTCAAATAGATTATAATATTTTGATTTGTTTAGCGTATCCAAGTAGTTATAGTCCGTGCTGTTACGCTTGTTTGTGCTTTCTTTCCTGTAATGCTATCTACTCCCAAATAAACATTTGAGCAGTACACTTTAGCACCGTCTTTTTTAATAACTTCTTTGATATTCATGGTAAAACTTTCTACAGTAGGTAAGCCATTATTAAAAAGGTTTTAGGTTTATATGAATTGTTGGGAAAACAGGTTAGAAATACTTGGATTTTAAATCCAACCTTTCCAAAAATCCTATAAAATCCTACACACACTGTTGGCAGAACACTGGTGAAATAAACATCGCTGTCGGCCCCAATAAAATAACGTTAGCAGAAGCTAAAGGTTTAGAAATTTATTAAGGAAGGGCTACGACTTGAAAAGTGTAAAAAAAGAGAATTACAAAAGGTAAACGGTAGCACCCTGTATTTAAAAAACGTGGCAAATACTAAAAAATAAACACTATCTTCCGTTATACAATATAACCACGCTTATATTACTAATTCGTGATATAATAGAACTAGTGAATTGTAAGAAATGTGTTTTTTTATGGCTTATAAAGAATTAGATAAAAAGCTAAAAAATATTAAAAAATTAGATAGGGAAATTCAAGACTTCTTCGAAGTAGGTGACAGAACTTTGTTCCGATTGAAACAAAAAGCACTTCAAGAAATAGCTAAGCAGATTTAAAATATATCACTCAATGGTTCTCTATAATTTGGTAAATGAGAGTTTAGTCTTGACTTATAGTGACTTTACTGTTAGAGTAATGAGTGTAAATAAGATTTGGAGTTTAAGTAATAAGTGGTATCTTTTGTTTTTCCTCTTGAATATTTTTACAAATTTATATAAAAAAGAGGTAACTCAATGGTACAAGGTACAGTAAAATGGTTTAATACGGATAAAGGTTTTGGCTTTATCTCTCAAGAAAATGGAGCTGATGTGTTCGCACACTTTTCTGAAATCAAATCTAACGGTTTTAAATCTTTAGAGGATGGTCAGAAAGTTCAGTTTGACGTTGAACAAGGAAAACGCGGACTTCAAGCAGTCAATATTATTAAAATTTCTTAACGTTTAGGAGGAGCTATTTTGATAGCTTCTTTTTTATTTGGGAATACCTCACTTAATTTTGAACGGGGCATATACCGTTCAAAATAAACAACGCCACCTTCTTTCGTGAGTAATTTCCCTTTTTGATTTTTCTAGCATGTCACTATTAGCCCATAAAATGTACTGTATGACGTTTTAGGGTGATGTGTTTTTTAAATACTCCTTCTCCATGTATGTACCAAGGAGAGTTACAACAAGGTGTTTGCTTATATTGCAGACTAATTCTCAGATTTTTAAAGGGGACATAACTTGCATTAAGTTTTGTTGTTATGCTATTTGTTAATTAGCTAGCAATTAAATTTGTTAAGGTTTTAGATGTTGTCAATTTGTAATGGAAGTAGTAGAATGGAAGAGCAGGCAGGAGGATTTTCCTTTGCAATATAAAAAACATCCATATATTTTTGTATACTCCCTTGCTTGTATGCGGTCAGTTTGTTCTTTTATCGTTGAAAAGCCAAAACCTTTAAACTCTAAATAAACTTTTTCATATAGTTACAATTCCTTGACCGCAGGCGCTCCATTATTGGGGCGCTTTTTAAGTATCAAAAAAGACCATGGATAACCCACAATCTGAAAGAGAAAGCCATGCCACACAAAGTTCTTAAAATATGTTAACCTTATTATATCATAAGCATTTCTATATTTGTTTTGGCTTGTGCCAATAGATGCATGGTATCATGAAAGGGCAGAATATGGAAATTATATCAAACCAGCATTTAGGTTTGATTTAACGCTTGTAGAATGTGTCTAGGAGCAAAAGAAAGATACCCCCTTTTTGGACGGTATCGGTGACAAATGAAACTCAAAAAAATGGATAAGTGAAAAGATTGAGTCTTTTAACTATCTACTTTTATATTCTAACACCGAATAAAATTTTTTCAAGAGAAAGAGTTTTGCCAGTTGCAAAGACCTAGGTTCAGAAAGTTTAACACATGAACAGACCTAGTTTATCAGTATTTAAAAAATTATCAAATAGATTATCAAGAACAACTATGTTATACCACAGCCAAACTAACAAAAGCAGCTTTTGGGTGCTGGTTCCTTGCTTGCTGAACTTATTAAATTTATTCCCTCTTTTATATACCCCAATGATAAAAATGCATAAGGTTGTGTTCCTATATTTTTGAAAAATAACTTGTGGTATAATGAAATGATGTTACTATGAAAGGAAGAAATAAGTTGTGATTGATTTAGAAGAGATTTTATCCAAAATGAATCCCAATCAGAAAATCAACTATGACCGTGTCATGCAACAAATGGCAAAACGGTGGATGCAAGAAGAGACTCGACCACGTATTCTTGTTCATGTTTGCTGCGCACCTTGTTCAACTTATACTTTGGAATATTTGACGCAATATGCTGATTTGACGGTTTATTTTGCCAACTCAAACATTCATCCCAAGGAAGAATATTACCGTAGAGCTTATGTTGTTCAAAAATTTGTATCGGATTTTAATGAAAAAACAGGCAATAACGTTCAATTTATTGAAGCGCCTTACGACCCGTCGGAGTATTTTCAAAAAGTTCATGGTTTTGAGGAGGAACCTGAGGGTGGCGAGCGTTGCCGTGTTTGCTTTGATTACCGTTTAGATAAGGCAGCAAAAATGGCTGTTGAGCTTGGCTTTGATTATTTTGCTAGTGCCTTGACCATTAGTCCGCACAAAAGTTCACAGGTTATTAATAGCGTGGGAATCGAAGTCCAAAAAGTTTATGCAACCAAGTATCTACCAAGTGATTTCAAGAAAAATAATGGCTACCGCCGTTCAGTAGAAATGTGCGAGGAATATGACATCTATCGTCAATGTTACTGTGGTTGTGTTTTTGCTGCTAAAATGCAAGGTGTTGACTTCACCCAAATCAAAAAAGAAGCCAAAGCATTTATGGTCGGAAAAGACGGCGAAAAAGAATTTCCACACATCCGCTTTACCTTCGAAGGAAAAGAAATCTAATACGAATAAATAATTAAGGAGACAAAATGAGTAAAATCAGAGGATTTGAATTGGTTTCACAATTTACTGATGAAACATTGCTACCAAGGCGAGAAACAGCACACGCTGCAGGCTATGATTTGAAAGCTGCGGAAACAACAGAAATTGCAGCTGGTGAGATTAAATTAGTGCCAACTGGTGTCAAAGCTTACATGCAAGCTGGTGAGGTGCTTTATCTTTTTGACCGTTCTTCAAATCCGCGTAAAAAAGGCTTGGTTTTGATTAATTCGGTAGGTGTCATTGACGGTGATTATTATGGCAATCCTGCTAATGAAGGTCACATTTTTGCACAAATGAAAAATATCACTAATGAGACTGTTGTGGTCGAAGCTGGCGAACGCATTGTTCAAGGTGTTTTCATGCCTTTCTTGGTTGCTGACGGTGACGAAGCAGACGGCGTTCGTACAGGCGGCTTTGGTTCAACTGGGAAATAAGTGACATTTGCGAGTTGATTGGAGATTTCTATGAGAGTAATATTTGTTCGACATTCTGAACCAGACTAGTCCATGTTGGATAGGTGTGAGAACTCTGGAAACTATAGTGGTTTTGGACGTGATTTGGCACCGTTGATCGAACATGGTCGGCATTTAGCACGAGAGCTTGCTAAAAAAGAGGTATTTCAATCTGCTGATGTCATTATCTCATCCTCGATAACTCGTGCACTTGAAACAGCAACTTATATCGCACGTGAAACTGGCTTGGATCTTTTAGTTGATCCTTTCTTTCATGAGTGGCGACCTGATTTAGATAATTTGAATTACACAGGAGAAGCTGTTGCAAAAGCTTATCGGATTTTTTGGGAAAATAATGGAAAATTAGAAGAAAATTCTTGTTATCGATATGAGACAGCAGAACAAGTTAAGCAACGTTTTCTAGCCGCTCTGGAAAAGTATCGTGGGTATGACACGGTTATTATTGTGACCCACGGTGTGCTAATGCGCCAATTTGTTTCTCAGAAAGAAATTGCTTATGGTGAAATAATAACAGTAGATTTATAAGTAGGAGGTAATGGGCTATCGCTAAGAAAAAAACAACATTTATTTGTCAGGAGTGTGGCTATCATTCTCCGAAATATTTGGGACGTTGTCCGAATTGTTCGTCTTGGACGTCTTTTGTTGAAGAAGTTGAGGTGCAAGAAGTCAAAAATGCGCGTGTTAGTTTGACGGGTGAAAAAAGCAAACCGACTAAGTTAAAGGATGTTAGCTCGATTCATTATTCACGCACGAAGACTGGCATGGATGAATTTAACCGCGTGCTTGGTGGCGGTGTGGTGCCAGGTAGTTTGGTGCTTATCGGTGGTGACCCAGGTATCGGAAAATCAACGCTTCTTTTGCAGGTATCTATTCAACTTGCAGATAAGGGAACGGTTCTTTACGTTTCTGGGGAAGAATCAGCAGAGCAGATTAAACTACGTAGTGAGCGTCTCGGCGACATTGACAATGAATTTTACCTTTATGCTGAAACGAATATGCAAGCCATTCGCGCACAGATTGAGCAAATTCAGCCTGATTTCTTGATTATTGACTCGATTCAGACCATTATGAGCCCTGATATTTCTGGGGTTCAAGGGTCGGTATCACAAGTACGTGAAGTGACTGCAGAGTTGATGCAACTGGCTAAGACAAATAATATTGCAACCTTTATCGTTGGTCACGTGACTAAGGAAGGGCAGCTTGCAGGACCGCGCATGCTTGAGCATATGGTGGATACAGTGCTTTATTTTGAAGGGGAACGTCATCACACCTTCCGTATTTTACGTGCTGTGAAAAATCGTTTTGGTTCAACTAACGAAATCGGCATTTTTGAAATGCAATCTGGTGGTCTTGTTGAAGTGCTTAATCCGAGCCAAGTTTTCTTAGAAGAACGTTTGGACGGTGCAACGGGGTCAGCTATCGTGGTTACCATGGAAGGTAGCCGTCCAATTTTGGCGGAAGTCCAAGCTTTGGTAACGCCGACAGTCTTTGGAAATGCCAAACGCACCACGACAGGACTGGATTTTAACCGTGTTAGCCTTATTATGGCGGTGCTTGAAAAACGTTGTGGACTTTTATTGCAAAATCAAGATGCTTATTTGAAATCGGCTGGTGGTGTTAAACTTGATGAGCCAGCGATTGATTTGGCAGTAGCGGTAGCCATTGCGTCAAGCTATAAAGAAAAGCCAACAAATCCACAGGAAGCCTTCATCGGTGAAATTGGTTTGACAGGCGAAATTCGTCGTGTGACACGTATTGAGCAACGTATCAACGAAGCAGCAAAACTTGGTTTTACTAAAGTTTATGCTCCTAAAAACTCTCTGTCAGGTATTGATATTCCAGACAATATTCAAGTCATTGGTGTGACAACTGTGGGCGAAGTCCTCAAAAAAGTTTTTGTGTAAAAAGTGGGAGAGTATTTCCGCTTTTTTTATTTCCTCATTGTAAAGTCATTTTAGGCGACAAGAGGTATGAAAAATGATAATATAAGAAAAACTTTATTAGTCACGTAGTCAAGGAGGACTTTTGATGTCTTATTTTGAAAATTTTTTGAAAACTAACCAAGCTTATGCTGATTTGCATGGTACAGAGCATTTGCCACAGAAGCCCAAAACGCATGTTGCTATTGTGACTTGTATGGATTCTCGTCTACATGTGGCACAGGCTTTGGGGTTAGCGCTTGGTGATGCTCATATTTTGCGAAATGCTGGTGGTCGTGTGACTGATGATATTATCCGTTCTTTGGTGATTTCTCAGCAACAATTGGGGACACGTGAAATTGTAGTTCTTCATCACACAGATTGTGGGGCACAAAGTTTTACAAATGAAGCTTTTGCAGCGCAGTTAGAGCGTGATTTGGGTGTTGATGTCCATGATAAAGATTTTTTACCGTTTTCTGATGTGGAAGAAAGTGTGCGTGAGGACATTGCTATTTTGCGAAATTCTCCCTTAATCCCAGAGGATGTTGTGATTTCGGGAGCTGTTTATGATGTGGACACAGGACGCATGAGAGAAATCAAATAAAGATGAATTTTCGGATTTTTGTTGACAGCTTTTCGAGGAAGTAATATAATTTTTGTATTAGCATATTGGTACAAATAAAATGAAAATATTGAGGTGTACAAGATGAAAAGTTTTGAGATTAAACAAAAACTTTGGTCATTAGCTGGTAAATTTGATATTAAAGATGAAACTGGTCAACTTGCCTATCACGTTCAAGGATCATTTTTAAAGTTTTTAAAGGAATTCACGATTTCTGACAGTCAAGGGCAGTTTGTTAGTCATATCAAACATCATTTTAGCTTTCCTTTTCAACGGTTTACGGTGACTTTTGTGGACGGTAAACAGATTACAATTCAACAGCGTTTTTCATTGCTTAAAGCTAAATATGATATTTCTAATTTTGGTTTGGAAGTGGCTGGAGACATTTGGAATATGAATTTTAGTCTGCTTGACCAAGGGCGTGAAGTGGCAAGTATTCATCAAGAATGGTTCAAGATAGCCTCGACTTACCATGTTGATATTTACGATGACAGTCTTGCTGATTTAGTGATTTCGCTAGTGATTGCTATCGACTATGTCAAAGCAATCGAATCATCAAGTAGCTCTGCCTCAAGCTGATTATAGAGTTGGAAAGTAATGGTCTGGAAATAGACCGTTTTAGGTTAACAACAAGAAATCAAAACTTGCTGGAAATCAAATGTTGAAAGATACGTAGGAAATCAGCTGTTTTCAGCTGATTTTTTGTTCCAAGGATAAATATTGTGTTATAATAGAAATGATTGAAATTCAACAGGAGACGAAAATGCCTAAGAAAATTCGCGTGCGTTATGCACCAAGTCCAACAGGACTTTTACACATCGGAAATGCGCGTACTGCGCTCTTTAATTATCTTTATGCTCGTCACCATGGTGGTGATTTTGTTATTCGTATCGAAGATACTGACCGTAAACGTCATGTCGAAGACGGTGAACGTTCACAATTGGAAAACCTTAAATGGTTGGGAATGGATTGGGATGAAAGCCCACAAACTCATGAAAAATATCGCCAATCAGAACGTTTGGACATTTACCAAAAATACATTGACCAATTGTTGGCAGAAGGTAAAGCTTACAAATCATACGTTACTGAAGAAGAATTAGCTGCAGAACGTGAACGCCAAGAAGCTGCTGGTGAAACACCTCGTTATATCAACGAATTCCTTGGTATGTCAGAAGACGAAAAAGCTGCTTATATCGCAGAACGTGAAGCTAAAGGAATCGTTCCAACTGTTCGTTTGGCTGTTAACGAATCAGGCATTTACAAATGGCATGATATCGTTAAAGGCGACATCGAATTTGAAGGTGGTAACATCGGTGGTGACTGGGTTATCCAGAAAAAAGATGGTTACCCAACATACAACTTCGCCGTTGTTGTTGATGACCATTTGATGGAAATTTCTCATGTTATCCGTGGGGATGACCATATCGCAAACACACCAAAACAATTGATGGTTTACGAAGCACTTGGTTGGGAAGCACCAGAATTCGGTCACATGACATTGATTATCAACTCTGAAACTGGTAAAAAATTGTCAAAACGTGATACGAATACCCTTCAATTTATTGAAGACTACCGTAAAAAAGGTTACATGCCAGAAGCAGTCTTTAACTTTATCGCTCTTCTTGGTTGGAATCCTGGTGGTGAAGACGAAATCTTCTCACGTGAAGAATTAATCAAACTCTTTGATGAAAATCGTTTGAGCAAATCTCCAGCTGCCTTTGACCAAAAGAAAATGGACTGGATGAGCAACGAATACATCAAGAATGCTGATTTTGATACAATCTTTGCAATGGCGAAACCATTCTTGGAAGAAGCTGGTCGTTTGACTGACAAAGCTGAAAAATTGGTTGAACTTTATAAACCACAAATGAAATCTGTTGACGAAATCATTCCATTAACAGATTTGTTCTTTGAAGATTTCCCAGAATTAACAGATGCTGAAAAAGAATTCATGGCTGGTGAAACAGTTCCAATAGTTCTTGAAGCTTTCAAAGCTAAACTTGAAGCGATGAGTGACGAAGATTTCAAATCAGAAAATATCTTCCCACAAATCAAAGCCGTTCAAAAAGAAACAGGTATCAAAGGTAAAAACCTCTTTATGCCAATTCGTATCGCTGTTTCAGGTGAAATGCACGGTCCAGAACTTCCAGATACTATCTACCTTCTTGGTCGTGAAAAATCAATTGAACACATCGAAAATATGCTTAACAGCTTGAAATGATAGAATAAAAGCCTGAGATGTAAATCTCGGGCTTTTTGCTTAAAATAATGAATTTTGAGAAATATTTAAATTTGTTGTAAAAACCGTTTTTTGATAATGTCTATTCTAAACGTGTGTAGTTCTTGTTATAATAGGCATTGAATTTGTTTATTTCTAAGTTAAGAGGGGTTACATGAAAAAAGATTATTCGAGCTTTTTTGTTCTTGGTATCATCTTAGTGGGAGCTGTTTTGCGGATCCCATTTACAACGATACCAACGGTTTTGAGCTATGTTGCAGACGGTTTGGGCGTTTCGGTCAATTCACTAGGGATTCTAACGAGTATTCCGTTGATTATGTTTGCTTTTTGTTCGTCTTTGGCACCGCGCTTGGCAGATAAATTTGGGCTTGAAAAATTATTCACCATGGTTTTGATTGCCATGTTTATCGGCTCAAGTATGCGCGTGATTAATTTACCAAGTCTTTATATCGGTACTATGATTATTGGAGTTAGTATTGCCATGATGAACGTTTTACTACCAAGCGTTATCTTGGCTAATCAACCGTTGCGTATTGGGCTTTTGACGACTGTTTATACGACAGCTATGGGTTTAGCTTCTTCGGTCGCTTCATCTGTGGCTGTGCCAATTGTCAAGATGACATCATGGAAAGGGTTGATTTTACTTCTTAGTTTCTTGATTTTGCTTGCTTTGGTGGTCTGGTTTCCAAATACATTTCATAATCATGTGACTGAAAAGGATGAAGAAGCACACGTTGGCTCACTTTGGAAAAATAAGCGTGCGCTGGCATTGCTTGTTTTTGGTGGTTTGCAATCTCTTCTTTTTTACACAGGAATGACTTGGTTACCAACAATGGCAAGTCAAGCTGGTGTATCAAGCGAAGCAGCAGGTATCTTGGCTTCTATTTATTCATTGATTAGTTTGCCATTTTCATTGACAATTCCAACTTTAGCCACTAATTTATCGGCTAAGAATCGTAAAATCATGTTAGCGATTGTCTCTGCTTGTGGTATCATCGGAACTGGTATGCTGTTATTCCAATCAAGTAGTTTTGTCTATTGGTTGCTTGTTAATGTTTTAATCGGAATTGCTGTTAGCGCCCTTTTCCCATATCTGCTTGTCGCTTTCTCAATGAAATCTCATACACCAAGCCAAACCGCTCAATTATCTGGTATGGTACAAGCAGGAGGTTACTTCCTAGCAGCTTTTGGACCAACACTGTTTGGTTATAGCTTTGATCTCTTTGGTTCATGGACAGTAGCAGCCCTTTGCCTATTCATCTGTACAATTATCATGACAGTAGCTTTGTTCTACACCGAACGTTTTGAAAAAATATTATAAATAGATGAAAAATAATATCTTCCTAGATTAGATAGGAAGATATTATTGCATAAAATCGCTCATTTTTTGTATATATACTGTATATTTGTTATAAAATCGTAAAAATTTCGCTTTTTTTGAAAAAATATTCAAAAAAGTGTTGACAGGATTGTTTTTGATATGTATAATTATACACATAAAGTTGATAAAAACACAAAAATAAGAAAAGAGAGTATTCCTATGTCAAAAGAAAAAGTTATCCTTGCTTACTCAGGTGGTCTTGATACTTCAGTTGCCATTACTTGGCTCATGAAAGATTATGATGTTGTTGCTGTTTGTATGGACGTCGGCGAAGGTAAAGACCTTGATTTTATTCATGATAAAGCTCTTAAAGTCGGTGCGGTTGAATCTTACGTCCTTGACGTTAAAGATGAATTTGCTGAAGAATATGTGCTTCCAGCACTTCAAGCTCACGCTTACTACGAACAAAAATACCCATTGGTATCAGCGCTTAGCCGTCCAGTCATTTCTAAAAAATTGGTTGAAATTGCTCATAAAACTGGTGCGACTACTATTGCTCACGGATGTACTGGTAAAGGTAATGACCAAGTTCGTTTTGAAGTGGCAATCGCTGCGCTTGATCCAAACTTGAAAGTTATTGCTCCAGTTCGTGAATGGAAATGGTCTCGTGAAGAAGAAATTGAATACGCTAAAGCAAACGGTGTGCCAGTTCCTGCTGACCTTGACAATCCATACTCGGTTGACCAAAACCTTTGGGGTCGTGCTAATGAATGTGGTGTCCTTGAAAATCCATGGAATCAAGCACCAGAGGATGCTTTTGGTATCACAACTTCTCCAGAAGAAGCTCCAGATACACCAGAATTTGTTGATATTGAATTTAAAGAAGGAAAACCAGTTGCACTTAACGGCGAAGAGCTAAAATTGGCAGACCTTATCCAAAAATTAAACACAATCGCTGGTAAACACGGTGTTGGACGTATTGACCACGTTGAAAACCGTTTGGTTGGTATCAAATCACGTGAAATTTACGAATGCCCAGGCGCTATCACACTTTTGACAGCTCACAAAGAAATCGAAGACATCACATTGGTACGTGAAGTTTCTCATTTCAAACCAATTCTTGAAAATGAATTGTCAAACCTTATCTACAATGCTTTGTGGTTTAGCCCTGCGACAGAAGCTATCATTGCTTACATCAAAGAAACACAAAAAGTGGTTAACGGTACCGCTAAAGTGAAACTTTACAAAGGTCATGCTCAAGTTGTGGCTCGTAAATCACCAAACTCACTTTACGACGAAAACTTGGCAACTTACACATCAGCTGACAGCTTTGACCAAGACGCAGCTGTAGGATTCATCAAACTTTGGGGACTACCAACCCAAGTTAATTCACAAGTAAACAATAAATAATTAACAGAAAACAAAAAAATAGTTTCTAAGGCGATAATTTTGATATCAATCAAGGAATTGAGCCGTAGATAAAAATCTTAATAAGTAAGGAAAGAATTGGTGAGAAATTTTCAAGGCTAATCAAGGAAGAATGGCGCAGGCAGTACTTAGGGTACGGCAAGCCATGATGACGATGATTAGTACCGAAAATTTCCACCAAGCTTCAGATAAAAGGGGACAGGGAGCCCCATCTGAGACTCTTTTCTTATAACTTACCTATCTCGTTAATGTCAACAGAGAGTGGCATCGAGCTTAAATAATGATATCCTGTGAGAATCATTTAAGACCAACGCCCCGTGAGGCAACACCCTATAAGTCCTAGGTTGCTCCTTGGACTTATTTATTAATTAAACAACTAAGAAAAGAGAAAGGCTTTGAACGCCACGTGTTTTGGTGGTTCATTGTATCATTGTTATGGCAACAGAAAATCATAAATTATGGGGCGGGCGTTTTGAAGCTGGTCTTGAAAAATGGGTTGAAGAATTTGGAGCATCGATTTCTTTTGACCAAAAAATGGCAGAATTTGATTTGAAAGGCTCAATTGCTCACGTGACTATGCTTGGTGAAACAGGCATTATTGCAAAAGACGAAGCTGCGCAAATCAAAGAAGGTCTTGAAGAACTGCTTGTAGAATACAAGGCTGGAAAAATTGAATTTGACGTGTCAAACGAAGATATTCACATGAATATGGAAAGTCTCTTGACTGCTAAAATCGGTTCTGTGGCTGGAAAATTGCATACGGCGCGTTCACGTAATGACCAAGTGGCAACTGATATGCACTTGTACTTAAAAGCTAAGCTTGATGAAGTGATTGAAAAGCTTGGCAATTTACGTCAAACGTTGGTGGACTTGGCTGATGAGCATGTCTATACTATCATGCCAGGTTATACACACTTGCAACACGCACAGCCGATTTCATTTGGGCATCACTTAATGGCGTATTATAATATGTTTACGCGTGATAGTGAACGTTTTGAATTTAATGTGAAACATACGGATATATCACCGCTTGGTGCGGCTGCTCTTGCTGGAACAACTTTTCCAATTGACCGTGAGATGACAGCGGAGCTTATGGGCTTTGCCAAACCTTACAGCAATTCCCTTGATGCAGTGTCTGACCGTGATTTTATCTTGGAATTTTTGGCAAATAGTTCGATTTTGATGATGCATATGAGCCGTATTTGTGAAGAAATCATCAGCTGGTGCTCAAATGAATTTAAGTTTGTGACGCTTTCAGATACGTTCTCAACAGGTTCATCAATCATGCCGCAAAAGAAAAATCCTGATATGGCAGAATTGATTCGCGGAAAATCTGGTCGTGTTTATGGTAATCTTTTTGGGCTTTTGACGGTTATGAAATCTTTGCCTTTGGCTTATAATAAAGATTTGCAAGAAGATAAAGAAGGTATGTTTGATACGGTTGAAACCATTACGGTGGCTATTGATATTTTGGCTGGTATGCTTAAAACCATGATGGTCAATAAAGAGCATATGGCTGAATCAACTGAAAAAGATTTTTCAAATGCAACTGAATTGGCTGATTATCTCGCAAGCAAAGGGCTTCCATTCCGTCAAGCTCATGAAATCGTTGGTAAATTAGTATTAGAATGTACTAAAGCTGGCTATTATTTGCAAGACGTGCCGTTTGAACGTTACCAAGAAATTTCTGATTTGATTGATGAGGACATTTATGAAACTCTTAAATCACACACCGCTGTTGAGCGTCGCCATTCTCTTGGTGGGACTGGATTTGACCAAGTCAAATGGCAAATTAAAGAAGCCAAAAACAGTCTAAAAGCGACTCATTAACAATTTTTTCTACTTCCTAAAGCATTTTCCAATAAAATATTTAAAGATATTAAGCCCAAAATCCTTAGAGGTTAGGGCTTTTTAAATTTTTATGGTATAATAAAAATAATTTAGAATGGAGTCGTACGTTGAAGAAAACCTATCGTGTCAAAAGTGACAAAGATTTTCAGGCAATTTTTAGCAAGGGAACAAGTGTTGCCAATCGAAAATTTGTCGTCTATCAATTAGAAAAAAATCAAGGCCACTATCGTGTAGGGCTTTCTGTAAGCAAAAAACTTGGTAATGCTGTTACCCGAAATAGCATCAAGCGAAAAATTCGACATGTTGTCATGGAATTGTCACCAAATTTACGACATCATGATTTTGTTATCATTGCTCGTAAAGGTGTCGAGGAACTTGATTATCATGAAGTGAAGAAAAATTTACTCCATGTTTTAAAACTTGCCAATTTATATCAGGAAGGTCTAAATAGTGAAAAGAAAGATTAAATTATTAGGGTTAAGTAGTCTTACTTTAATACTTTTGGCTGCTTGTGGTCGCAGTGAAGTAACCGCTTCATCAACTAATGGCTGGGATCAAATTGTTTATTTCTTTGCCAAAGCTATTCAGTGGCTATCGATTAATGGTCGAATCGGAGTTGGGATTGTTCTCTTTACCATTATCATTCGAGCAATCATGATGCCGCTTTACAATATGCAAATCAAATCAGGGCAAAAAATGCAAGACTTGCAGCCAGAGCTTAAAAAGTTGCAAGAAAAGTATCCTGGTCGTGATACAGACAGCCGCATGAAGTTGACAGAGGAAAGCCAAGCGCTTTACAAGGAATACGGTGTTAATCCATATGCGACGATGCTCCCACTAGTCGTTCAATTGCCGATTTTGATGGCTTTGTATCAAGCTTTAACACGTGTTGCCTTTTTGAAAACAGGTACATTTTTATGGATTGAATTATCAAAACCAGACCCATATTTTATTTTGCCTGTTTTAGCCGCTTTGTTCACATTCCTTTCATCTTGGTTAACAAACAAAGCAGCGCGTGAGAAAAATATTGCCATGACGGTGATGACTTATGTGATGCCAATTATGATTTTCTTTATGAGTTTCAGATTGGCTTCAGGGGTTGTGCTTTATTGGTCAGTTTCTTATGCTTTTCAGGTATTCCAAATTCTTTTGTTGAATAATCCTTTCAAAATCATTGCCAAACGATTGGAAGAGGAACAAGCTGAAAAAGAACGTTCGGCTAAGATTCGTCGTGCTAAGAAGAAAGCGCAAAAGAGAAGAAAGTAAGAGGAAGAAAGTATGGTAATATTCACAGGTAGAACTGTTGAAGATGCTATTGAAAAAGGCTTGAAAGAGTTGCATTTGTCACGCCTTAAAGCCCACATTAAAGTGGTTTCTCGTGAAAAAAAAGGGTTCTTAGGTTTTGGTAAAAAGCCTGCTCAGGTTGATATCGAAGGGATTAATGAAGTGACGGCTCACCGAGCTAACCAAAAAGTGGTTAAGGGTGTGCCAGAGGAAGTTAATCAAAAAAATGAACCTGTGTCATCAAAATTTGAAGATACAATGGAACTTCGAAAAGTTGCCAGCATTATTAAGAAAATGGAAGAGCGTGGCGAAGTCATTGACGATTCGGTTAAAGAAGATATTGTCATGCACAAGAAAAAAACACAAACCATTCTTGAAGAAGCTGGCCATACAGAGGTTTTAGAAGCACTTGAAAAGGCTAAAGGACCAGTTGAAGAAGATGTTCAGGTTGACGAAAGCCCAGAAGTGGCTAAAATTGAGCAATCTTTTGAAGAATTTGTTGCTAGTGAATTTCCAGCTCAACGTGAATTGAGTAAAGACATCGAAAAAGCTACGGAAGAAGTTGCAGAATATGTCAAAAAAATCATCTATGAAATGGACATTGATGCAACGGTTGAAACTAGCCACAATCGCCGTCAAATCAATTTGCAAATTGAAACGCCAGAAGCTGGTCGTGTCATTGGTTATCACGGAAAAGTTTTGAAATCTCTTCAATTACTTTCACAAAATTTCTTACATGACCGTTATTCAAAGAATTTTTCTGTCATTTTGAATGTTCATGATTATGTGGAACACCGCACAGAGACATTGATTGAATTTACTCGCAAAGCAGCCAATCGTGTTCTCGAAACTGGTAAAGATTATGTCATGGACCCAATGAGCAATAGCGAGCGAAAAATTGTTCACAAAACAATCACAAGCATTGATGGTGTGGATAGTTATTCAGAAGGTAACGACCCAAATCGCTACGTTGTTGTGACAGCTGTTCAATAAATTTACAGAGCCGTTAAGGCTCTTTTTTACCGCTTACCGTAAGATGGCTTTATATACTAGAGTATTTTTAAACTATAAAAGCTCTTTGGGGTCATCTTTAAAAAGAGAGACATTGAAATAAAAACCAAGTAGTCCTTGACAGCTTTCTATTCTTATTATAAAATAGTATGGTATGTTTAGTAACTGATCAAATATAGCCGGCTAAACGAATACGAAAATCTATGAGGAGGTATTCATCGTGAAACGTACTTATCAACCAAGTAAAATCCGTCGTCAACGTAAACACGGATTCCGTCACCGTATGTCAACTAAAAACGGACGTCGCGTGCTTGCTGCTCGCCGTCGTAAAGGACGTAAAGTTTTATCTGCTTAATTGATAGAATATAAAAAGTCACCGTCAGTGCTCGAGTCTGACGGTTTTTTATTTTCTTGAAAATCAGTCTTATTTTTTGGGTGTTCATGAAAAAAGATGATCTAGTAAGATTTTGTTATAGCGAAATTTCTTGAAAACACACTTGTGGTAGAAGAAAGTTTTTCAGTTCCGATAAAAGAGGTTCAACTATTTATTGAAATAAAAAATATCATGAGCGTTACTGTTTCAAAATGCACAGTCATATTGAAAATCCGTATGGTGATGATAACGGTAACGTTGTGTACAGCTATCAAGCATCTAATAGTGAAATGGACGACACCTTGCCGTTGAGGGATTGACAGAGAATTTGTTTCATCTGGCTGAAATCGAAAAATCTTGTCAATTGATGGCCAATGAAATTGAAAAAACACGCCATCGTGTCAATGGTTTGGAATACACAACCATTCCACAATTGGAAGAGACCATTCGTTATATCGAACTAAAAATCGAAGAAACAGAACGCGCTAACCTAATCCGCATTATGAAAGTTAAATAAAACAAAAAGTGTCTTTTAGACGCTTTTTTGTTAGGTTAAATTTGTAATCGAATTCTTTTACTTATAGGCTGTAAGGTGATAAACTATAGGTAATTTAAGGGCAGGAGGAAATAATATGTCTGAAAAAAAATATGATGCAAAATTAGAACAAGTCAAAGGAAATCTTAAAAAAGGTTTTGGAAAAGTAACAGGTGATAAGGAACTAGAAACAGAAGGTCTTGCCGAAAAGACTATCGCCAAAGGAAAAGAATTAGTCAGTGATGTCAAAGAAAGCGCGGAAGGTGCTATTGAAGGTGTCAAAAAAGCTCTTCATAAAGATAACTAAATACGACTATCTCTCTAGGATGACTACCTAGAGGGATTTTTTATTTTCATATTTGAAAATGGCTAGTAATTATGATAGAAAGTGATATAATAATATTTGTAAGCGTTTTAAATCAAACGATTAATCATCATTTTTGGGAGGCTACGATGTTTAAAGAAATTGGGGCATATATTAGGATAGTTGATTTGTTACTTGCTATTTTGTTGGTACTGGATAGAGGTGTTAAAAGCATTCTAGTGCTTGCGATAGCTATTTTTATCATTTCTGCTGCTGTGCAGTTTATGATGTCTTATAAACGCTTAAAATTCACAGCGCATCCGTAACATTTATTGTAGAGGTAGAATAAAAAACATAGATTAAGTCTTGGACATTGTGTCCAAGGCTTTTTGCTTTTGCTAAAAATCACGTGTGATACTAAAATAATTTCTTACAATTCTGTAAGAGTTTGTGGTGAAAATTTGGTTAAACTGAACTTTAGAGGAATTGCCACAAATTTGCCCTAGTTTTGCAACAATTTGTCCAAGATTTCTCCAGTGAATTTGATTATACTGATTTAGTATGAGGAGCAAGTCATGAAAGAAATAAGTCAATTTATCCTAAAGACATTATTTTATGTGTTGATTTTTTTAGCATTAATTTACTTTTTCAGTTATCTTGGGCGTGGTCAGGGTAACTTCATCTACAACGAATTTTAGAAAGGTAAGTTTTCATGTTACACGATATGATTGAAAGAATTGAGCATTTTGCCCAAGTACAAGCTGATTTTCCTGTCTATAATATTCTGGGAGATGTTCACACTTATGGTGATTTAAAGGCTGATTCAGATGCCTTGGCAACCTATATTGATTTTTTGAAAATCGAGGAAAAATCGCCAGTTTTGGTTTTTGGCGGTCAAGAATATGAAATGTTAGCCAGTTTTGTTGGGCTGACAAAGTCAGGTCATGCTTATATTCCAGTTGACCAACACTCAGCTCTTGAGAGAATTGAAGCTATTTTGGCAATAGCAGAGCCAAGCTTGATTATTGCCGTTGGTGATCTTCCTTTGGAAATTACACACATTCCTATCATTAAATCTGCAGAGCTCAAGACTATTTTTGCTCAACAATCAGATTATCATATCACACATTCTGTCAAAGGTGATGATAATTATTATATTATTTTCACATCTGGCACAACGGGTCAGCCAAAGGGCGTGCAAATTTCGCATGATAATTTGCTTAGTTTTACCAATTGGATGATTGAAGCAGAGGCTTTTTCTGTTCCGCAGCGCCCACAAATGCTGGCGCAGCCACCGTATTCATTTGATTTGTCGGTCATGTACTGGGCACCGACTTTAGCATTGGGTGGCACGCTTTTTGCGCTTCCAAAAGAGTTGACAACAGACTTTCAACGTCTTTTTATGACGATTAATCAATTGCCGATTGGTGTTTGGACATCAACGCCTTCTTTTGTTGATATGGCAATGTTATCAAATGATTTTAATCATGAAACCTTACCCAACTTGACGCATTTTTATTTTGACGGCGAAGAATTAACGGTGAAAACCGCTCAAAAATTGCGCAGTCGTTTCCCAAAAGCTCGCATTGTTAATGCTTATGGTCCAACGGAGGCGACCGTGGCTCTTTCTGCGGTAGCTATCACAGATGAGATGTTAGCGACTTGCAAGCGTCTGCCAATTGGTTACACCAAAGCCGATTCTCCCACTTTTGTCATCGATGAAAATGGCAATCCTTTGCCAAATGGAGAACAAGGCGAAATCATCGTATCCGGTCCAGCTGTTTCTAAAGGTTACCTCAACAATCCAGAACGCACGCAAGCTGCTTTCTTCGAATTCAATGGTTTGCCAGCCTATCACACAGGTGACTTAGGTATCATGACTGACCGCGGTATGCTTCTTTACGGTGGGCGCATGGATTTTCAAATAAAATTCAACGGCTACCGTATCGAGCTTGAGGAAGTCTCACAAAATCTGAATAAATCAACCTATATCAAGTCGGCTGTGGCTGTCCCGCGTTACAACAAAGACCACAAAGTACAAAATCTGCTGGCTTACGTTGTGTTAAAAGACAGTGTTGCAGAGCAATTTGAGCGTCAACTGGACATTACTAAGGTAATCAAAGAAGAACTCAAAGACATCATGATGGATTACATGATGCCGTCTAAATTCCTCTATCGTGACAGCTTACCACTCACACCGAATGGAAAAATCGATATTAAAGGCTTGATGAACGAGGTAAATCGCCGATGAGTGAGTTTCTTCAGCAATTACCGCATTTAGAAGCTTATGGCAATCCGCAATATTTTCTGTATTTGATTGTGGCTGTGCTTCCCATTTTCATCGGATTATTTTTCAAGAAACGCTTTCCGCTGTACGAAGCTTTGGTTAGCCTAGCTTTCATTATTTTGATGTTAACAGGAAAAACGGCTAATCAGCTTGTGTCGTTGTTAGCTTATGTCGTTTGGCAAGTAATTCTCGTCTTTTCCTACAAGATTTACCGAAAACGTCATAATCATAAATGGATTTTCTATCTTTGGGTGTTTTTGTCTATTTTGCCATTAGCTTGGACCAAGCTGACACCCTTGATGACCATTGATAATCACCAATCACTTTTTGGTTTTTTAGGAATTTCTTACCTGACTTTTCGTGCGGTTGGTATGATTATGGAAATGCGAGACGGCGTGCTGAGTGAATTTACCATGTGGGAATTCTTGCGTTTCTTGCTTTTCATGCCGACATTTTCAAGTGGTCCGATTGACCGTTTCAAACGGTTTAATGAAGATTACGAGAATATTCCTGAAAAAGCTGAGCTTCTGAATATGTTAGAAGAAAGCGTGCATTACTTGATGCTTGGTTTTCTTTACAAATTCATTTTGGCTTATGTTTTTGGTAGCTTGCTATTGCCACAGCTAAAAGAGTGTGCCCTGCAAATGGGTGGTGTGTTTAACATTGCAACGCTTGGTGTCATGTATGCTTATGGGTTTGATTTGTTCTTTGACTTTGCAGGTTATAGCATGTTTGCCCTTGCTATTTCTAATCTTATGGGCGTTAAGAGCCCTGTTAACTTCAATCAACCTTTTAAATCACGTGATTTAAAGGAATTCTGGAATCGTTGGCACATGAGTTTGTCATTTTGGTTCCGTGATTTTGTTTTTATGCGTTTGGTCAAGGTTTTAGTTAAACACAAAGTTTTTAAAAATCGAAACGTCACCTCAAGTGTTGCCTACATTGCCAATATGCTAATCATGGGCTTTTGGCATGGATTGACTTGGTATTATATCACTTACGGTCTTTTTCATGGTATTGGACTTGTGATTAACGATGCTTGGGTGCGAAAGAAGAAAAAGATTAATCGAGAGCGTAAGGCGCAAGATTTGCCACCTTTGCCAGATAACAAATGGACTCAGGCACTTGGTGTTTTTATCACATTTAACGTTGTGATGTTGTCATTTTTACTATTTTCAGGTTTCTTAGACCAGTTGTGGTTTCCAAAAACAGTTGGGAAATAAACCGTTTCAGATTTAAAAGGAGTTTATCATATGGATATTAAAACAGATGTATTAGCGATTATTGATGACCTTTTCATGGAAGATGTTTCTGACATGATGGACGAAGATTTATTTGATGCGGGTGTGCTAGATAGCATGGGAACGGTGGAACTCATTGTGGCATTGGAAAGTCATTTTGACATTGATATTCCGATTTCAGAATTTGGGCGTAATGACTGGAACACAGCTAATAAAATCATTGCAGGAATAGAGGAACTTTGCCATGCTTAAGCGCCTCTGGCAGATTTTAGGACCAGTTGTCTGTGCTGTACTGATTGTTCTTTTGGTTTTTATCTGTGTTCCAACAGCTAATCAAAAGCATGATTTAAAAGCTGAGAAAAAAGATGCGGTCTCATTAAGCAAAACGAGTTTTAAGAGTAAATATAAAAAGGTACGTGCTTTAACAGATGCTAAGCACCGTTTTGTACCCTTTTTTGGCTCTAGCGAATGGCTGCGCTTTGATAAAATGCATCCGTCTGTCTTGGCAGAAAAATATCATCGCAACTATACGCCTTATTTACTCGGACAACGTGGCTCGGCTTCACTAACGCATTATTTTGGTATTCAGCAGATTAATAAAGAACTCAAAAATAAACAAGCTGTTTATGTAATTTCACCACAATGGTTTACATCTAAGGGAGCGAGCGCTAGCGCTTTTCAAGAATATTTTAGCAGCGGACAAGCGATTGATTTCCTAAAACATCAAAACGGCAGTGTTTATGACCGCTACGCTGCTAAACGCTTTTTGAAAATGTACCCTGACTCTTCTTTTAAGGATATGATGGAAAATGTTGCGGCAGGAAAATCGTTGACTGCCTCTGACAATGAAAATCTCAACACGCAACAGATGATTTTCCAGAAAGAAGATGCTCTTTTTAGCCAAATCCCTATGTTTGACAATTACGACAGCAAGATTAAACCGCAAGCTAAGAAATTGCCAGCTTGTTTTTCTTACAGCAAACTCGGTGGCATAGCTATTGCTGACGGAAAAAAACGAAGTAGTAATAATACCTTTGATATCGAAAACACTTTTTTTGACACACGTCTTAAAGCGCAACTCAAACGATTAAAACAGTCTCAAACAAAATTTAATTACTTAAACTCTCCAGAATACAATGATTTACAACTAGTGCTCAGTCAATTTGCACAGGACAATACCAATGTTCTCTTTGTTATCCCACCAGTCAACAGAAAATGGGCAAATTATACTGGTCTTAATCAAGCTATGTACCAAAAAACAGTCGCTAAGATAAAGTATCAATTACAAAGCCAAGGCTTTACCAATATTGCTGATTTTTCAAAAGATGGCGACAAACCTTTCTTTATGCAAGATACTATTCACATGGGGTGGACTGGCTGGTTAGCCATGGACAAAGTTGTTAATCCGTTTCTAAGTCAGAAACAAGCCACGCCAAGTTATCACTTAAGTGACCAATTTTTAACGAAAGTTTGGGCAAGCTACGACGGCTCTGTTCAGCAGTTTAATGCAAATTCTTAAAAAAATTCCTTGTCATAATCGGCAAGGAATTTTAATATTTCTGTTGTTGAATTTTCATATTTGAAAATTTCTGAAAATAGTATCTTTTGGGAGTACAATATCCTTGTGAGCGCTTTATGGATCGAAAATCATTACATTTTAGTAACTTTTCTTGGGTAATAAATGTCGTTACATGGTCAGGTTTAACGGGCATGGTTGCGACAAACCCAACCAATGGTGGTGACGCCCAAGTCAACGGCGTTTCTTATAACAATATTTTCAACTGGCTAAACGCCCAAAACGCAACCAATTAATCAAACCCCTCCTTATAGGATTTATAAGGAGGGGTTAGTGTTTATAAAGCTATTATCATTTTGCTAAGGAAAGTCTACTAAGAAATTTTTTCAATTAGGCGGATCAAATCTTTGGCTTCTTTTGAGAGGATAGCATGTCGTGAATGAGCGTAGCTGACGTAGAAAGAGATACGGTCTTGCTCAGCCAGAGGCACTTTGATCAATTGGTCAGAACCTGACGTTAGTGCAATATCAGACAGCAATGAAATGCCCATGTTTTCCGAAACCATTTGCTTAATCACCGAAACATCATCGATTTTAAACAAAATTGAAGCTTGGTCATGGTAACGATGATTGAGCTGATTAAAAGCGGTTAGGTGGATATTATGCTCATCTAACAAGATAAATTTTTCGTAAAGAATATCCTGAAAAGACAGTTCTTTCTGGTTTGCCAAAGGGTGTTTTGGAGAAAGAATGACATAAAAATCTTTTTTAAACAGCGGATGAATAATCAACTGGTCATTTTTGAGCGGCGCTAGCGAACCCAACAGACTGAAATCCAATTCTCCATCTAGCAATTTCATCATTAAACTATTAGAGCCACCACGCACAGCCTTAACTTGTGAAAATGGGGCGATACTTTCATTTTTGTGAAGGAGTTCCGTCAGCAAATAATTGCAGATAATCGGTGGCAATCCAACAGCCATCATAGGATCGAGTGACTGATGCACCTCGTTGACCGCTGTCTTTATTTGAAGTAGAACATCTTCAACATGGCTTTGAAAAATATCACCTTGCAAAGTAAGTGCTGCTGAGCGATGTGACGGGTCTTTGATGACCAAATCACAGCCTAATTCTTTTTCGAGCCGTTTAATAGCATAAGTAATTGTCGGTTGACTAACTTGAAAATACTGTGCAGCAGCGGTATAAGATTTTAGCTTTGCTAATTGGTAAAAATATTCTAAATCTCGTAAATTCATTCAGACCTCCTTGCTTTATTTTACCATAATCTTTTAAAACTTATTATAAATAATATTTATTAAAACTAAGGTGTTTGACTATAAGAACTGGAACAGTTTATAATGACCCGCGTAAGAAATTTCATCTTATTTAAATACATCTTTAGGAGGATACGTCATGCGTGGACATGATATTTTAAACAACCCATTCTTAAACAAGGGTACTGCTTTTACCATGGAAGAACGTAAAGAACTAGGATTGCTTGGTATTTTACCACCTTACGTTCAAACAATCGAAGAACAAGCTGAACAAGCTTATCAACATTTCTTGCGTAAACCATCAAATCTTGAAAAACGCCATTTCTTAATGGAAATTTTCAATACAAACCGTACGCTTTTCTACTACCTATTCAACCAACACATCGTTGAATTTAACCCAATCGTGTATGACCCAGTTATCGCTGAAACAATTGAAGAATATAGCGAATTGTATGTTGACCCACAATACGCTGCTTACCTTGATATTAATCACCCAGAAAACATCGAAGAAACACTAAAAAATGCTGCTGGTGACCGTGACATTCGTTTAATCGTTGTGACAGATGCCGAAGGAATTCTTGGTATTGGTGACTGGGGTGTCCAAGGTGTGGATATTTCTGTTGGTAAATTGATGATTTACACAGCTGCTGCTGGTATTGACCCTGCTTCAGTTATGCCACTTGTTATCGATGCTGGTACAAACCGTAAAGAACTTTTGGAAAATCCAATGTATCTTGGGAACCGTCACGAACGTGTTACTGGTGATAAATACTATGAATTTATCGACAAATTCGTTCAAACTGCTGAAAATATGTTCCCTAAATTGTACCTTCACTGGGAAGACTTCGGTCGTTCAAATGCTGCCAACATTCTTAACAAATACAAAAAAGAAATTCCAACATTTAACGATGACATTCAAGGAACTGGTATCGTTGTTCTTGGCGGTATCTTTGGTGCTATGGACATCACAGGTGAAAAATTAACTGACCAAGTTTACCTTTGCTACGGTGGTGGTTCTGCTGGTGCTGGTATTGCTGACCGTGTTCACGCTGAAATGGTTTCAGAAGGACTTTCATCAGAAGAAGCTTACAAACATTTCTTCATGATTGACAAACAAGGTCTCCTTTTTGACGATATGGAAGATTTGACACCTGCCCAAAAACCATTTGCTAAAAAACGTGAAGATTTTGCAAATTGCGGTGATATGACTAAACTTCTTGACGTTATCAAAGCTGTTAAACCAACAATATTGGTGGGAACATCAACAGATGCTGGTGCTTTCACTAAAGAAGTCGTTGAAGCAATGTGCGAAAACACTGAACGCCCAGTTATCTTCCCAATTTCTAACCCAACTAAGAAATTAGAAGCAACTGCCAAACAAGTTATCGAATGGTCAGACGGTAAAGCCTTCGTTGCGACTGGTGTGCCTTCAGGTACAGTAAGCTACAAAGGTGTTGATTACCAAATTGGTCAAGCAAACAACGCCCTAATCTACCCAGGTCTTGGTCTTGGTATGTTGGCTTCTGAAGCATCACTTCTTACAGATGAAATGATTGGTGCTGCAGCTCACTCACTTAGTGGTCTTGTAGATCCAGGTCAACCAGGAGCACCTGTTCTTCCTCCATTCCAATACGTTGCTGAAGTGTCAATCAAAGTTGCGGAAGCTGTTGCTAAAAAAGCTCAAGAACAAGGCTTAGCTCAAGCTGAAGAAAAAGACATGGCTAAAGCTGTTCGCGAGCTTAAATGGTATCCAAAATATTAGTTTAGGAGGATAACCATTCGTATGAAAAAGTTATCTAATATCAAAATCGCGGGGCTTTCTCTTCCGCTTTATACGGCTCTGGTTATTATTTTAGCTGTTGTTATTGCAATGGGGAAACTACCGCTTAACATGGTTGGAATTACTTTCATGTTGGTCGTTTTAGGACATTTTTTCTACTTCCTTGGTGAACGATTACCATTTTGGAATACTTACCTTGGTGGTGGGTCAGTCTTTACCTTGCTGTTAGCCGCAATCTTAGCTTCAACAGGGTTGATTCCAAAATCAGTTGTCTCAGCCACTTCTAGTTTTATGAGTGATTGGGGCTTTCTAGATTTTTATATTGCAGCGCTTATTTGTGGCTCAATTCTAGGAATGAACCGCAAACTTTTGGTGAAAGCCTCTGCTAAATTCATTCCTGTCGCTCTTTTATCAATGGTTATCGGTTTCTTTGCCACTGGTGCTGTTGGAGCTTGGCTTGGTCAAGGCTTTGGACATTCTGTCATGTACATTTCATTTGCCCAAATGGCAGGAGGGATGGGTGCAGGAATCGTGCCATTATCTAAAATCTATGCGGCTGGATTGCACACAGATGCCTCATCAATCTTGTCACAATTAGCCCCAGCAACCACGCTAGGAAATATCTTTGCCATTATCGGTGCCATTGTGTTGGCGCGTGGATTTGCTAACACCAAATTCAATGGGAATGGTGTGCTCATTCCTGTTGATAAAGACGATTTGAAAAAATCTGAAGCTCCGCTTGACCCTACAAAAATCGGTGTCGGAATGATGCTTGCCTTTGCCCTTTTCCTTATCGGCGTTATCTTAAATGCCTTTATTCCAAAAGTGCATAGCTATGCCTTTATGATTATTATTGTCTTCGTTCTCAAAGCGCTTGATATTGTACCAAAACCATTAGAAGAAGCAGTGGTCATGTTTAATCGTGTGATTATGACTAACTTGACACACGCTGTTTTGGCAGGTATCGGGCTTTCAATGATCGATTTGAGTTCCTTAGCGCAAGCCATGACATGGCAATTTGTCCTTATCAGTTTAACATCTGTTGTGTCAATGGGACTTGCTAGCTGGATTTTGGGACAAGTTCTCGGTATGTATCCAGTCGAAACAGCTATCGGTGCTGGGATGATTAACAATTCCATGGGCGGTACAGGAAATATCGCTGTGCTTTCTGCGGCGGACCGCATGGAAATGATTGCCTTTGCCCAAATGGCAAATCGTCTAGGTGGTGCAATTGTCCTCATTTTAGGAGGAATCCTCATCCAATTTTTACATTAATTCAACAACTTCTGGAAAAATATTCATCCTTGTTCTTTGGCAAGATTGAATATTTTTTAGATGATATAAGAACCATGTAAGCTATCTGTAGTGAGTTGAAAAATGACTAGAAAGTTCTAGTCATTTTTTTAAGCTCTAAATTTTGATCAACTTATTTTTAAATAATACTTGACACCGTAATTTAATTAAGTTATATTAAATATAAAATTAAGCACACTTAATTTTTGTGAATATAAATATTTTAAGGGGAGTTCTATAATGAAAAAGATAACATCACTCATATGTTTATTACTAATAATATGTATTTTGGGAGCATGTGCTACTACAAAGACATCAGAAAAGAGTAAGTTAAATGTTGTTGTGACTAATTCTATATTAGCTGATATTACTCAAAACATTGGTAAGGATAAAATAAACCTACACAGTATTGTTCCTATCGGTCAGGATCCACATGAATATGAGCCACTTCCTGAAGATGTTAAAAAAACAACAAATTCAGATATTATTTTTTATAACGGTATCAATTTAGAGACTGGTGGAAATGCATGGTTCACCAAATTAGTTAAAAATGCTCATAAAGAGGCTAATAAAGACTATTTTGCGGTAAGCGATGGTATTGATGTCATATATCTTGAGGGAAAGAATGACTTAGGAAAAGAAGATCCACATGCATGGTTAAACTTAGAAAACGGTATTATTTATGCAAAAAATATTGCGAAACAGTTGATAGCTAAAGATCCTAAAAATAAAGAATTTTATACCAAAAATCTTACTAGCTATATTAATAAACTTGATAAATTAGATCAGGAAGCTAAGCAAAAATTTTCAAAAATCCCAGAAAATAAAAAATTAATTGTTACAAGTGAAGGATGTTTTAAATATTTTTCTAAAGCGTATGGCGTGCCATCAGCCTATATTTGGGAAATTAATACTGAGGAAGAAGGAACACCTGAGCAGACTACTAGCTTAGTTAGGAAATTAAAAGAGGGACCAACGCCGTCAGCATTATTTGTGGAGTCAAGTGTTGATGACCGTCCAATGAAAACAATTTCTAAAGAAACAGGAATTAGTATCTATTCAAAAATTTTTACGGATTCTATTGCTAATAAAGGTGAAGAAGGGGACAGCTATTATAGTATGATGAAGTGGAATTTAGATAAAATAGCCGAAGGATTATCTCAGTGATGATATGTATGATAAAGTTGGTGAAACTATGAAAGGAAATAAATGATAGAGATACAAGGATTAAATGTTATTTATAATAATGATTATCAAGCCTTAGCTAATGTGTCAATTACTTTAGAAGAAGGAAATATTATTGGTGTTATTGGACCAAATGGTGCAGGGAAATCAACTTTTATGAAGGCACTATTAGGGTTGGTTTCTTGTACAGGAATGATTACTATTTCACACGAAAGAGTTAATAGTTTACGTGGGAAAGTGGCTTATGTTGAGCAAAAAAGTCATGTTGACTATCATTTTCCTATTACTGTTAAGGAGTGCGTATCCCTTGGTACTTATCAACGAGTTGGACTTTTTCGACATTTAAGCAAAAAAGAGTGGGGAAAGGTTGAGAATGTTTTAAGGCAAGTAAAGTTAGAAGAATTTAGTAATCACCCTATTTCCACTTTATCCGGAGGACAATTTCAACGAATGTTAATTGCTCGATGTTTGATTCAAGAGCAAGATATTCTTTTTCTAGATGAACCATTTGTTGGGATAGACCTAGTGAGTGAACAAATTATTATGAATTTATTGCAATCACTAAGAAGAGAGGGAAAGACAATTGTGATTGTTCATCATGATTTAAGTAAGGTAGTGGATTACTTTGATAAAGTAGTCATTTTGAATAAAAAGTTGGTAGGCTATGGGAACGTAGCTACTACTTTTACTCCTGATGCTTTAAAAAAAGCTTATGGGGATTCGATTGTTATATTATAAGAGGGTATTTATGGAATTTATTAACGATTTAATGACCTATCATTTTTTACAAAATGCTTTGGTAACGGCTGTTGTTATTGGAATTGTTTCAGGAGCTATTGGCTGTTTTATTATTTTACGTTCAATGTCACTGATGGGAGATGCAATCTCACATGCAGTATTACCCGGAGTAGCTATATCTTTTATTTTAGGAATTAACTTTTTTATTGGAGCAGTTATTTTCGGTATGTTAGCTTCTTTCATCATAACTTTTATTAAAGAAAATAGTGTTATTAAAGGGGATACAGCTATTGGTATTACGTTTTCTTCTTTTCTAGCGTTGGGTGTTATTCTGATAGGAGTAGCCAATAGTTCAACAGACCTCTTTCATATTCTATTTGGAAATCTTTTAGCCGTACAAGATAGTGATAAATGGGTTACCATAGTTATTTCAGGAATTGTAATAGGGCTTCTTATTATTTTTTTCAAAGAATTGTTAGTAACCTCTTTTGATCCAATTTTAGCGGAATCAATGGGGATGAATGTCAAATTTTTTCACTATCTTTTGATGGTACTATTAACTTTAGTTTCTGTAACAGCGATGCAGAGCGTAGGGACTATTTTAATTGTAGCAATGCTGATTACCCCCGCAGCAACAGCCTATCTTTATGTGAATAGTCTTAAGGTGATGGTACTCCTATCATCAGGAATTGGAGCGATTACTTCGATTGTAGGGTTATTTTTAGGCTACACGTTTAATATAGCAGTAGGCTCTAGTATCGTTTTAACCTCAGCCTTTATCTTCTTAGTTAGCTTTTTCATATCTCCAAAACAATCTCTTATGAAGTGACATTAGATAAACAATGCATCCTAATAGAAATTAAAACCTATTTTATTGTAAAAGTCTAAACGCTTAAGTATCTGGAATATGAAGAAATACGTTTGTATGTGCTAATAATAAAGATATTAATTACTATCAGTTCAGAAATACCTTATTTTTAGAATTACCAAGTACTGTCAGCTAGTTGATAACCATAGTTGTAGTGCAGAGCGTAGGCAAACTCTCTCAGCAGTATAAATATTGTAAATTTAGAGTGTGTCTACCGATTTGAACAAACTCTTAAAAATGCTGATATAACGGCGTTTCTAAGAGTTTTTATTTTTTAACAAAAAGAAAAAAGATTGAAGAAAAATATCCAAAATGGACTTTTCTTCAATCTGACAGTTACTAATAAGTACCTGTTTTGTACGGTATAAAAGCTGTATTTTCTACTAGCTTTCCTCGTAAAATAGATTCTATATCTCGATAATTTGGTCAAATAGTGCTCTATTTTCGTCATAGAGATGATGAGTAATCATGATAACTGTTAGTTCTTTGGTCTGAAGCAGACGTCGTTCAATATTAATAGCGGTCGTTTTGTCTAGGTTTGAAACACCCTCGTCCATGATGAGTATTGGTTTGTTACCAATTAATTCACGGGCAATAGAGATTCTTGCTCTTTGTCCACCAGACAAGTCATCGTTGTAGATTTGATTCAAACGTCCCTCAATAAAGTTGTCCACATGTGACAGTGATAAAGTTTTTTCAAACTGCTCTTTATCCACAGAACGACCAAGTGTCAGATTATCAAGTAAAGATTCTTTAAAAATATGTGGTTTTTGAGGAATCAAGGCAAAAATAGTTTGTAAACTTTCTAGCAGCGTATCTTTGTAATGATGATTATCAATCACAATGTCACCATCATAGCGGGTCAACTCTCCTGTTAATACTCGGATTAATGTTGATTTTCCACTGCCCGATCCGCCAACAATAGCAACCTTTTCTCCTTTCTTAATCGTAATATTAGGATAGGTGATGCTATTGCCATTTTCAAAAGTGACACACAAATCGTGAATAACCAATTCTTGATTAAAGTTAGTTACAGTATCGAGATTCTCAATACTTACTTTTTTAGGATATTTCTCTAGCAATTTAAAGGTCGCTTTAAAGGTAACAATGTTATAAGCAGCTCCTCTGGTGTAGTTGAATAGGCAACTGGTTAGATTGGCAATTGAGAAAATAACCCCCGTAGTGATTTCCCCCTTAATGACTAGATAACCAGTAACCATAAAAATAATTACTTGTGCCACAACACTTGACATCAATGAAAGAGAATTAGCCGTACTAGAGCTTCTTGCCAACTTAACCTTGGATTTTATCACTGTGGAAAAGTCTGCTAAAATGCGATTTTTAAAGTAAGCAGTTTGATTATTGTGGAAAAAAATGTCAAAACCACTTAAATAATCACTTGTACGATTTAAAGCAACAGTCAAATCAGATGAGACAACCTCCGTTTCTTGTGCAATATTATTTTCAAAAATTTTAGGAAGAAAGTAAACTAAAGCAGTCATTAAAATACTAACCGCAAGTAGTAGCCAATGAAAATAAATGATAGCAAAAGCGTTAAATAGCACAGTTATAATACTTTCAATGGTGTTGTATAACTGATTAAAACCGTTATCTTTTAATAAATTCATGTCATTAATTAACCATGAATTGTATTCGTCCTTGCTATGATGAGAGTTACCTGCATATGAATGACTAATTAAAGAATCTAATAAATCATTACGAATAAGATTGACTTCTTCCTGACACAGCTTTTCTTTCAAGGAATCTTTCAAAATCTGAAAAATACTGTATCCTCCCCAACAAAGAATATCAATCACACTCCAAAAAACAAAGCTATCCCATCTACTTTTTATCAATGAATCCAACATCCATGTCAAGGATAGCGAACTCATGACATTAGTAATAACCCAGAAAATGATGATAGCAAGCAAAAGTAGATTTTCTTTTTTAAATTTCCATAGATATGTCAACATAGGCATCCAGCTCTTCTTTTTTTTAATGTTTTGTTTATATTTATTATACAAAATAAACGCTATCAAGCAAGCGGTTGCATAAAAGGAGGGGAAGAGAGAAAGAGTTAAAGGTAAGAGATAAAGTAACTAAAGAACCATTTTTGAATTTTATTATCATATTTATCTTTGATATTTCACCATTTTCTTCGCACTTGGTTTTGGTCTCTCTTGTGGTCTGTGTTATAATAAAATCATGGAAATATTTGACACACATACGCATTTAAACGCCGATGATTTTGCTGGGCGTGAAGCAGAAGAATTGGCACTTGCTAAAGAAATGGGCGTCACTCGACATAACGTTGTTGGGTTTGACGCACCAACTATTAAACGTGCTATTGAGTTAGCTGAAAAATACCCTGAAATCTACGCCACGATTGGGTGGCACCCAACGGAAGCAGGTTCATATACTCAAGAAATTGAGGATATGATTGTTGCCCATCTATCACACCCCAAAGTGATTGGTCTTGGTGAGATTGGACTAGATTATCATTGGATGGAAGACCCAAAAGACGTCCAAATTGAGGTTTTTAAACGTCAGATTCAGCTTTCAAAAGATCACAACCTCCCTTTTATTGTCCACACTCGTGATGCGCTTGAAGATACTTACGCTGTCATCAAAGAAGCAGGCGTTGGACCTCGCGGCGGGATTATTCATTCATTTTCAGGCTCTTTGGAAATGGCAGAGCGTTTTATCGAGCTTGGCATGATGATTTCATTTTCAGGGGTTGTTACCTTTAAAAAAGCACTTGATGTTCAAGAAGCTGCGCAGAAATTGCCGCTTGATAAGATTTTAGTTGAAACGGATGCGCCTTACCTTGCTCCCGTTCCAAAACGTGGTCGTGAAAACCGCACCGCTTATACTCGCTATGTTGTAGATAAAATTGCAGAGCTCCGTGGTTTGACCAGTGAAGAAGTGGCAAAAGCGACATCAGATAATGCAAAGAGGTTGTTTAACTGTGACTGAAAAAATCAAAATTCAAGAAGTGCTTGTTGTTGAGGGGAAAGACGATACCGAAAATTTGCGCCGTTTTTATGATGTAGATACCTATGAAACCCGCGGGTCAGCTATCAATGATGACGACCTTGAACGTATCGAAAAATTAAATGACCTTCGTGGGGTCATTGTCTTTACGGACCCAGATTATAACGGAGAACGCATTCGCAAAATCATCATGAATGCTATCCCAAATGTTAAACACGCTTTTTTAAATCGTGATGAAGCTGCGCCAAAATCAAAAAGTAAAGGGCGTTCACTCGGCGTTGAGCACGCAAGTTTCGAAGATTTGCAAAAAGCCCTTTCTGGCGTATTAGGAAATTTTGATGATGATAATCAATTCGACATCACAAGAGCTGACCTAATGCGTATGGGGCTTTTAATGGGAAATGATAGCCGCAGGCGCCGTGAATATTTGGGCGAAAAGCTCCGCATTGGTTACAGCAACGGCAAACAACTTCTCAAACGCCTAGAACTCTTTGGTATCACTTTAGCCGAAGTAGAAGAAGCTATGGAGAGATATGAGGGATGAAAAAAGTTGCGCTTTTACGGGGAGTTACGCCAGTTGGGCAGAATTGTATTCCTAAAATGGCTTATCTGGCAGAGATTTTAACAGAAGCAGGTCTTGAAAATGTTAAGACATATATTCAAAGTGGCAATATTGTTTTTGAGACAACCTTGTCTGACGATGACGTTTATGCATTGATTCATGACACGATTCAGGCAAAAATCGGTGCTGATTTATCGGTTATCCTCAAAACGCAAGCCCAGTTTACGACGGCTCTTGCTGAAAGTCCCTTTGATGAAAGCTACGATGCCTCACGTGTTCACTTGGTATTTACCAATGACCAGCTTAACCAAGAGATATTAAATGAACTACTAGAGACGGATTTTGGTGCTGAAATTTTGAAAGCTGGTAGTGAGTGCCTGTACCTCTATTTACCAAGAGAAGCAAAGAAAAAGCGACTGAATACCAATTACCTTGAAAAACAGTTACATATCACAGCAACCATGCGAAAACGTCGCAGTATTTTGCGATTGAGCCAGATGTGATACAATAGTAACTTGCATTGATAGAAATGAAAGGAAAGACATCCCTTAACTAATGACATTATCGGTTGGGATTATTAATTATGAGAATTGCAGATTACAGCGTGACGCGTGCTGTCCTTGAGCGTCATGGATTTACGTTTAAAAAATCATTTGGACAGAACTTTTTGACAGATACAAACATTCTTCAAAAGATTGTGGATACTGCTGAAATTGACAAGAACGTCAATGTTATCGAAATCGGTCCTGGTATCGGTGCTTTGACAGAATTTTTGGCTGAAAATGCTGCCGAAGTCATGGCATTTGAAATTGACGACCGTTTAATTCCGATTTTAGCTGATACGCTCCGCGATTTTGATAATGTAAAAGTTATCAACGAGGATATTTTGAAATCAGACCTACAAAGTCGTATCAAAGAATTTGCTAACCCAGGCCTTCCAATTAAGGTCGTGGCAAATCTTCCTTACTACATCACAACACCAATCTTGATGCACTTGATTGAATCAAAAATCCCATTTGCGGAATTTGTCGTGATGATGCAAAAAGAAGTGGCAGATCGTATTTCGGCAGAACCAAACACCAAAGCTTACGGCTCGTTATCAATTGCGGTGCAATATTACATGACCGCTAAAGTTGCTTTTGTTGTACCGCGTACAGTCTTTGTACCAGCACCAAATGTGGATTCAGCGATTTTAAAAATGACTCGCCGTGAACAACCACTCGTTCAAGTCAAAGACGAAGATTTCTTCTTCCGTGTTTCAAAAATTAGCTTTATTCACCGCCGCAAAACCCTTTGGAACAACCTAACAAGCCATTTTGGAAAAGCAGACGAAACCAAAGCCAAACTCGAACAAGCGCTGGAAATCGCAGAAATCAAACCATCCATTCGTGGAGAAGCCCTCTCAATTTCCAAATTTGCCAAACTAGCAGACGCCTTAAAAGAAGTCGGATTATAAAAATGAACCCCAGTCATTATTATGGCTGGGGTTAAATAATCTACTATTTATTTGATATAAAAATCCATTTTTTATTACTATGAATTTTAAGAGAATTTATTTATAGTAATTATGAGCTATTCTTATCAAAATATCAAAAATCTTTTAATAGCTTGTCTTTGTAATAATTAAAGAAAGTTTTTTTGCCGATAGTGCTGATTGTTTTGCCTTGTAAACCATATTTTAGTTTGGAGCTATCTTGTTTATCAACGGTGGCTAGTGCTGTCACCTCAAAGATATTTCCTTCTTTGGTTTGTGTGGCAGAACTTGCAATTTTACTGATTTTGCCAGTGATAACAATGGCGTGATTGCTAATTTTTTCAAGGGTTAGGCGAACAGTCTGTCCTTTTTTCAATTGACTAACATGAGTGGAGTCAACGTAATAGCGGATAGCGACTTGCTGTGTTTTGGCAATATCTGGGTAAATCTCTGCAATCTGACTGCCTTGCGGCAAGAGCGTTTGCCCTTCAAATTCATCAGAAACATGTAAAATGCCACTTTGACTAGCTTTTAAAACGGTGTCAGCTTTGGAGAGATTTGTCTGGTCAAGCTGCGCTTGCAAATTTTCTTTTTCTTGAGTAATTTGCGTAAGTTGTGTTTCAGCTTGTGTCAATTCCTGCTGACGCAAGCTTTCAAAATTTCTTCTTGCGTGATATTGTCAGGTGCTCCCAAGGTTAAATTTTCTAAAATCGTCCCTGAAAAGACGTAAGACTGTTGTGGTAGGTAATTAATGTATTGGCGAATGGCTTTTTTAGCAATGGTTTTTAAATCGTAGCCACCAAGGGTAATCTGTCCATGGTTAGGTGTGTAAAAATTGACAATCATTTTAGCTAAGGTTGTCTTACCAGAACCGCTGATACCAACTAGGCTAATTTTTTCACCCTTCTTAATGTGTAAATTCACATGACTCAGCGTGTCACGACCAAAACCATATTTATAAGAAACATCATCAAAAACAATATCTCCTTGTAGAAAATGGCTGTCATTTAAGAGTTGTTTGCCATCAAATTCAGATGACACTAAGTAAACTTCGTTGAGACGATTGTTAGCTACTTTGGCAGATTGTAGTTTGGTTTGCAGATTAATAATATTTTCCATTGGCGTTGTAAAGTATGACAGAAGCGTATTGTAAGTAATCAATTGTCCTACTGAAATGTTCCCAGCCATGACTAAATGTGAACCATACCAGAGAATGACGACGTTTAAAATCAGCTGTGCTCCCTGTTTTAACGACGTTTGCACAGCTTCATACTTACTAAGCGTAAAACTTTTATCCAAATAATCCACAAATTCACGGTCAATATTTTGATAACGGACTTCCTCACTAGTCAAAGATTTAATCGTTTCAATACCATTGATATCTTCGATAATCGCAGAGCTAACCATAGAATTGGCTTGCATGACATCGTGATTCATTCGCTCAAAAGGCTTCATAAAAGCCAAAATAATAATAGCATAGATAGGCAATGCTATTAAGGTGATGAAAAAAAGATTGGCATTTTGCAGAATTAAGACACTTCCGACAACAAACAAAATACTCACATCTAAAAATAAAGAGAGAATCGTTGATGCCAGTGCATCAATAATCGAGTTAGCATCGGTGAAACGTGAAATAACTTCACCTGTCCGCCTTGTGGCAAAAAAGGACATGGGCAATTCAAAAATGTGACGAATATAAGACAAAATCACGTCAATCGTTAACCGTTGGCTCAGCACAACAAGTAAATAATTTTGTGAAAAGCTCATAATTTGTTGCATTATATAGGTTACAATCAACCCAACCGAGACAATGCCAAGAGTGGATTGCAAATGATTAGGAATATAATCGTCTAAGATTCCTTGCAAATAGTAAGAACCAACAATATTAATCAAGGTCACAAGCAAACTTGCCAGAATGATATAAGTTAGCAGTACCTTTTGTTTGAAAATAATTGGTAAAAAGCTTGTTAAGCCATTTTTCTTATCTTTATGCGGTTGATAATGCGGAGCAGGCGCTAAAAAGATAGCAACCCCAGTCCATTCTTTGGCAAAATGCGCTTTGGACATTTTAGTGACCCCAACGCTCGAATCAGGGGCACCGATAATAAGATAATCTTTTTTGGCTTTGTAGATAACATAGTAATGCGGGAGTTTGCCTTCTTTATTAACATGAACAATAAAAGGATAGGGAATATCAGCCATATCAAACAGTTCCATATTAGCCTGAATGGCGCGTGTTTCAAAGCCGATTGCTTTAGCTGCCTCAACTATCCCTAATGCTGTTGTCCCTTCCTTAGTTGTTTTGGCTAATTCTCTCAAATGAGCCAACGAGAAATCTGATCCATAATGTTTGGCAACTGATGCCAAAGCTGCCACACCACAGTCTCGCAAATCAATCTGACTAACATATTTATATCTTCTCATAACCTTTCCCTTTTAAAAATGAAACTAGAACTATTGTGCCATAAAACAAGATTAAAAAACGCCCAAGTCGTAAAAAGTCAAAAATGGGTCGCAAACGGTCAAAAAATCATGAAAATACAAAAAATTTTACCATTTACGACCTAAAAATGACAAATTACGACTTGGACGTTTATTTTTTCGAAAAAGTATTATACTAAGATTGTAAAGGTTACAACCCTAAAAAATAATTTAAGGAGGTATTCAAATGAATATAAAAACTTTTGAACAATTTGATGTAATGACAGACGCAGAACTTGCTAAAGTTGAAGGTGGAGGCATGGAATGGATTGGAGATGTATTGGGTGCTATAGGTAATGCTGCGCATCCTGTTAACCCTCGTCAAGTGGTAGATCAATTAAATGGAAAGTATCCACGTCGTGGTTCTGTTCGTTCTTGCCCTCCTGGAGGAACTGGAGGAACACCTAATGCTTGTTGATAATTTGTCTGTAGAAATTTCTAAATAATGTTATTTTAAAGATAATTTAGAAGTTTTTTTAGTAAAAAAGAAATACGGTATGTAAATTATGAAAGCATTATATAATGGTCGTCTGTCTGATGTATGGGAAATAAGTAAGACGAATGTTCAACCAGTATGGGTTCAGCAAGCCTTTAAACAAAATTATCTGAAATGGAACGATAATAAATTAATAATTTCTATGAGCGGAATAAATCCGTCTATGAAATTTAATTTGAAAATTAGCTTATTGAGTTATCCTGGTTACGCCTCTTATCCTGTGGGGTATATCGGAGATTTTTTAGATATTACTAACCATCGTGTTGTTTCAAAAAAACAATTTCATAAACATTATCAAATTATTGAGGAGGATCCTCTATAATTCTCATTTATATCTAAAACTACAGTTTAAAGCAGCATAATAGAGATGCCATTCATATTACCCCATTCCCTTATATTTGCAGAGAAAATCGCGGTAAAAAATAATAATTTATTCTGGAAGAAGTTAAGCTACCTTACTTGGCTTCTTTCTTTTTTTAAAAGGAGTATCTATGATAGAAAAACTAAAAACCAAGCTCGTGCCAAAATTGTTAGCTTTATTTTTTATCGTTTTCGAACTATTTGGTGTTGCTGAAATAATGAGTATTATTTTTTGGCAATTTGATTTATCAACAACAGATTATTTTTATCTTGTTCTTAATAGTTTAACCATTCTTTTTGTTGTAGTATAGTCATTTACCTAAAACGAATAAGACCAGAAATGTTTCAAATAACGTCGCTAAAACCTTTGGATTATTTACTAACTCTGCTTGCTTTTTGGTTGATATACGCCTACTATGGCAAACTTTTATTTGTTGGGGCTAATCCTGATTTTGATTTGGTGTTTTTCCGTCACTCACCTCAGGAGTTTTTGGTGGCTTTACAACCCTTGGTTGTTGATCCAATCTTAGAAGAATTACTTTACCGTGGCGTTTTAATGACTAGCTTTTTTGAAAAATCAAAGTATTTCCTCGATTGCTTGTTATCTGCTATTTTATTTTCATTTGCACATTTGCTTTCCTATGGTTTTAGACTGGATTTATTTGAGAAATATGTTGTTTCGGCTTGATTTTAGCCCTTCTTTTCAGAAAAACACGGTCAATTTCCCCATCAATTCTTGTTCATATGGCATGGAATATTTATCTGAGCTGGCACCTTATTACCTTTGTTTTCTTTGGTCAATAAAAATAGTCACATAGTATGAATATAAAACGTTAAAAATAGGTCGCAAACGGTCAAAAAATCATGAAAATATGAAAAAATTACCATTTACGACATAAAAACAACAAATTACGACTTGGACATGCATTAACCGCACAATCTGTTAAACTAAAATCTGTCAGTTGCGATGACAAAAATTATTGGGAGGTATTCAAATGAATACAAAAACTTTTGACCAATTTGATGTAATGACGGATGCAGAACTTTCTACTGTGGAAGGTGGGAAGACAATTTATTATGGTAATGGATTATACTGTAATGCAAATAAATGTTGGGTGAATTGGTCACAAACAGCTACAACGATTGCAAATAATTCAGTAATGAATGGCCTAACAGGCGGAAATGCTGGATGGCATTCAGGAGGAAGAGCTTAATGGCGGGCTTAAGGTGGTTTTCGGGTGGAAAAGAAAGAAAAAATGAAGCAGTAATTATTATTGATGAATTATTAGTATCTTTGAGTGAGGATTCAAAATATATACCGCTTAAAGAATTTTTCCTTTTTTATCGTAAGGAATTAGAGTCAAGTGGAACTTCTACGCCATTGGTATTAAGTAGGATGAATGTAGAGTTATCTAACATTCTGATAGAAAATAAACTTCAATTATCTGATAAACAGTCAGAACAATTAAAGAGACTAAGAAGTTTATCAAATATTAGATATGGTTATTAGATAAAACATTTATTTTCAAGCTGATAGATTGCCTATCAGCTTTTGTTTTAATCAAATTTTACCGTTTATGACCTAAAAATGACAAATTACGACTTGGACGTTTATTTCCAAGAGAATTTGTTAAACTGAACTGGTCAATCGCGGTGACAATCTTAATTAAAAGGAGATTTTATGAAAAAGAATGTTTTAAAATCAACAATTTTATTATTTGCAACTGTTTTATCAATGGTTACCGTTTCTGTCTTTGCTGATGATGAGCTTGTGCCTACAACTGAAACGACAGAAGTTGTGGATAATGGGGATAATGTTACAGAGAATCTAGCAACAGATATTATTGAGCCATCAAATGATATTTCAGAAAGTCAATCCGAAAAAACTGAGGAGGTATTATCAATTGAAACGGCTGATAATTCATCAGTTATAATGGAATCAACCATAGCATCAGACACATCAGATGAGCCAGAAGAAGCTGAAGTCACCATTCCCCAATATGAAGAAAATGTCGCAGACTTTAATCACGTTCCAATGACAGATGTTTATGCTATGTTTACAGAGGACGGAAAAGAGCACGTGATTTATGTTGGACGTCCGACTTGTTACTATTGTCGTCAGTTTTCCCCAGCTTTAAAAGAGTTCAACACTTATAAGTTACTTACTGACACTAAAGTAGATGGCAATGAAAACACATCGCAGTTTCTGTTGGCTAGTTTATGGAGCGGCGGCCTATCTGGGATTATTCTTTTTGTTCTTGGATTAGGTTTGTTACTCAATGTCTTTTAATCACTTCTCTAATATGGAAAAACAAAAATTATTCACTAGTTGTTAGTGTACTTAATTTTTGTTTTTTTAGTATATCAGAATATTATTTTACTATGTTACAATAAAAAGTGACCGTTCGTGACCTTATTTTGTCTGTTTATGACTTGGAGATTTTTTTATCAATATTTCCTTTATAATGTTATTGGAGGGAATAATGATTTATGAAATATTTTAAATTTACAATTAACAGGAGAGATTATAAATTGGCTATTGACGATATCCTTTTTATTCAAGTCTCTAAAGAAAAAATTCATATGGTCAAGGTGGTAACCACCGATAAGGAATATCACATTTATCATCAATTAAAAGATATTGAAAGAGAATATCATCAGTTCCTTAGGTGTCACCGTGATACTTTGGTAAATAGGGATACAATACGGATAATGGATAGAGAGCAGCGACTTTTATATGTTGGAGATGAAAAACGACCTGTACATTATGCACGAAGTAAAGGAAGTCAACTAAAAGAAATCATTTCAAATGACTGATTTTTAGAGGAGATTTATGTTAGATATTTATGTACTAGAGGATAATATCATACAGCAATTTCGTATGGAACGCGAGATTGCGACCATTATGGCAAAAAATAATTGGGACTATCAGAGAATAGAGGTGTTTAGTTCCGCAAATGAGATTATAGCTAAGGCAACTGAAAAAGGAGAGCATCAAATTTTCTTTCTTGATTTAGAAATCAGAGACGACGAAAAACAAGGAATTGATGTCGCTAAAGCCATTCGTGAACAAGATGCAACGGCTATCATTGTTTTTGTAACAACCCATTCAGAATTTATGCTGCTGACTTACCAAGCGTTAGTAGGGGCGATTGATTTTATTGATAAGAACCTGAATGACCAAGCATTTAGTGAACGCATAGAGTTGTGCCTAAAGGAAGCCATGAAACATCAAAATGATAATTTCGGCGAAAATTCCTTTTTGTTTGAAACTCCTAAAGCACGTGTGCGCGTTCTATATAGTGACATTCTTTATTTCGAAACATCTCCTGCCGTGCACCGTGTGATTTTGCATACGAGAAATGAAAGAGTGGAATTTTATGCGACGATTGCAGAGATTGCTAAATCAGATAAACGTCTTTTCAAGTGTCACCGTTCTTTTATCATTAATGTGGATAATGTGGTCAGATTTGATAAAGCGATACGAAGTGTTTATTTCGAAACTGGGGACTCTTGCTTAGTTTCGAGGGATAAAATAAAACCTCTATTGAATGAGATGAGGTGAGAAGCTAATGAGTGATTATCTAAGTGAACTAGCTTACTATCCTGTGATTATGTTGATTTACTCTAATGTTAGAGGAGAAAAACTGAAATTGTGGGAAATAGTAACGATAGCTGTTGCTTTCTTCGTCATTGATTTTACATGGTTTTATACTATTATCGGTCGTATTTTAATATTGATGTTTCTATCTTATTTGAGAGATAAAACCTTGCCCTTTTCTCTATACGTATTTTATGGGAGTATTCCATGGGTTATAGAGAGTGCTTTTAAAAGAATTATTAGTTTCTTCATTATTCCATTTTTTAATTTTAGTTATACCGATTTAGATAAAAATAATTTATTATTTGTCATTGTAGAATTTTCAATAATTCTGATGTATTTTATGATGGTGCAGTTGTTTAAAATTAACTTTCAAACTTTTATTGCACTAAGTGAGATAAAAAATCTACGAAAGAAACTAATATTTACAGATTTAACAATGATGTTTTACTATGTCATGATTGAATTTTTAACAGGTATGGAAGTTTATGGTGGTGTCCCAAACTTGGTTTATCGCCAATGGTTGGTGGTTCTCTATTTCACTTTCTTCACTTTAATGTTGTTTTATATGAATCGCTCTTATCAAAATTGGCTGGAGAAAGAAGTATCGTTAGCGCGGGAGCAAGAACTGCATTCTTTGTCGGTATATAGCAAGCAAATCGAAGGCTTATATGAGGAACTAAGAGCTTTTCGTCATGATTATGCTAATATCTTAGCGAGTTTAAAAGAGGGAATCGACCAAAATGATATGAGTATGGTGAGGAATATTTATAATGCCGTTTTAGAGGATTCTGGAAAGTTTATTCAGCATAGTCGCTTCAATATTGGACGATTGACTAATATTGATAATGATGCGATAAAAAGCCTTTTATCAGCTGAATTTTTAGAAGCGGAATCTCATCATATTGAGGTAGAATTAGAAGTTAAAGATAAAATTGGAACTCCAGATATTCCTTTGTTAGATTATGTGCGGCTCGTCTCCATTTTATGTGACAATGCGATTGAAGCGGCTATTGAAGCTGAAAAGCCTGCCATGATTATTGCTTGTTTCTATCAAGGGGATGACTATTTACTAATTATAGATAACACCACAAAAGAAGAGCGAGTTCCTGTGGAATTGATTTACCAGAAGAATTATTCAAGTAAGGGCTTTGGACGAGGTGTTGGTCTTAAAACGGTTAACCAGATGTTGAAAAAGTATCCAAATATGTCGGTACAAACATCAAGCAAGAATTATCATTTCAGACAAACAATACGAATCAAAAAATCATTCGACTGAAATAGTCGAATGATTTTTGGTTTAAGCGTGTTTAGTAGGCTTATGATTTTTCTTTAACCAATCAAAAGGTCCAACAATTAAGAAATCCTTATTCTTTCCACCAATCGTTTTCTCTAATTCAGATTGATCTAACTCTTTAAACATTTTTTCTGTCATCATTTTTATAAACCTCCTTAGTAATTAATTGTAGCAGAAAAGTTCTTAAAAGCTTTTTCTAAGTCATAAAACGTCGTTTTTAGGTCGTAAACGGTATTAAAAAAGTCCAAATCATCATTTTTATGTCATTTTAAAATCACAAGATGTCAAAGTCAGTCGTGAACGGCAAGTATTAAAAAATAACCATTCGCGACTGAAAAACAACGTTTTGCGACTTGAGTGTTCGTTATGAATTGAAAAGGAGTATAATGTAGGCGTATTATAGGAAATATAAGTGAAAGTAGGTGATTGTCATGTCAGTGGCATCAGTAAAATAATGAATTAAAAAGATTATTTTTTCAATCTATACACATGAAAAAATCTATGTTATCGACCAGACAAATCTGACAGAAGAGTTGCAGTTTTCGACGACGTTGAAATTTTTGGGGAAATGGTACATCACAACTGGAAATCATTAGCTTTGTCATTCTGAGTTGGCGTTGGATGACTTTCAAAAAAATTCATTCAACAAGCTCAAGTCTCTACTGACGAAGCTCAAAAGTTAGAATTTACGACGGATTACCTGCCATTTTCTGAAATATTGGGGTTATAGGGAGTATTTATGATAAAAACATTATTTTCACAGTATAAAACAGCGGTTTTGGTTATTGGCATCATTTGTTATTAACCGTTTATTCGCAGATTTAAAAATGATTTACATGTTTGGACGCGATTTTGGTCGTAGTCTTGTCAATGCTTTATTGCCTTAGAAGGAGACATTATGACAAAATTAGTAAAAGAAAAGTTGTTAAATGAGATTTATGACCTTGTCTTGTCTGTTGACATCAAAGATGAAGAACGTCAAGCATTACTAACTTTCAAAAATGCGGTAGAAGCAGGTCAGGATTTTGATAGAGCTGTGATGTCTTTGGCATCTGATTTACGTCGAATCGGTGTTGCAAATATTGCCAAGAAAACAAAAATGAGCGCATCGGTGAACACTTTTTATCAAAAAATCGCGACATATGGAGAATTTGAAAAAAATCTCGGACGTGGTCTTATGGCTATGGGTGTCGTGGGCGGTGGTCATTGATAACTTTAGTATAAAAAAATAATAGAAAACATCGTCACGACACTTGGGAAAACTTGTCAATACAGCAATTATCAAATGATGATTGTAAGTATTTATTTTCAAAATTGTTACTGCTGTGCCAAAAAGACAGGCAAGTCATAAGAAAACTCTTAATTGATAATTTTGACCTTTCACGACTATTTTTGGTCATTTCATGACATTAAATGAAATTATCACTCAAAAAGGATTATAGTAATTAGTGGTTATTAAATAACTTTCTGATGTGAGGGAATCGTGGAGAGATGTGAAAAATTTTTCTTGGACAGTTTGCCAAGTGTTCTTGATGATTTAGACTTTCAGGGAGAAAAGATGAAAAAAATAGTTAAAAATCCAATATTAAATAGCTTGATAATAGGAATGGGAGCTGGTGTTGTAGCGGCTTTGCTCGGTACTCGCTTTCTGCCATATTACGTAGTCGCTTTACTCATTGTCACCTTTATTCGTAGCGTTTCTTTTGACTAACTAATATTGCCTAACAACGAGCTAATAAGCAGGTATTTGGAGGGAGATTTATGCCGAATTTAAAGTGGTTTTCTGAGGAAAAAGAAAGAAGAGACGAAGCATTAATCATCATTGATGAGTTGCTAGCAACTCTTGATAATAATGTGAAAATCAACCCGTTACGACAATTATTGCAATCTTATCATGAAGAATTAAAAAATAGAGGGACGTCAACGCCCTATATTTTAAGTCGTTTAAATGTTGATTTATCAACTGTTTTGGTGGAAAATGCTATTCACCCAACAAGGGAACAATCGGCGAAACTAAAAGAGTTAAGAGCACTTCAAAACATCAGAATACCGTTTGAAGATATTCTTTATTTTGAAACGGTGCAAGCACTATTTCATGTTGGTGACATGGACAGGACAGCGTAATTTTTACGGAACAATCAGAGAAGTTAAAAATGCAAATCATAAGCTATTTCAATGCCAAAAATCCTATCTGATTAATCCTGATAATGGCGTCAGTTTGGATAAAAAAGAAGGGATTGTTTATTGTGTAGGTGGAAAATCTTGTTACGTTTCCAAAAAATCCATGAAAGAATTGAAAATTAAACTAGAAAGTTAGAGTGGAGAAGTTTTGGACTTAAGGAGTTTAATTGCGTTTTTAGAAACCTTTGTCACGTTTTTAGGGTATGCTATCCTGTCTAAGAGCATCACCAAGCACCGACCTTGCCGTTTGGGAATGGCTAGTATCTGTTTTGGTGTTGCCAATTCTTGCATTAGGCTTTACGGTTGTCATGCTTTTGTGCTTTTCGGATATGGACAGTTTCAAAATTGTCATGATTAAAAATATTGTGGTGTTGTTGTGGTTTATCACTTTATCTTACCGTCATGATAGGTTCTTGCTACCAAGGTATCATATTTTTATGGTTTTTTTCCAGTTGCAGTAGGGGATATTTTGCTTAGGACGGTGTCTTATTCATTAGTAGCGCTATTTTCCACAAAAATCAATGCTATCGGACAGTTATGGATTGTTTCGAAATTCCACGTATTACCTACATTCATAACCTTGCTATTCTGTTTGATAATAGGATTGAAGCCGCAGTATTATCAGATGTTCCTAAAATATCCGTAGCGAATTTTTATCAAGATGATAACTTTGTTTTTATGATTGAAAATTCAACCAAAGAAGATAGTATTCCGATTGATACCGTTTATCAAAAAGGCTATTCAAGCAAAGGTGATAATCGTAGTATTGGCTTAGCAACAGTTATTGAATTTCATCAAGAATATGGCAAGCTACCCATTGAAACAAGCAGCTCAAATCACCTCTTTAGATAAATTTTGAAAATTGATGCATTAGAAACACTATGTTTTTTCTGATAATTTAACAAAAAACTTGCATCATCTTTTAAGGTATATACTTTATTTGAATACACGATAAACAAATTCCGAATGAAAAGAGGTATTTTATGTTGGAAGTTTTAGCTGGTATTGCTTGTTTATTGTTAGCTGGTTATCAATTATTTACAGCTTACAAATTGTTTGACAACAGAAAAAAACATGGTAACAAAAATACGTCACCATTTCTTTTGGATAGTTTATGGAGTGGAGCTCTTATAAGTATTATCCTATCATCAGTAGCTGCTGATCTTATTGTGAATATTTTTAAAAAACTTGTGTTATTCAATGCTCAATAGGGCATTTTTAAAACCTTAACGTTTAAAAACGTACTCTTTAAAAATGAGAAAGTCAACTTCTGTTGAAGTTGGCTTTATTTGTTATTGTAAGGAAAGGACGGGATTTGAACCCGCGTGTGAATAACATCCACTTGCCAGATTTCGAGTCTGGTGCCGTACCAAGCTGAGCCACCTTTCCAAATGTCGTATTTAAGCGTTGTTTGATGTCAAATGATAATGTTGCTCAAAATACCATGCGGAAAAAGGGAGTTGAATCCTCACGCCCATACTGGGCACATGCGCCTGAAGCATGCGTGTCTGCCGTTCCACCATTTCCGCAAAAGACAAAGTCATTATACGACTTTTAATCAAAAAAGACAAACATAAGAAATCTTTTGAGCTAGGTACTGAATAAAAGGGCATTTTTTGCTATAATGAGACTATCAATTATAAAAAGGAAGTACATTTGCAAGGTAGAATTATCAAGTCTCTAGCAGGTTTTTACTATGTTGAATCTGACGGAGTCATTTATCAGACACGTGCGCGTGGCAATTTTAGAAAAAAAGGTCAAACACCTTATGTTGGCGATTTTGTTGAATTTTCAGCAGATGACCATTCAGAGGGCTACATTTTAGCGATTCATGACCGAAAGAATAGTTTGGTTCGACCACCGATTGTCAACATTGACCAAGCGGTTGTCATCATGTCAGCCAAAGAACCAGACTTTAATGCCAATTTGTTGGATCGTTTTTTGGTCTTATTAGAGCATAAGGCGATAGAACCGATTGTTTATATTTCAAAAATGGATTTAGTGACAACTCCTGATGAGATAAGGACAATTCAAAGACAATATCAAGAAATCGGTTATCAATTTTGCACGTCTTTGGAAGAATTGTTTCCGCTATTGACCGACAAAGTGACTGTTTTCATGGGGCAAACAGGTGTTGGTAAATCAACATTGTTAAATAAAATTGCTCCAGAACTCAAGTTAGAAACAGGTGAAATTTCGGATAGTCTTGGACGTGGTCGCCATACCACTCGTGCAGTTAGTTTTTACAATGTTAATGGTGGGAAAATAGCAGATACGCCAGGATTTTCATCGCTTGATTATGAAATTACGAATGCCGAAGATCTCAACGAATCTTTTCCAGAGCTAAGGCACTTTAGTCATTACTGCAAATTCCGTTCCTGTACGCATACGCATGAGCCATCATGTGCGGTTAAGGAAGCCTTGGAATCAGGCGACCTTTGGCAGTCACGGTATGATAATTATCTCCAATTTCTCAGTGAAATTGAAAACCGTCGTGAAACGTATAAGAAAGTTATAAAAAGAAAGTAGGTACTTATGTCAAACAATAAAATCGCACCATCAATTTTAGCAGCTGATTATGCAAATTTCGCTTCAGAATTAAAACGTATCGAAGAAACAAGTGCAGAATATGTTCATATCGACATTATGGATGGGCAGTTTGTACCAAATATCAGTTTTGGTGCAGATGTCGTGGCTAGCATGCGTAAACACAGCAAACTCGTTTTTGATTGTCACCTTATGGTGGTTAATCCAGAACGTTATGTTGACGCATTTGCGCAAGCTGGTGCAGATATTATGACAATTCATGCGGAGTCAACTCTTCATATTCATGGTGCTTTGCAAAAAATTAAAGCTGCAGGCATGAAAGCAGGTGTTGTTATCAACCCAGGAACACCAGTTTCAGCTATTGAATCTGTCTTGAGTTTGGTTGACCAAGTGCTTATCATGACAGTCAACCCAGGATTTGGTGGACAAGCCTTCATTCCTGAAACGCTTGAAAAAGTGGCAAAAGTTGCTCAACTCCGCGATGAAAAAGGCTATGATTTTGACATCGAAGTTGACGGTGGCGTTGATAATAAGACTATCAAAGCTTGTTATGATGCTGGAGCGAATGTCTTTGTTGCTGGTTCATATCTCTTCAAAGCAAGTGATTTAGCTGCACAAGTAGAAACATTGCGTGTGGCGTTAGATGACTAAGATAGCTGTCTTTACTGGCGGTCGTTTGTCAGGTTTTTCGACTGATTTTGAGCTTTTTGTAGGTGTTGACCGTGGTAGTCTTTTCCTATTAAAAAATCAATTACCTTTAGATTTGGCAGTGGGAGATTTTGATTCTGTCAGCAAAGAAGAATTACAAATGATTCAAGAAAAAGCTGGCGATTTCATCAAGGCTGCTCCAGAAAAAAACGACACGGATACAGAGTTAGCCCTAAAGGCGATTTTCTCAAAATACCCACAAGCACAAGTGACGATTTTCGGCGCTTTTGGCGGTCGTATTGACCACATGATGTCTAATCTTTTTCTACCAAGCGACCCAGAATTAGCACCCTTCATGCGTCAGATAACCCTACGCGATGAGCAAAATACCGTGCAGTTTTATCCTGCAGGTTCTAATCAAGTTTTGCCAGAAAAAGAAATGATTTACGTTTCCTTTATGGCTGATGGTGACGCTGATTTGACCATTAAAGGTGCCAAATACGAGCTTGACGCCAGTAATTTTTTCAAGAAAAAAATCTATTCAAGCAATGAATTTCTTGACCAACCAATTACAGTTAACTTAAAATCAGACTATCTTATCGTTATTCAAAGTAAGGATAGGTAAAATGTTAATTATTACATTATTATTAGGACTTCTTAGTGTCGTTTTGTTAATTTATCTTTTGCTGAAAATGGCAAAGCTGACAGAAGATGTTTCACAAAAAATGGACGACAACGCTGATAATTTATCTGACCAAGTCTCATATCAGCTTGATTTAGCGCAAAAAGACCAAGTTTTAGCGTTGAATAATCAGATAAATCGTTTGCAAAATGATTTATACACACAATTAAATGATCTTCGCGATGTTCTTCATCAAAGTTTGAATGAAAATCGTGACCGTTCTGACCAGCGTTTAGAAATCATCAACCGCAATTTAACAAATTCTGTCAAAGAAATGCAAGAATCAAACGAAAAACGTTTGGAAGAAATGCGTCAAACAGTTGAAGAAAAACTCGAACAAACCTTGCAAAATCGTTTGAAAGCCTCATTTGAGACAGTTTCTAAGCAACTAGAGTCTGTCAATCAAGGCTTGGGTGAGATGAAAAATGTCGCACAAGATGTTGGCACCTTAAACAAAGTGCTTTCAAATACTAAGACACGTGGCATTCTTGGTGAGTTACAACTGGGGCAAATTATCGAAGATATTATGACGCCTAACCAATACGAACGAGAATTTCCGACCATTTCAGGCTCTAGTGAGCGTGTTGAATACGCCATAAAGCTTCCAGGAACAGATGATGATGGCTATGTTTATTTGCCAATTGATTCGAAATTCCCATTGGAAGATTACTATCGCTTGGAAGATGCTTACGAAAGTGGTGACAAAGAACAAGTTGAGCTTTACCGCAAGTCGCTTCTTAACAGCATCAAACGCTTTGCTAAAGATATTAATAAAAAATACCTCAATCCACCTGAGACAACTAATTTTGGAATTATGTTTTTACCAACAGAAGGTTTGTATTCAGAAGTGGTTCGTAATGCTAGTTTCTTTGATAGCTTGCGACGTGATGAAAATATTGTCGTAGCAGGACCGTCAACCTTATCAGCTCTATTAAATTCGCTTGCTGTCGGCTTTAAAACTCTCAATATTCAGAAAAATGCAAACGATATTAGCAAAGTTTTAGGAAATGTTAAGGTAGAATTTGAAAAATTTGGCAATATGTTGGTTAAAGCTCAAAAACAAATCAATACCGCTAATAATACTTTGGATAGTCTCATTTACACAAGGACAAATGCGATTATCCGAGCTTTAAATACTGTTGAATCTTATCAAGACCAAGCAACGGCAAGTTTACTTAACCTCCCACCATTAGAAGATGAGGAAAATCATGAAAATTAATCAAATGAAAAAAGATGAACTCTTTGAAGGGTTCTACTTAATAAAATCCGCAGAGATTCGTAAGACGAGAGCGGGCAAGGATTATATTGCCTTTACTTTCCAAGATGATACTGGTGAAATTTCTGGTAATCTTTGGGATGCTCAACCCTATAATGTTGAAGAATTTGTCGCTGGCAAAGTAGTATACATGAAAGGTCGTCGTGAGGTCTATAATGGAACACCTCAAGTCAATCAAATTACCCTTCGTAATCCACGTGAGGGTGAGCCAAACGACCCAAGTGACTTCCGAGAAAAATCACCAGTCGACGTTGTTGATGTCAAAGATTATCTTGAGCAAATGATGTTCAAAATTGAAAATGCTGTTTGGCAACGTGTTGTTCGTGCGCTTTATCGCAAATACGACAAGGAATTTTTCACTTATCCTGCAGCTAAGACAAATCACCATGCTTTTAAATCTGGATTAGCCTATCATACAGCAACCATGGTGCGTTTAGCGGATGCAATTGGTGATATCTATCCACAACTCAACAAAAGTTTGCTTTACGCTGGTATCATGCTTCATGACTTGGCGAAAGTTATTGAGTTAACTGGTCCAGACAATACCGAATACACTGTACGTGGCAATTTAATCGGTCACATTGCTTTGATTGATGAAGAAATCACAAAAGTTCTCACAGAATTAAACATTGATGACACCAAAGAAGATGTTATCATTTTACGCCATGTTATCCTAAGTCATCATGGCTTGCTTGAATACGGCAGCCCAGTTCGTCCACGTGTGATGGAAGCAGAGATTATTCATATTATTGATAATATCGACGCCGAAATGATGATGATGACAACGGCATTGAGTCGTATTGACGAGGGCGAAATGACAAATCGTATTTTTGCAATGGATAATCGTTCATTCTATAAACCAAAATTATAAGAGGCAATAAGAAGTAGAATATTTTAACATTACTCACTCGAAGACCTCTTTACATTAGGGAAAAGCACAAAAAAATGGACATTTTTTATTAAAATGTTCGTTTTTTTCACCTTCTTATGATATAATGACAAAAAACAGATATGAAAATGGAGAAATTATGAAATTACGACGTAGTGAACGCATGGTTGTCATCTCCAACTATTTGATTAACAACCCCTATAAATTGACAAGTTTAAACACATTTGCTGAAAAATATGAAGCAGCAAAATCTTCAATCTCTGAAGATATCGCCATTATCAAAAAAGCTTTTGAAGAATCAGGAATCGGCGAAATTGAAACAGTTACAGGGGCGAGCGGAGGTGTCATTTTTACACCAGGAATCTCTGATGAAGAAGCTAAAGCAGTCATCGAAGAATTACGTGACCGCCTTTCAGAAAGCAATCGTATTCTTCCTGGAGGTTATATCTACTTATCAGATTTATTAAGTACCCCTAAAATTTTACAAAGTGTTGGACGTATCATTGCTAATGCTTTCAAGGGAAATAAAATTGATGCGGTTATGACAGTAGCAACCAAAGGTGTGCCTTTGGCAAATGCCGTTGCAAATATCTTGAATGTTCCATTTGTCATCGTTCGACGTGACCTTAAAATTACGGAAGGTTCAACCGTTTCTGTCAATTATGCAAGTGGCTCAAGTGACCGTATTGAAAAGATGTTCTTGTCTAAACGCAGCTTGAAACCGAATAGTCGTGTCTTGATTGTTGACGACTTCCTTAAAGGTGGGGGAACGATTTCTGGTATGGTCAGTCTCTTGAAGGAATTCGATAGTACTCTTGTAGGTGTCGCAGTCTTTGCTGAAAATGCCCAAGAAAAACGTGACCGAATGACTTACAAATCACTTCTAAAAGTTTCAGAAATTGATGTTAAAAACAACCATGTCAAAGTAGAAATTGGTAATATTTTCGATTAAGAGAGGGAGTTCCCCTTTTTCTTTAAAAGTTATATTGTTCAAGAACGTTTAATCTTTTTTGGGACTATAACGAATTTAGTAGCTACCAAAAATTTTATAAAAGCTATAAAATACGACTAAATCATTTGACAGACGGTGAAAGTTATGTTATCATAATGAACGGTACTTTTTACTTTTGGTCTCTCCAGAGTGTACAGAGACGTGCTGACAAATGTTGCAAAGTACACATTTTAGATAAGGACTGTCACCAAGTACCTTATCAACCAAAATAAAAAATCTTACAGGAGAAAAGTAGATGCCTACAATCAACCAGTTGGTACGTAAACCACGTAAATCTAAAGTTGAAAAATCTAAATCACCAGCACTTAACGTTGGTTACAACAGCCACAAAAAAGTTCAAACTAACGTATCTTCACCACAAAAACGTGGTGTTGCAACTCGTGTTGGAACAATGACACCTAAAAAACCTAACTCAGCCCTTCGTAAATTTGCTCGTGTACGTTTGAGCAACCTTATTGAAGTTACTGCATACATCCCAGGTATCGGACACAACCTTCAAGAACACAGTGTTGTTCTTATCCGTGGTGGACGTGTAAAAGACCTTCCAGGGGTACGTTACCACATCGTTCGTGGTGCACTTGATACTGCAGGTGTTGCTGATCGTAAACAAAGCCGTTCTAAATACGGTGCTAAACGTCCTAAAGGATAATAGAAGGGGGATAAGAAAAAATGAGTCGTAAAAATAGAGCGCCTAAACGCGAAGTATTGCCAGATCCATTGTACAATTCACAACTTGTAACACGTCTTATCAACCGTGTTATGCTTGATGGTAAACGTGGTACAGCTGCATCAATCGTTTATGATGCATTTGAACAAATCAAAGAAGCTACTGGAAACGATGCACTTGAAGTATTCGAAACAGCTATGGAAAATATCATGCCTGTTCTTGAAGTACGTGCTCGTCGTGTTGGTGGTTCTAACTACCAAGTCCCAGTTGAAGTTCGTCCAGAACGTCGTACAACTCTTGGACTTCGTTGGTTGGTAACTGCATCACGTGCTCGTGGTGAACACACTATGAAAGATCGTCTTGCAAAAGAAATCTTGGATGCTGCTAACAACACTGGTGCTTCAGTTAAAAAACGCGAAGACACACACCGTATGGCAGAAGCAAACCGTGCATTCGCACACTTCCGCTGGTAATCTGCGATATACAGATACAAAGCTTCGAATACAATTAAAGCTTTTTACTACGGGTGTTCAGGCTGTGTTTAGTAAGTGTTTTGCTTACTGACATGTATCAAATTTAATAAAGCATGTTTAGAACGGGTAGGTCCTGCCTATCCGTTCTAAAAATATGCTATAATAGAGTAGTAAATTAAATTTATAATAGGAGAAAAAAATGGCTCGCGAATTTTCACTTGAAAAAACTCGTAACATTGGTATCATGGCTCACGTCGATGCTGGTAAAACAACAACAACTGAGCGTATTCTTTACTATACTGGTAAAATCCATAAAATCGGTGAAACACACGAAGGTGCTTCACAAATGGACTGGATGGAACAAGAGCAAGAACGTGGTATCACAATCACATCTGCCGCTACAACTGCACAATGGAAAGACTACCGTGTAAACATTATCGACACACCAGGGCACGTGGACTTCACAATTGAAGTACAACGTTCTCTTCGTGTTCTTGATGGTGCGGTAACAGTTCTTGACTCACAATCAGGTGTAGAACCTCAAACTGAAACAGTTTGGCGCCAAGCTACTGAATACGGTGTTCCTCGTATCGTATTCTCAAACAAAATGGACAAAATCGGTGCTGATTTCCTTTACTCAGTAAGCACACTTCACGATCGTCTTCAAGCTAACGCTCACCCAATTCAATTGCCAATCGGTTCTGAAGATAGCTTCAACGGCATCATTGACTTGGTTAAAATGAAAGCTGAAATCTATACTAATGACCTTGGTACAGATATTCTTGAAGAAGATATTCCAGCTGAATACGTAGATCAAGCTAACGAATATCGTGAAAAATTGATCGAAGCAGTTGCTGAAACTGATGAAGAATTGATGATGAAATATCTTGAAGGTGAAGAAATCACTGAAGCTGAATTGAAAGCTGCTATCCGTAAAGCAACTATCAACGTTGAATTCTTCCCAGTTCTTTGTGGTTCTGCTTTCAAAAACAAAGGTGTTCAAATGATGCTTGATGCAGTTATTGACTACCTTCCAAGTCCACTTGACATCCCTGCAATCAAGGGTGTTAACCCAGATACAGACGAAGAAGAAGAACGTCCAGCATCAGATGAAGAGCCATTTGCAGCTCTTGCATTCAAGATCATGACTGACCCATTCGTAGGTCGTTTGACATTCTTCCGTGTTTACTCAGGTGTATTGGACAGTGGTTCTTACGTTCTTAATACATCTAAAGGTAAACGTGAACGTATCGGACGTATTCTTCAAATGCACGCCAACCACCGTAACGAAATCGAAACAGTTTACGCTGGTGATATCGCTGCTGCCGTTGGTTTGAAAGACACTACAACTGGGGACTCATTGACAGATGAAAAAGCTAAAGTCATCCTTGAATCAATTGAAGTTCCAGAACCAGTTATCCAATTGATGGTTGAACCTAAATCTAAAGCTGACCAAGATAAAATGGGTATCGCTCTTCAAAAACTTGCTGAAGAAGACCCAACGTTCCGTGTTGAAACTAACGTTGAAACTGGTGAAACAGTTATCTCTGGTATGGGTGAACTTCACCTTGACGTCCTTGTTGACCGTATGAAACGTGAATTCAAAGTTGAAGCAAACGTAGGTGCTCCACAAGTATCGTACCGTGAAACATTCCGTCAAGCTACTCAAGCACGTGGATTCTTCAAACGCCAATCTGGTGGTAAAGGTCAGTTTGGTGATGTTTGGATTGAATTTACGCCAAATGAAGAAGGTAAAGGATTCGAATTTGAAAATGCTATCGTCGGCGGTGTCGTTCCTCGTGAATTTATCCCTGCAGTAGAAAAAGGTCTTCAAGAATCTATGGCTAACGGTGTTCTTGCTGGTTATCCAATGGTTGACGTTAAAGCTAAACTTTACGATGGTTCATACCACGATGTCGATTCATCTGAAACAGCCTTCAAGATTGCTGCATCACTTGCACTTAAAGAAGCTGCTAAAACTGCACATCCAGTTATTCTTGAACCAATGATGCTTGTTACAATCACAGCTCCAGAAGAAAACCTTGGTGACGTTATGGGGCACGTTACAGCTCGTCGTGGACGTGTTGATGGAATGGAAGCTCATGGTAACAGCCAAATCGTTCGTGCCTTTGTTCCACTTGCTGAAATGTTCGGTTATGCAACAATTCTTCGTTCTGCAACTCAAGGACGCGGTACATTTATGATGGTATTTGACCACTATGAAGACGTTCCTAAATCAGTACAAGAAGAAATCATCAAGAAGAATTCTGGTGAATAATTCCTGATAGAAAGGATGCTCAAAAGAGCATCCTTTTTTATTATGAAAACGGTAATAATATTTGCAATTTTGGTGAAATAGTTATATAATACTAACGTTGAAAGGTTGATTTGTGCCTACGTAAGTTAATCTTTTCACAATTGTCTAAAAGGGAAACCTTTTAAAATAAAAATTTTTTTGATTTTCATAAGGAGGAAATCACTAATGGTAGTTAAAGTTGGTATTAACGGTTTCGGTCGTATCGGTCGTCTTGCATTCCGTCGTATCCAAAACGTTGAAGGTGTTGAAGTAGCTCGTATTAACGACCTTACTGACCCAGCTATGCTTGCACACTTGTTGAAATACGATACAACTCAAGGTCGTTTCGACGGTGACGTTGTTGTTAAAGATGGTGGTTTTGAAGTTAACGGTCAATTCGTTAAAGTTTCTGCAGAACGTGACCCAGAACAAATCGACTGGGCTAACGATGGTGTAGAAATCGTTCTTGAAGCAACTGGTTTCTTTGCAACTAAAGCTGCTGCTGAAAAACACTTGCACGAAGGTGGAGCTAAAAAAGTTGTTATCACAGCTCCTGGTGGATCAGATGTTAAAACAATCGTATTTAACACTAACCACGAAATTCTTGATGGTACTGAAACAGTTATCTCAGCTGGTTCATGTACAACAAACTGTCTTGCGCCAATGGCTGATGCTTTGAACAAATCATTCGGTCTTAAAGTTGGTACAATGACTACAGTTCACGGTTACACTGGTGACCAAATGACTCTTGACGCACCACACCGTAAAGGTGACTTCCGCCGCGCACGTGCTGCTGCTGAAAACATCGTTCCTAACTCAACTGGTGCTGCTAAAGCTATCGGTCTTGTTATCCCAGAATTGAACGGTAAACTTCAAGGTCATGCTCAACGTGTACCAGTTCCAACTGGATCACTTACTGAACTTGTTTCAGTTCTTGACAAAAAAGTAACTGCTGAAGAAGTTAACGCTGCTATGCAAGCTGCTGCAACTGAATCATTCGGTTACAATACTGACCCAATCGTTTCACGCGATATCGTAGGTATCTCATTCGGTTCATTGTTTGACGCAACTCAAACAGAAGTAACCGAAGCAACTGACGGTACTCAATTGGTTAAAACTGTTGCATGGTACGACAACGAAATGTCTTACACTTCACAACTTGTTCGTACTCTTGAATACTTCGCAAAAATTGCTAAATAATCAATGAGTTAGCTGAAGAAGAGAGGATTCATTCCTCTCTTTTTTATATATTGTAAAATGATACAGAAATTCACACATTTCCTCGTTTAGTAGTGGCTGGCGTACAAAATGTACTGATTTTGCTATCTCTTTTACAGGTTTTGTGATATAATTAGCATGTATAAAAAATAATAAGGAGTCCTATCAAATGGCTAAATTGACTGTTAAAGACGTTGATTTGAAAGGCAAAAAAGTTCTTGTCCGTGTTGACTTTAACGTGCCTTTGAAAGATGGCGTTATCACTAACGACAACCGTATTTCTGCGGCTCTTCCAACAATCAAGTACATCATCGAACAAGGTGGTCGTGCAATTCTTTTCTCTCACCTTGGACGTGTTAAAGAAGAAGCTGATAAAGAAGGTAAATCTCTTGCTCCAGTAGCAGCTGATTTGGCAGCTAAACTTGGTCAAGAAGTTGTCTTCCCAGGTGTTACACGTGGTGCTGAACTTGAAGAAGCTATCAACAACCTTAAAGACGGTGAAGTTCTTCTTGTTGAAAACACTCGTTTTGAAGATGTTGACGGTAAAAAAGAATCTAAAAACGATCCAGAACTTGGTAAATACTGGGCTTCACTTGGTGACGGAATCTTCGTTAACGATGCATTTGGTACTGCACACCGTGCACACGCATCTAACGTAGGTATCTCTGCAAACGTTGAAAAAGCTGTTGCAGGTTTCCTTCTTGAAAACGAAATTGCATACATCCAAGAAGCTGTTGAAAAACCAGTTCGTCCATTTATCGCAATCCTTGGTGGTTCAAAAGTTTCAGATAAAATCGGTGTTATCGAAAACTTGTTGAAAAAAGCTGATAAAGTCCTTATCGGTGGTGGTATGACTTACACATTCCTTAAAGCACAAGGTATCGAAATTGGTAATTCACTTGTCGAAGAAGACAAACTTGATGTTGCTAAAGAACTTTTGGCTAAAGCTGACGGTAAATTAATCTTGCCAGTTGACTCAAAAGAAGCTAACGCTTTTGCTGACTATACTGAAGTTAAAGATACTGAAGGTGCAGCAGTAGATGCTGGATTCCTTGGTCTTGATATCGGTCCAAAATCTATCACTAAATTTGACGAAGAATTGACTGGTGCTAAAACAGTTGTTTGGAATGGGCCTATGGGTGTATTCGAAAATCCTGATTTCCAAGCTGGTACAATTGGTGTAATGGATGCTATCGTTAAACAACCAGGCGTTAAATCAATCATTGGTGGTGGTGACTCAGCTGCCGCAGCTATCAACCTTGGTCGTGCTGACAAATTCTCATGGATTTCTACTGGTGGTGGAGCTTCTATGGAACTTCTTGAAGGTAAAGTACTTCCAGGTCTTGCAGCACTTACTGATAAATAATAATTTCTTCGTTGAGAAGATTTAAAGAGGACGGTGTTACCGTCCTTTTTTGTGTATAAAATCCGTAAATGGGAAGAAAATATTTTATTGCATGAAAGTGGTACTATTATTTTGGTTTTTGGAATGCAAGTGAGAGATATTTTGTGGTAAACGCATTCATATCAGTAGAACGTTCGCAAATCAATTTGAAAATATGTTAAAATAAAGAAAATGCAAATTGGTTGTGAGTTATGAATTATTTAAAAAATCTTTTATCGAATTATAAGTTTGACCCGAGTAAATTTAAATTGGGCATGCGCACCTTTAAGACTGGTTTAGCTGTTTTTTTGGTTTTATTAATTTTCCATTTATTTGGATGGGAAGGGCTGCAGATAGGAACGCTGACAGCTGTTTTCAGTTTACGTGAAAGTTTGGACAAGAGCGTTCATTTTGGCTTCTCACGTGTGGTTGGAAATAGTGTTGGTGGTTTGCTATCTCTGCTCTTCTTTTTTATCAATCAGTTTTTCCATAATCAGTTTTGGGTAACGTTGATTTTTGTTCCAATTTTTACCATGTTAGGAATTATGATTAATGTTTCAATTAATAACAAAGCAGGAATCATTGGTGGAACATCGGCACTTTTGATTATTACTCTATCAATTCCTGCTGGTGATACCATTTTATATGTATTTGCTAGGGTGTTTGAAACATTTTGCGGGGTCTTTGTAGCTATTCTTGTTAATTCTGATGTTGATAAGATTAAGGGACTTTTACGCCAAAAAAACTAAAAATTTTTCATTTATGTTATATTTTCTTACATAAGGGGTTGACGGTTTAGAATTTTCAGACTATAATAAGTGTCGGAAGGAGGTCATCATGAAAGAAAAAGAACTCAGACGTTCAATGGCGGTATTTCCTATTGGAACAGTAATGAAATTGACGGATTTAACAGCACGCCAGATTCGTTATTATGAAGATCAGGGTTTAATTACCCCAGAAAGGACGTCGGGAAATCGTCGTATGTATTCGTTAAATGATATGGATCGATTGCTCGAAATTAAAGATTTTCTTGATGAGGGGCTTAATATTGCGGCTATTAAGCGTGAATATGCGGAGCGACAAGATAAAGCACATCAGAAACAAAAATCTTTAACTGATGCTGATGTTCGTCGTATCTTACAAGATGAACTCCGTAACCAAGGTCGTTTTTCGGCCCCATCACAGTACATTGGCAACTGGCGCATCTAAAAACACGCGCCGCTCGGTTATTTCGGTTTTAAAAAGGAGACCTTAATTCATGACTATTACAGCAGCTGACATTCGTCGCGAAGTCAAAGAAAAAAATGTAACTTTTTTGCGTTTAATGTTCTCAGATATCGCTGGGACATTGAAAAATGTGGAAATTCCAGCAACTGATGAACAACTTAACAAAGTATTGGCAAACAAAGCAATGTTTGACGGTTCTTCAATCGAAGGTTTTGTTCGTATCAACGAATCTGATATGTTCTTACATCCAGACCTTGATACTTGGACAGTGTTCCCTTGGGGGAGTGAAAATGGTGCTGTTGCAGGTTTGATCTGTGACATCTATACTGCTGAAGGAGAACCATTTGCAGGTGACCCACGTGGAAACTTGAAACGTGCTCTTCGTCATATGGAAAAAGTTGGTTTCAAATCATTTAATCTTGGTCCAGAGCCAGAATTCTTCTTATTCAAATTGGATGAAAAAGGTGAAGCAACTCTTGAAGTAAACGACCGTGGTGGTTACTTCGACCTTGCACCAACTGACCTTGCAGATAACACTCGTCGTGAAATTGTTAATGTTTTGACTGAAATGGGGTTTGAAGTTGAAGCTAGTCACCACGAAGTGGCTGTTGGCCAACATGAAATTGACTTTAAATACGCTGATGTTTTGAAAGCTTGTGATAACATTCAAATTTTCAAACTTGTTGTTAAAACAATTGCTCGTAAACATGGTCTTTACGCTACATTCATGGCTAAGCCTAAATTTGGTATCAACGGTTCAGGTATGCACTGTAACATGTCATTGTTCGATTACGATGGCAATAATGCCTTCTACGATACTGAAGATCCAAAAGGTATGCAATTGTCAGAAACAGCATATTATTTCCTTGGCGGTTTGATGAAGCATGCTTATAACTACACTGCAATCATGAACCCAACTGTAAACTCATACAAACGTTTGGTTCCTGGTTATGAAGCACCAGTTTACATTGCATGGGCTGGACGCAACCGTTCACCACTTATCCGCGTTCCTGCATCACGTGGTATGGGAACCCGTTTGGAACTTCGTTCTGTTGACCCAACTGCTAACCCATATCTTGCACTTGCTGTCCTGCTTGAAGCAGGTCTTGACGGTATTGAAAACAAAATTGAAGCTCCAGCTCCAGTTGAATCAAATATCTATGTCATGACTGAAGGAGAACGTAAAGAAGCAGGTATCCGTGACCTTCCTTCTACTTTGCACAATGCTGTTAAAGCTTTACAAGAAGATGAAGTTGTCAAAGCAGCGCTTGGTGAACATATCTTTGTAAACTTTGTGGAAGCTAAGAAAATTGAATGGTCAAGCTATGCGGCCTTTGTTTCGCAATGGGAAGTTGATAACTATCTAGACTTATACTAAGAAGTAGTGAAGGAGACAGCTTCTGGCTGTCTTTTTTTTACCCCAAATTACCACATTTGTAATTAGAAAGTTCAAATAAGAACTATTCTAATCTAACATAAAGTGGTATAATTTAAAGTAAATATTCTGAATAATTAGACCGTTTTTGACTATTTGTACTAATGATAGGAGTAGAAGCTATGAATGAAAGTGCTTTGAGAGCGCAACAGACAACGCTTTGGGATCCATCTTTTGAATCGGATGCTTGTGGTATGGGGTTTGTTGCACAGCTTGATGGTAAAGCCAGCCATACTTTGATTGATTATGCCTTAACCATGTTAACTCGTATGAATCACCGTGGAGGTACAGGTGCAGAACCTGATACAGGAGACGGTGCAGGAATGTTGCTTACTTTGCCTGATGAATTTTTCCAATTAAAAGCTAAAGAAGCAGGTTATGTTTTGCCTAAAAAAGGCGATTACGCCGTTGCACAATTATTTTTACCTCAGGATACTGAAGCTAAGGTAAGTCTTTTGGAAGCTGTTAATGCTGAAATTAAATTAGCAGGTTTTCATGTTTTGATGACACGTGATGTGCCATTTAATTACGATAATTGTGGTCCAGCAGCCCAAGAAATTATGCCAAGTTTTGTACAAGTTTTTGTTAAGAAGCCTGATGACACAAAAGCTGGCCGTGATTTTGAGGATAAATTGTTCCGCTTACGTCGCCAACTTGAAAAGAGTTTTTCAGCTGATGAATTTTTCATTTGCTCACTTTCAAGTAAGACAATTGTGTACAAAGGAATGCTGCATGCTTTCCAAGTTGGGCTTTTTTATCCTGATTTGCAAGATGAACATTTCAAGTCTCATATTGCGTTGACACACTCACGCTTTTCTACAAATACTTTCCCATCTTGGGATCGTGCACAGCCATTCCGCTTTTTGGCTCACAATGGTGAAATTAATACTCTCCGTGGTGCTGAAAATTGGATGCACAGTCACCAGATTGAAGTTTATAACGAAGAAAATTCGGACTCTGCCAAGTTGGAAAACTGTCTAGAATATCTTTACCGTAATGGTCGTGATATTCCACAAAGTCTTTTAATGATGGTACCTGAAGCTTGGGGTGATGAATCAGGGCTTTCAGATGATTTGAAGGCATTTTATGAATATGCGTCAAGTTTTGTGGCTCCATGGGATGGTCCAGCAGCGCTTGTTTTCACTGATGGTGATATGGTTGGTGCGCGTTTGGACCGTAATGGATTGCGTCCTAGCCGTTATTCATTGACAAAAGATAATTTCCTTATTTGCTCAAGTGAATCTGGTGTTGTCGATCTTGAACCAAGTCGCGTTATTGAAAAAGGTGTGCTTGGACCTGGTAATATGATGTTGATTGACACGACTTCAGGAAAATTAATGCGCAATGAAGAAGTGAAAGCATACTATGCTGCACAACATCCATACAAAGAGTGGGTTGACGAAAACATTGCTCATCTTAACGACTTTGAGGCTGCTGAATTGACTCAAGAAACAAATGACATTGAAACAATGTGGAAGGCTTATGGCTACAATGAAGAAGTTATTCGTACGGTCATTCTACCAATGTCTGAAAAAGGTGAAGAACCTGTCATTTCAATGGGATTTGATAGCCCACTAGCGGTTCTCTCTAATAAGAACCAATCGCTTTTCACTTTCTTCAAGCAACAATTTGCGCAGGTTACTAATCCGCCAATTGATGCCATTCGTGAACAAATCGTTGTGTCAACTAGTGTTTACCTTGGTGGTGATGGGAATTTCAAAGCTGATGGTGCTGATAACTGTGTCAAAGTAAAAATTGACAGCCCAGTTCTTTCAAGTCAAGATTTTGCGAAAATTGCTAACTTGAAAGATGACCGTTATTGTGCAACAACCCTATCTACGGTTTATGACGTGGTTGAGCCGTCACATAATCGTTTGCAACGTGCGCTAGAAAATCTTTTCAAAGCTGCTGAAAAAGCCGTTGATAATGGTAGTAAGATTATTATTCTTTCAGACCGTAATGTTAAAGAAAATCAGACAACTATTCCAATGTTGTTAGCTGTTTCTGGTTTAAATAACTACATGGTTGTCAAAGGAAAAGCTAGCCAATTTTCAATTGTTGTCGATACAGCGGAAGCTATTGAAGTTCATCATTTTGCAACCTTGGTTGGTTATGGTGCGGCTGCGGTTCACCCTTATGGCGCTTATGCGACATTGAAAGAATATGGCAAAGACGAGCTTGCTTTTGAAAAATATCGTAAAGCTGCTGAAAAAGGTATTGTCAAAGTTATGAGTCGTATGGGGATTTCAACAATCCTTGGTTACAAAGGGGCTCAATTATTTGAAGCCGTTGGTTTATCTGACTCTGTTGTTAACAAATACTTTACAGGTACAGTAACTCGTATTGGTGGTTTGTCACTTGACCAAATTGAAAAAGAATACCTTCAACGTATGGAAGATGCTTTTGGTTCTCGTCGTGGAGATTATCTCCAAAGTGGTGGTATTTATCAATTTAAAGCAGATGGCGAGTATCACCTTTTCAATCCACATACCATTTATAATTTCCAACAAGCTGTTCGTAAAGGGGACTACAAACTCTTTAAAGAATACACAGCTGAATTGGACAAAGAAGCATTGTCAACGCCGACAACACTTCGTTCTATTTGGGAATTTAAATCTGACCGTCCAAAAGTTGACCTTTCTGAGGTAGAACCAGTAGAAACTATTGTTAAACGTTTCAAAGTTGGTGCCATGAGTTTTGGTTCACTTTCTAAAGAAGCACATGAAACAATTGCTGAAGCCATGAACTCAATCGGAGCGAAATCAAACTCTGGTGAAGGTGGCGAAAATCGTAATCGTTTCAAAGTGCAACCAGACGGACGTAATTTGAACTCTAAAATCAAACAAGTTGCTTCTGGACGTTTTGGTGTCAATGCAGAATACCTCATGTTTGCTGAAGAACTTCAAATTAAATTAGCACAAGGTGCGAAACCTGGTGAAGGTGGTCAATTGCCTGGTCAAAAAGTCTTCCCTTGGGTTGCAGAAATTCGTGGTGCAACGCCTGGTGTACGCTTGATTTCACCACCACCTCACCATGACATCTACTCAATTGAAGATTTGGCGCAATTGATTTATGACCTTAAAGCCATTAATCCTTATGCTAAAATCAATGTTAAATTGGTTTCAAGTACTGGTGTTGGTACAATTGCTACGGGTTGTGTAAAAGCTGGTGCTGATAAGGTTGTTATTTCTGGTTATGATGGTGGTACAGGAGCTTCTCCACGTAACTCTGTCCGTGATGCTGGGCTTCCATGGGAAATGGGCTTGGCTGAAGCACACCAAACATTGTCACTTAACCGTCTCCGTCAACGTATGACTCTTGAAACTGATGGTAAATTAATGACTGGTCGCGATGTTGCCATTGCCACTCTTCTTGGAGCGGAAGAATATTCATTTGCAAGTCTAGCATTGATTTCTATTGGTTGTGTGATGATGCGTGTTTGCTCATTGAATACTTGTCCTGTTGGTGTAGCAACTCAAAATCCAGAACTTCGTAAACATTTTGCAGGTAAACCTGAACATGTGATTAACATGATGATGTTTATGGCAGAAGAATTGCGTGAATATATGGCTGAACTTGGTTTCCGTTCTGTTGACGAAATGGTTGGTCATTCAGAAATCTTGAAAGCGAAATTCATTCCAAAAGGTAAAGTAAAATCGCTTGATTTTTCACGTATGCTTGGTATAGCTTATCCAATTGACCGCAAGACAGAAGATCCATTTGCTGAAGCACGTCAATGGAAAGAATTGGACGGATTTGCCAAAGCTGCTGTTGATAATGGTGCAAGCGTGACGATTAAAGAATCAATTAACAATGTTCAACGTGCAGTCGGTGCTCGAATGGCAGGCTGGATGGCTGAACGTTATGGAAATGATACCGTTGAACTAGGTTTGATTAAATATGAATATACTGGTATTGCTGGTCAATCATTTGCAAGCTTTATCACACAAGGTATGGAATTAACGCTAGTTGGTGAAGCAAATGACTACATTGCCAAATCAATGTCAGGTGGACGTTTGATTGTGAAGCCGCCGCATGATGCCGCTTATGATGTTGAAAATTCACCGATCGTTGGTAACGTTGCTCTCTTTGGTGCGGTTAAGGGCGAAGCTTATTTCGCTGGTCGCGCAGGTGAACGTTTCTGTGTTCGTAATTCAGGTGCTAAAGTTGTTGTTGAAGGTGTCGGAGCACACGGTTGTGAATACATGACAGGTGGTGTTGCTGTTATCCTTGGAACAACAGGACGTAACTTCGCTGCTGGTATGAGTGGTGGTGTTGCCTATGTTTATGATGTGGACGGTGATTTTGCCGAAAAAGTTAACCAAGAAATGGTTGACCTTTACAAAGTCGGTGAAACTCGTGGGGATGATGTCTTGGTTGATATGATTCAAAAACACTATGAATACACAGGTAGCGCTAAAGCAAAACGCTTGCTTGACAACTGGGCACAAGAAGTTGATAAATTCATTAAAGTTTATCCAACTGAATTCCATGAAATTAATAATATTGAATACGCACTTGCTAATACTGGTTTAGAAGGTGATGAACTTGAATTGCGTACCTTCGAAATTGCCACAGGTGGTGCAGAAACTGCTGCCGAGAAAGAAGAACTTCTTGCACAAGTAACAGGAGGTAAATAAAATGGCTAATCCATTTGGATTTTTGAAATATGAACGTAAAGATAATCCGTTTCGTCCTGTTGCTGAACGCATCTTGGACTTTGAAGAATTACAAGTTCCATTGTTCGAAGAGGACCGTCAAAAACAAGCTGCACGTTGTATGGCTTGTGGGATTCCTTTCTGTCATTCTGGACAATTCTACGGTGGCGGACGCGCGGTTTCAGGTTGTCCAAATGACAACTTGATTCCTGAATGGAATGATTTGCTTTATAAAGGCGATTACAAACGTGCTTTTGAGCGTCTCTCACGTACAAATCCTCTCCCAGAAATGACTGGACGTGTTTGTCCAGCGCCGTGTGAAAAAGGTTGTACAGAAGGCCTTAATGGCTCTGGTGTCACTATCCATGATAATGAACGCTTTATCATCGATACAGCCTTTGAAAATGGTTGGGTAGAGGAGTCAGGTCGTCCAGCCTATCGTACAGGATTTAAAGTTGCTGTTATTGGTTCTGGACCTGCAGGGCTTTCAACTGCTTGGCGCCTTAATAAACTAGGTCATACAGTAACTGTCTATGAACGTAGTGATCGTTTTGGTGGACTATTGATGTACGGTATTCCAAATATGAAATTGGATAAGGAAATTGTTCAACGTCGTATTGATTTGATGGAAAAACTTGGTATCAATTTTGTTGCTAATACGGAAGTGGGACGTGATGTAACAGCGGATGAATTGTTGAAACAATATGACCGTGTTGTTCTTGCAACTGGTGCAAGTGTTCCGCGTGATTTGGATGTCCCAGGTCGTCATCTATCTGGTGTGCGTTTTGCGGTTGATTTCTTAACTGAAACGACTAAAAATGTCCTTGCTTCTGATAATAAAAAACTTGGTCCAACGCTTGAAGGCAAACATGTTCTTGTCATTGGTGGCGGTGATACAGGTAATGATTGTATCGGTACGGCTGTTCGTTTGGGTGCAGCAAGTGTTAAACAACTTGAGATCACTCCAGAACCGCCAGAAAAACGCTTACCAACAAATCCATGGCCACAATATCCAATGATTAAACGTGTCGGTTATGGGCAAGAAGAAGCCAATTTCGTACAAGATACAGAATTGACAACTTATGCTACATCAACAACTGAGTTTATCGGTGCTGATAGTGGTCAAGTCATTGCTGCTAAGACTATCAAAGTTGGTCCTGGTTTCAAACCAATTGAGGGAACTGAAGAAATCATCAAAGCAGACCTTGTTTTACTAGCAATGGGATTCACAGGTGCTGAAAAATCATTATTTGAACAATTTGGTGTTCAAAGTGTCTATGATGATTATTCAACAAATAATGACCATGTCTTTGTTGCTGGTGACGCGCGTCGTGGTCCAAGTCTTGTGATTTGGGGAATCCGCGAAGGACGCAAAGCCGCAGAGAAAATCGACCAAGGTCTTCGTGTCATGGTTGCACAATAAAACTAAGAAAGCTCGCTGTTATGGCGAGTTTTTTGGTTGGATTCAAGATAGTCTTTAGGTTTGTGGAAAAGGAGAACATACGACTTTATTCATGGGCCTAAAAATTCAAAAGCAAATCGGTAACTTTAAAGAGATTTGATTTTTTAGCTAGTCTTCGTTTTTAGTTGCTAACCTAAAATGATTTACGTTTACTCCTGCACTTTGTCATTTCGTAAACAAAGAAGCTGAGCACTTTTGTCTCAGCTTCGTTAATTCTATTTTTCATCTGGTGTGAGAATCATTGGGATAATGATTGGTTCACGTTCTGTTTTTTCGTATAAGAATGGACGAAGGGCGTTCACAATAGCACCGTTAACAGATTGAATGCTTGCGTCCTGGTTTTTCAAGGCTATGCGAATCGCGTTGAAAAGAACACGTTGACTTTCACGGATGAGGTCGCCTGATTCGCGCATGTAGATAAATCCACGGCTGAGAATGTCAGGACCTGCTAAAATCATTTGTGTGTCAAAATCGACAGTTGCGACAGCAAGAACGACACCGTCTTCTGATAAATCATGACGGTCACGCAGTACAGCAGCACCAATGTCACCAATACCATTACCATCAACATAAATGTCTTGAGCATTGAAGTGTCCAGCACGGCGAGCTGAACTAGCTGTGAGAGCTAGGACATCACCATTTTCCATGATAAAGATATTATCTTTTGGCACACCTGTGTCCATTGCTAAACCAGCATGAATTTTTAGCATACGGTATTCACCGTGAACCGGCATGAAGTATTTTGGTTTCATCAAGCGGAGCATGAGTTTTTGCTCTTGTTGACCACCATGACCAGATGTGTGGATATTGTTGACTTTACCGTGGATAACTTCGACACCAGCTTCTTGGATAGTATTAATTAGTTTATTAACGCTTGTTGTGTTACCAGGAATTGGGCTAGATGAGAAGATAACGGTGTCACCAGGTTGTAGTGTGACTTGGCGGTGTGTACCATTGGCAATACGTGCTAGCGCAGCCATTGATTCCCCCTGACTACCTGTACACATGATTAAAATTTCACTAGCATGATAGTCTTTGAGTTCGCTTGGTTCGATAAATGTTCCTTTTGGAACCTTGATATAACCAAGTTCGATACCATTGACAATGGCTTTTTCCATAGAACGTCCGAAAACAACAATTTTACGTCCTGTTTTAACGGCAGCTTCGGCAGCTTGTTGGAGACGGAAAATATTTGAAGCAAATGATGCAAAAATAATACGTCCATGAATACCTTCAATAATCTTCATGATAGATTGTCCAACGACTTTTTCTGAATTTGTAAAGGTTGGAATTTCAGCGTTGGTTGAGTCTGATAATAAACAGAGAACGCCATCTTCACCAAGGGCAGCCATGCGGTGGATATCTGCTGGCTCACCAACTGGTGTCCAGTCAAATTTGAAGTCCCCTGTGCAGACAATTTTACCTTGTGGTGTGTGGATAACGATTCCAAGAGGTTCTGGAATTGAGTGGGTTGTGCGGAAGAAAGTAACGCTAAGGTTTTTAAATGTTAATTCTGTGTTAGCGTTGATTTCATAGAGTTTAGCATCACGGAGAAGTCCGTGTTCTTCCAATTTTCCTTTGATAAGTGCAAGAGCTAATGGTCCAGCGTAGATTGGGATATTAGCTTGTTTTAAGAGAAATGGGATTCCACCAATGTGGTCCTCGTGACCGTGGGTAATAACGAGCCCTTTGATACGGTCAATATTTTCAACGATATAAGAATAATCTGGAATGACATAATCGATTCCGAGAAGGTCATCTTCAGGGAATTTGATACCAGCATCAACGATGATAATTTCATCTTTGTACTCAATACCGTAAGTATTTTTTCCGATTTCTCCAAGACCACCAATTGCGTAAACCCCAACTTCTTCGGGTTTTAAATTGATTTGTGACATGTTATAACTCCGTTAATTTAAAGACACCTGTTTCTTTTTCGTAAGCTAGGTGTTTATCTGATAGAAGCTCAATAAATTCAACGTTGTAAGGTGTCTTTTCTTCAACGAGTTTGCGTGTTTTGATGCGTCCTTCGAGTTCAGTTGTGGCATCAACGTCTAAGTAGAGCACTTTAGTTTGCTCACGGTGTGGGTTACGTTCTTTTGTTTCTTGGTAAAAAACTTTATAAATCATAGTTTTCCTTTCTTTATACCTGTGGCTAATCAAACTACAAAAAACCTGCCAAATAGCTTTATATCTACTTGACAAACATCTATGAAATTTTTACGAGTAATTGATTTAACCTTGATTCGTTGCAATTATTAAAATTATATCATAAAATAAGAGGTAGAATCAAGTGAGGGAATTTAAATGATGAAAGTTTTAGCCTTTGATACTTCAAGTAAGGCTTTGTCTGTTGCTATTTTAGATGGCAAGAATTTGTTAGCCGATGTAACGGTCAATATTAAAAAAAATCACAGTATAACATTAATGCCTGCGATTGATTTTTTGATGACATCTGTGGATTTGCAACCAAGTGATTTAGATAGAATTGTTGTAGCGCAAGGTCCAGGGTCTTATACTGGTTTGCGCGTGGCGGTTGCGACAGCTAAAACATTGGCATATACGTTAAATATTGAGCTAGTAGGGGTGTCAAGTCTGTATGCACTTGCTGCGGCAGCTGATTTTGATGGCTTGGTTGTTCCTATCATGGATGCCCGTCGTAATAATGTTTATGCTGGGTTTTATAAAAATGGTCAGTCTGTTAAAGCAGACCAACACATGAGTTTTACAGCTGTTTTAGAAGCCGTTAAGGCTGAAGCTAAGGTTATGTTTGTTGGTGAAGTGGATAATTTCCGCGACCAGATTGAAGAAGCTCTACCACAAGCTGTTATTTTACCTGTTTTGCCATCAGCTTATGCTATTGGAAAATATGGTCAAAGTCTTGAACCAGCTGATGTTGACAGTTTTGTACCAAATTATCTCAAACGTGTGGAAGCAGAGGAAAACTGGCTTAAAACGCATAAAGAAGATTCAACTGCAGATTATGTCAAACGTATCTAACATGAAAGATTTATCAGAAAAAGTGACTGCTGTTTATGCTATCTTGTCTGATGTCTATGAAGTGTCACCATGGACAAAAAAGCAAATTTTAGCAGATATGCAGCAGGATAGTGTGGATTATTTTTTTGTGGAAAAAGACAAGGAAATGGTTGGTTTTCTGGCAATTCAGCAACTTGTTGGCGAATTAGAAATCACAAATATTGCGGTTAAGAAAGCTTATCAAGGTTGTGGTTTAGGCAGTCAGTTATTAACCAATTTAGACCAGATTGACTTTTCAATTTTCTTGGAAGTGAGAGCATCAAATACTTCTGCGCAAGCTTTGTACCAAAAATTTGGATTTAAGGTGATTGGTGAGCGTAAGCAATATTACCATAATCCAATTGAGGATGCGATTATCATGAAGCGTGAAGGTAATGAGAGGTAAAAAAGATAAATGAAAGATAGATATATTTTAGCTGTGGAGAGCTCTTGTGATGAAACAAGTGTTGCCGTTTTAAAAAATGAAAGCGAGATTTTGAGCAATATTATTGCTAGTCAAATTGAAAGTCACAAGCGTTTTGGTGGCGTGGTGCCAGAGGTTGCTAGTCGTCACCATGTCGAAGTGATTACAACGTGTTTCAAAGATGCTTTGGATGCGGCAGGAATTGAAGTGAGTGACCTTGATGCGGTTGCTGTAACTTACGGTCCTGGCTTGGTTGGAGCGATTTTAGTGGGGATGGCTGCTGCTAAAGCTTTTGCTTGGGCGAACCATTTGCCATTGATTCCTGTTAATCATATGTCTGGGCACTTGATGGCAGCTCGTCAAGTCAAAGAATTAGCCTATCCATTAATGGCATTATTGGTTTCTGGCGGACACACAGAACTGGTTTATGTGTCTGAACCTGGCGATTATAAAATTGTCGGTGAAACGCGTGATGACGCTGTTGGTGAAGCATATGACAAGGTTGGTCGTGTCATGGGCTTGACTTATCCTGCTGGACGTGAAATTGACCAATTGGCACATCAAGGAAAGAATATTTATGATTTTCCGCGTGCCATGATTAAAGAAGATAACCTCGAATTTTCATTTTCAGGTTTGAAATCAGCTTTTATTAATTTACACCATAATGCTGCGCAAAAAGGTGAAACACTCTCAAAAGAAGATTTATCAGCATCATTTCAAGCTGCCGTTTTGGATGTTTTGATGGCGAAAACAAAAAAAGCTTTGGAAAAATATCCTGTCAAAACACTCGTTGTAGCTGGTGGTGTGGCTGCTAATCAAGGCTTGCGTGAACGTTTGGCAGATGAAATTACAGAAGCAGAAGTTGTTATTCCGCCATTACGTCTTTGCGGCGATAATGCTGGCATGATTTCGCTAGCAGCAGCGATTGAATACGATAAAGGGCACTTTGCTGACTTAGACTTAAACGCTAAACCAAGTTTAGCTTTTGATAGTTTGGATTAGGGGATAAAGGTAATAGAAGAACTCTTGAAAATTTATTTTCAGGAGTCTTTTTATGTGCTATAATGGAAAAAATTGTTTGAACAATGAGTAGCTGCAGAGACTTCATATGGGTTCTCTGCTTATTGAATATTTAGGGAGTTTGTATGCAGGAAAAAGGGTTTAAAGAGGGGCTTCAAGCTGCACTTCCAACGGCTTTGGGTTATATTTCGATTGGTTTAGCTTTTGGAATTGTGGCATCTGCTTCAGGATTATCAGCTTTAGAAGTTGGCTTGATGAGTCTTTTGGTCTATGGTGGTTCAGCTCAATTTGCCATGTGTGCCATGTTGCTTGCTCATGCTGATTTGGCTTCAGTAACGTTGACCGTTTTTTTAGTTAATTTGCGTAATATGTTGATGAGTTTGCATGCAACAACTATTTTTACCAAAACAAGCTTTCTCAATAACATTGGGATAGCTAGCTTAATTACAGATGAAAGTTATGGTGTTTTGCTGGGAGAAAATGTTCACAATAAATCAATTGCAGCTAGCTGGATGCATGGTAATAATCTACTGAGTTATGCAGCATGGGTTTTATCTACAATTGTAGGGACACTCCTAGGAGGTATTATCCCTAATCCAGAAAGTTTTGGGCTTGATTTTGCTCTGATTGGTATGTTTATTGGTTTACTTGTCTTTCAATTTGATGCGATATTGAGTGAAGGCATTAAAAAACTATTGCTTGTACTAGCAGCTGTGGCTATTAGTTTTTTAGTCTGTGCTGTTTTTCTATCAAGTGCCTTAGCGGTTTTAGTGTCAACGTTAATTGGTTGTAGTGTGGGGGTAATGTTGGATGAGCGTTAGTAGTTATGTTTTGGTAGCCATTCTTTTAGGATTTGTTGTGTCTTGGGTTCCGCGAGTTGCCCCTTTTATCTTGGTAAAATATAAAGGCTTGCCCGAAATTGTCATTCGTTTTTTGAAATATTTACCCGTTTCCATTTTATTTGCTTTGACGTTTTCAAGCCTTTTTGACGTTGAAATTGGGCATTTGCCACAAGTAAAGGACTTGGAAGTTCTAGTCAGTCTTCCCACTTTTTATGTCGCCTTAAAATCTAAAAATTTATTATATGCCGTCATTACAGGAATTGTTAGCATGGCGATTTTACGGTTAATATTTTAATTTTGCCATTAATTGTTTGAGTTGAGCAATTTCTTCTGTGGATAAGTTTGATAAAAGAAAATCAGATTGCTTTTGTTCATATTCGTGAAGCTGTGGATAAATGTCCATGGCTTTTTCTGTTGGATAAACACGTTTGATTTTCTGGTTAACAGCATCTTTCTTTAGTTCAAAATAGCCGAGCGTAGCTAATTTTTTTATCGTTCTAAAGGCAGTTGTACGGTCAATTTGGACATTGTCTGCCAACTCGCCCAAAAACATTCCAGGTTTTTCACAGACACGAATAATATAGATGAATAGATTGTTATTTAGTCCAAGTTCTTTAAAATGATTATTAGAGTCAATTTGAATGGTGCGCGTGATAGCGCCAATAGTACGAATAATATCAAACATAATAGTTTCTCCTTGCTAAAAATTTTAACAAAAAAATATTGCATTTACAATAAAAAGTGATATAATAATCTCGATATTATTGTAAATGCAATCAAAAGAGGTGCTAATATGTTACATTTTGAAAATGATTATAATAAAGGAATTCATCCACAGCTACTCCAAGCGCTTGTGGATAGTAATCAAGAAAGTTTTGCTGGTTATGGCATGGATAGTTATTGTGCACAGGCTGCAGAAAAGATGAAAGCAGCTTGCCATTGCCCTGAAGCTGAAATCTTCTTTTTATCAGGTGGCACACAGACTAATCAAGTGGTTATCGATAGCTTGTTAACCTCTTACGAAGGTGTTATCGCTGCTGAAACGGGGCATGTTAGCACTCATGAAGCTGGTGCTATTGAATTTACAGGACACAAGGTACTAACACTTCCTTCTCATCAAGGAAAAATTCAGGCGGCTGAGCTTGCTGCTTATGTGGATAACTTTTATCGTGATGGCAACCATGACCATATGGTTTTTCCAGGGATGGTTTACATTTCTCACCCAACTGAATATGGCACGCTCTACACCAAAGAAGAATTAACCGCCATTTCAGATGTTTGTCGTCAATATCAATTGCCACTCTTTATTGATGGCGCACGTTTAGGATATGGTTTGGCAGCTAAGGAGACAGATGTTGATTTACCAACTATTGCTGAATTATCAGACGTCTTTTATATTGGTGGTACCAAAATGGGAGCCTTTATTGGTGAAGCCGTCGTGTTTACAAAACAAAATACACCAAAACATTTTGTGACAACAGTCAAGCAGCATGGAGCACTTTTGGCAAAAGGTTGGCTGATTGGTGTGCAATTTGACCGTTTCTTTACGGATAATCTTTATTTTGAAATTGGTGAGCACGCTATTAAAATGGCAGAGCAGTCAAAAGCCATTTTACGTGAAAAAGGCTATCGTTTCTATCTGGAATCACCAACAAATCAACAATTTATCATTATTGAAAATGCTAAATTAGCCACTTTAGGTGAAGTCCTTGCTTATAGCTTCTGGGAAAAATATGACGATACTCATACGGTTATTCGTTTAGCAACAAGTTGGTCAACAACGCAAGAAGATATTGATAAATTACGAGAGGTTTTATAGAGGTAAGGTATGCAGATATCTATTTTTGAACCAAAGTTTAATCAGGCGGTGATAGACTTGATACTAACTATCCAGCAAGAAGAATTTTTGCTTCCTATTTCCTTAACGGAACAACCTGATTTATTGGACATTGAAAATTCTTATCAAAAACAAGGTGGTCAATTCTGGGTAGCTATAAATGAGAGGAAAGAAGTGCTAGGGTGTATTGGCTTAGTGGCTCTTGAACAAGACAATGTCGCTTTAAAGAAAATGTTTGTAAGTAAAAATTACAGAAAAGCAGGTTTAGGAAAAGAATTATTGAAGGCTTTTGTAGCTTATTGCCAAAAAGAGCAGAAGAAGGCTATTTTTCTTGGAACAACAACAGATTTTGAGGCTGCTCAGCACTTTTACCGAAAATTTGGTTTTCAAGCAATTGAATCGTCAAATTTACCTGCTGATTTTCCACGTTTAGCTGTGGATAATCGTTTCTATACTTATGTTATTAACTAAAAAAGCTGGGGATATCCCAGCTTTTTGTGTGATAAAAACTTTTGTCTTTCTATTTTTTTGAGGATTACCAGCTGGCTTTTTTGACGCCAGGAAGTTGTCCTTTGTGAGCAAGGTCACGGAAGTTGATTCGGCTAACGCCGAATTTACGCATGTATGCGTGTGGGCGTCCGTCAATGCGGTCACGATTTTTCAAACGATTTGGATTTGAGTCGCGTGGTAATTTACGAAGCGCTTCGTAATCGCCTTTTGCCTTCAATTCACGACGTAAGTCGGCATATTGTTCAATGAGTTTTAGTTGTCGGTTGTATCTAGCAATTTTTGATTTTTTAGCCATAATGTCTCCTTTTACTTAACTGGTTAACGATATTTATTATAACACCTTTGAGGAAATAATCAAGAGAAAAACTTAACTAGTTAAATATTTTTTTCAAAAAAAGAAACCCACAAAAGGATTTCTCAACAATTGTTAGTAATGTAAACTTCCAGCGACCCAGCCTGTACATAACGCCACAGTGATGTTAAAACCACCTGTGTGGGCATTAATATCAAGCACTTCACCAGCAAAGTAAAGTCCAGGGACTTGCTTACTTTCAAGGGTTTTGGGATTAATTTCTTTCAAATCAATGCCACCTTTAGTCACAAAAGATTTTGCCAGTGACATTTTTCCGGTTACTTTAATTGGCAGCTCTTTGATGTTATCCACAAGTTCTTTTTCTTGTTGTGGCGTTAGTTGTTTGACTTTTTCGGGAAATGGCTGTGCTAAAAAGCTTGCTAATCGTTCTGGAAGAAGCACTTTAAGAGCATTTTTGAGGGATTTCTCACGCTGCTCCGCTAAAAATGCGTGTATCTTTTCTGTGGATAGTTTGGGGACAAGGTCAAGTGTAATGGTTTCGCCACCCTTGATAAAACTTGATAGGCGTAGTGCGGCAGGTCCAGACAAACCAAAATGCGTAAAGAGCAAATCATGCGTAATATAGTGTTTTTGATAGCTCAAACAAACATCATCAAGAGAGATTCCTTGAAGTTCCTTGTGTGGAAAATCTGTTAATAATGGACTTTCAGCCGCTTCAAGTTCTGTAAGATTGAGTTTAAAATGCCTGGCAATCTCATAACCAAAACCTGTTGACCCTGTGGAAGGATAGGCTTTACCACCTGTTGTGACAATGAGTTTTCCACAGATGAACTCATCTGTCGCAGATTTGACGTGGAAAAGGTTGTCGATTTTCTTGACAGAAACAACTTCAGTATTGGTTAAAACGGTGCCACCGAGTTCATTGATTTTATGGGCAAGAGCATCAATAATCGTTTTTGATTTATCAGTTTTTGGGAACACACGCCCATGGTCCTCAACTTTTAAAGCAACGCCATTTTCTTCAAAAAATCGGATAATGTCGTGGTTGTCAAATTGTGAAAAGACACTGTAAAGAAAGCGTCCATTTCCAGGAATGCCTTCCATGAGGTCATCAATGGTACCATTATTAGTGACGTTACAACGTCCACCCCCCGTTCCAGCTAGTTTTTTGCCGAGTCGTTTATTTTTGTCGATAAGTAATGTTTGGTTACCATAATAACTGCTTGAAATGGCAGCCATCATACCAGCGGGACCGCCGCCAATGATAATTGTATCGTATGTATTCATATAGCTATTGTAGCATAAAATATTGCTATCTTGATAAGCAAGTAATGGGATTTGTGAAAAGAAAGTTAGGATGTTTACAGAAAATAACAAAAACGTGACAGCAGTTCTAAAAAAAGTTGATATCAAGTAAAAAGCACACCAGAAACTTGGTGAAAATTGACAATCATAGACTGTTATGTTATCCTTTTCATAAGAAATTTCAACGTAAAAGAGGATATTATGGCAATTGAGAAAACAGTTAGCGAGCTGGCTGAGATTCTAGGAGTTAGCCGCCAAGCGGTTAACAATCGTGTCAAGAGTCTGCCAGAAGAAGATGTCGATAAAAATGAAAAGGGAGTTACCGTTGTCAACCGAAGTGGCTTGATTAAATTGGAAGAAATCTACAAAACAACCATTTTTGAAGATGAGCCAATTGATGAAGAAACAAAACAACGCGAACTTTTAGAAATTTTAGTGGACGAAAAAAATACTGAAATTACACGTTTGTATGAGCAGCTCAAAGCTAAGGATAAACAGCTTGCTTCAAAAGATGAACAGCTTCGTGTTAAAGATGTGCAAATTAGTGAAAAAGACAAGCAGCTTGATCAGCAACAACAATTGACGCTTGCTGCCATGGAAGACACAAAACGCCTTCAGCTTGAACTTAATGAAGCTAAGGCTGAAGTCGAAGAAATTCAAACGAAGTCAGAAGAAAAAATTCAAGAAGAAGCAGCTCCGAAGGGATTCCTAGCGCGTCTTTTTGGTGGAAAATAAGAACTCGAAATTTATCGGAAGCTGGGACAAAAGTTCCAGCTTTATTTTATAAACTCATTTTTAGGAGGTATCATGGAAAAATTAGCGGAGTACATTGCATTTGATTTGGAATTTAATACGGTTGCTGAGAAAAGTCATATTATTCAGGTTTCAGCAGTAAAATTCAAAGAAGGTCACGAAGTTGATAGCTTTGACACTTATGTTTACACCGATGTGCCATTGCAGTCATTCATTAATGGATTGACGGGTATTACATCAGAAAAAATTGCTAACGCTCCAAAGCTTGATGAAGTGCTGGCTGACTTTAAAACATTCGTTGGAGAGACTGCTTTGGTTGGTTACAATGCGCTAAAATCAGACCTGCCCTTACTTGCTGAAAATGAATTAGACTTGACAGAGCTTTACAAGGTTGATTTATATGATGAGGCTTTTGAACGTCGTAGCACAGACTTGAATGGAATTGCCAGTCTCAAGTTGACAAGTGTTGCTGAATTTTTAGGTATTTCAGGACATGGTCATAATTCACTTGAAGATGCTCGCATGACTGCGCTTGTTTATGAAAAGTTCATGGAATTTGATGAGAATAAATCTTATTTGAATCAGCAAGAAGAAGAGCATGGTGACAATCCTTTTGCAGCTTTAGGTGGCTTTTTTAGCTAAAAGCTCTGCTATTTTTCAAAAAATAAAAAATCATCTAGGGTAACCCCTTGCTTGTGACGTTGGGGCATGTCCTATAATAAGGACAGAAAGGAGGTGAAAGGAATGTCTCGCTCTTATACAACTGGCGATTTGGCGAAGTTGGCAGGTGTTTCAGTTCGCACGGTCCAATATTATGATAAACGTGGTATTTTGTCGCCATCTGATTTGACAGAAGGTGGACGGCGGATTTATGTGGATAGTGATTTGGAACAGTTGCGCATGATTTGTTTTTTGAGAGAGTTAGATTTTTCTATTGAACAGATAAAGCGGTTGTTTGCTGAGGAAAATGCAAGGCAAGTTTTAGAGTTACTGCTTGTTGAGCATATCAAGGAAACAAAGCGTGAGCTTGCTGAGAAGAAAGCCAAACTTGACACTACTGTCAACTTGCTTGACAGGGTAAAAAATCAAACAGGTCAGTCGCTAGAATTTTTATCAGACATTTCTCTTACCATGAAAAATCAATTAGCTTGGCGTCGTTTGCAAAAACGGATGTGGATTAGTAATCTAGCAACGATTCTTATTTTTGTTCTTTGTGTTGCTTGGCTTGCAAGTCGTCCACAATCTGTTGTTTGGCAAGGTGTTGGTATCGGTATTGGTTTGGTGTATGTTGGCACATTATTAACATTGTCTTATCGTTTTTCACGTAAAATAGCTTATATCTGTCCCAATTGCCACCAACTTTTCCAACCAACGTATAGGGAATTCGTATTTGCTCGTCATACTCCTAAAACGCGAAAATTAACTTGCCCACATTGTCATGAAAAATCTTATTGTTTAGAAACAGCAAAAGAAGCTTAAAAAGCTCGAACCTTAAAAGGTTCGAGCTTTTTTGATTATGTCATTAAAATGGTAATTTTCCTGCAAATGCGCCTAGTGTTTTTTGTGTGGCATCATCGATTTGAGAAAGTGCATCGTTGATTGCTTGTGTTGTCATGTCTTGAAGTGTTTCAACATCATCTGGGTCAACAACAGCATCTTTAAAAGTGATGTTCACCAATTTTTTATCACCTGTAAACTCAACAACAACTAAATCTTGAGCTGATTTTCCAGTGAAAGTTGTACTAGCAAGTTCAGATTGTTTTTTCTCCATTTGTTTTTGGAGTTTTTGAGCCTGACGCATCATATTTTGCATATTCATCATAAGATTTTTAAGATTCCTTTCGTACAAAGGGTTTAGACCCTCTGGTTAAATTTTCGTTGCCTTATTTTGCCTTATTGTTAAAAATTTTCAAAGGCAGAGGCAATTTCTTTTTGTTGGGTTGGAAATAAATGCGAGTATACATTTATTGTAGTGTTGATTGAGGAATGACCTAATCGTTTCATCAAAGTAAAGAAAATATAGTCTTTACCTTCTCCATTACGTAAGCCTTGGGAGACTAAGAAGGCAGCATGAGAATGCCTGAAATCATGGTTACGAATAAGTTTTAAATTTTTGGGCATTCTTTTTTTTAGAAGAACCCGAAAATTTGAAACATTAGGACTAGTCAATACCTCTGGAGTTGATTGAAAGAGTTGCAGGCTATTTGGATTATCAGTAAATTCATTTAGTAGCTTGTGTTGTTTCTCTTTCCAGTGTTTCAATTCTTCCACGAAGGCACGATGGATATAAATCCGACGATTGGATTGTGTGGTTTTAACTGTACCGATATGGACTTGACCTTTGCGATAATAAGCAGAGTATTTAACATCAATATAACTTTCTTCAAGGTTGACATGTTGCCAAGTTAAAGCCAATGCTTCGCCAATACGCATGCCAGTATACATTAGTACACGATACAAGAGTTGAAAAGGGTATTCATGCTCTTCAAAAAGTGAATCAAACTGTTTGAACTGGTCAGGTGTATAGTATGCCATTTCTTTATGTTGATGTGGCAATCGTCTCAATCCATTACAAGGATTATCTTGTCGAATACGATTGGCAATTGCAACATCAAACATTTTATGGACAAAAATCATTTGCTGATTAACATGAGAATTGGTTAAAGTCCCACCTTTTACACTAGGTTGGTTTTTTAGCCAATTTCTGTATTCTTTGATGTCCGTAACAGAGACAGCTCGCATATCCGCATTTTTGAAGTATTTGGACATGTATACTCGATAGTAAGATTCTTGACTATCTATTGTCCCTCGTTTATTGCCTCGAAGTTCATCTTCTTCTTGAACGAGCGAGTAGAGATAGGAAACCGAAACTTTATCTTTATGTCTGACTTGATGCAGCTTATTGATACGATAGTCTGCCTCATATCGTTCAGCTTCTTTGCGTGTTTTAAAATCTGTTTTTCTGTGACGTTTTTGTTCGCCAGTTACGGCATCATAACCGTCACTAATATCCACCTTCCATTTTTTATTTTGTTGTCTAGTTACTGCCATTTGAAACTCCTTTTTCAAGAGCAGTATCTTCTCGTACGTTAGTAATTATATCATGTTTTGGGGATAACTCAAAACCTAGAATGTCTTCAATAGTCTTGATTGGGACTCGTCCGATACGTTTGTTCTTGTACCAAGAAAAACCTTCAGAAACTAGTCTTGCTTTCGCTTCCCTAATGAGTTTTTTTGCTTGGGAATCAGAAAATCCAGTTAGTTTCATGACATCATCTTTATTTACAATGCTAATCATTTTTTGCCTCTCATACTTTCTTTCAAATAAAATATGTGAGATAATAGGCAAGGGATAAGCTTACCTTATCTTCACAATTATACAGCGTTCTTTCTTCCTGGTTTCTTGGCGGATTCTGGGGAAGAAGGAGCGTTTTTTATATAAAAAATTTCGATTACACTGTCAAGGTAAGTTTCAAATTCTAGTACTTGTAATTCAAGAGCATTTTTCTTTAACCAATTAGCAACATCATCATTGGGTTTATAATTGTACTCATATTCGAACAATAACCTTTTTAGAAGTATTGTTACAGCTGGGATACCCCAAATTTGCTTGACCTTTTCTAACATAGGGAAGAAGCCACTACCTTTTAAAATATAGTGTATGCTTTGCATTAGCTGATTATTTCTTGGACTAACTACTACCAGAGGGGGAGCACAGGTTGAAAAGTTAATCAATGCTTCGCTATATTCTGTTAGTTGTCCCGTCTCTGCATCAATCAAACAATATTTTTCCAAAATTTTATTGGCGATAAATTGTTGAAACATATCGCGTGAAGGTAGAGAAAGAATTAGCTTGGTCAGTTGTTTGGCGTATTGCCCTCTAAAAGTCACTTCAAATCGTACCCAAGACTGAAATTGTTGAGCAATTTGGGCATACCTTCCGTTATTCTCTAATTGTTCGGTGAGTTTGTCGTAAATTTTGAGAAAACTATTTGAGCCTTTCTTACGTGAGCCAATCGTCACTGTCTTAGCTTCAGCATCTATCTCGATAGCAGACATTTTCTTATGGTTACGATTTCCTTTGTAATTAATAATCTCAAATTTTTTACTTTTTAAATTATTATAAATGTCATTAACCGATAAAGGAAAGTTAAGGTAGTCTGCACAAAAGTCAATCCTACTTAGATGCATATTCCAATATGGTTCGTCCAACTTTTTTAGTATTTCATAGACTCCGATGGGCTCTTTAAAGGAATTTTCATAGGCTTGTTTGTATAGGCTTAGAGCCGATGCTGAAAATTTAATAATGATTCCCATTTTTAAATAGCCTTCATGAAAGGCAATTCTTAAAAAATAAGGCATATTTTCAAAACTGTAAGAAGTGGTATAACCTTGAGGAGAAATCTGTTCTCGAACCATTTCTCCAAATAATGAAGGGAGGGAAAGTTTTTCTGCAATGATTTCAGAAAGTTCCGTAGTAATTTGATTCCAATGGTTTGGCCATTCACCAATTGTCTCTTCATTTGGCTGAATTACTATGGTTAACTCATCTACGCCGACATGAAGATATTTGCTGGTAAAATCTATGTTTTGAAGTATATCGTTTGTCATTGGTTTATTCTCCTGTAATACAGTATTTGTACTGGAATCTGGGTTATTACATTACCCAGATGAGCGCTGGTTGCCTACCGCAGGTGGACTTCTAACCAGCCCAACCTATTGTCCAACACATGGTTGTTTTCTAGCTTGTACTGGTTAGAAGTAATAACTTATTTGTAAGCCTTAAGTATTTCGTCAAATGATACGATTAGCCTAGCTTCGGTGATTTCGTATCTAGGGCGACTTCCGAAAGCCGATGACAGATTCTTTAGCTCGACCTCATACACACCTAGCTTACTAAAGACAGAGGTAAAAATCTCTTTGTTAAACGGTAGTAGCAAGGTTTTCCATGATGGGGTGTTGGCCTTAACACAGGCTAACCAGCCGTCTCTCTTTTCTTCCTTCACACTAATAGCAACGACATTAATAATTTCTTTTTGTGTCATAATGATATTCTTCTTTCTTTATTTATTTGTTATTTTTTAATTAGATAAATTGAAAAGACATTTTCTCTTGATGAGAGTACGAGTGTAATTTCAAGCGTGAATAATATCTAGACTTTCTTGACGATAAAAAATCAACAGAAACATCTAAATACAAAGTTGTAAAATTAGTTGCTGAACAGTTAAAATTTTAGCTGTATTTCAGCAGGTTTTTAAATCTTGTATGCTAAGAAAACGTCATAAGTTGAATACTTCGTTTAATCGTAATTATAAAATTGAAGGTGTCACTGAATGATAATGCGAGTTCTAGAAAGCACAGCTTATTACACTCATTCTAACGCGTTATTTTCTGCGTCTTCACGATTGTTCAGACTTGATGCATAACGCTATCTGCGCAGCAGATTCATTCGCTTCACAATCTATACTTTCTTCAAACGGCGCATTAGTTTCAGCTTTTTTCAATTTTATAAAATTAACTGATTAAATCTGAAGCAGACTCAACTTATGATAAGTTTTCATAAAGCGAATACAAGATTCTAAGAAACCAATGACTGTCAATCCAGCTATAAAAATTTTTTCTGAGTTCAGCATCAACTAATTTTTTACGCTTTTTGTATCTTTGCTGTAGTTCTTTAAGTTGATTGTTTAGTTCGTCAATTTCAACATCTAAATCGTTAATTGCACGTTCTTTCAAATCAACTTCTCGTTCAAGCTCAGTTTCAAGAGAAGCAATCTCTGTTATGAGTTTATTCTTTTTTGAAACAAACTCACTCAAGAATGAATCGAGTCTTGTGTTTGTGCTAGCGACATGTAAGGTGTTTTTGTCCCTACCGACCACAAGGCCTAAAAAGATAGGTGCGTGATTCTCGTTAGAGTAACCAACAATTTGATAATCTTCATCTGGTTTGATTTCAATACCATAACGAGTTTTACGAGTCTCATCCAAGTCGAACAGAACGATTTTTTCATGAATACCATCCAACTCTGTGAAAATAAGCATAAGATGTCTCCTTTCTTTTTTTCTTTTAAAAAGCATCATCTTTTTTTAATTTGAAATGATGTTATTATAGAGTTATACAATTTTACTTTTCATATTCAAACCTCTCTTTCGCTTATTGAAGTACTTCTTGAGTCTTAGTATAAGACATTTAAAAAACAAAAGATATGAGTTTTTGAACGAGTTTTGAGTATAGCCACAAGTCCTTTTTTGAAAAGGGTTTGAGCGTGATTTGAAGAAAAGTGGATAAAAATTTTTCACAGAAATAAAGGAGTTAAGTGAACTATGTTATTTGAAATTTTTGATAAAAAAATTGAGCTATCCACAAAAAATATTATGAATAGCTGTTCGAATAGAGATGAATTTTATAAAATCTTAGCTGAGAGAGAAGAAAGCAGATTGTTTTATGAGTGTCATGTAGTCAATAGAAAAATCTGGTCTGATAATCATCCTTGGAAAATATTCACAGATGAATTGTATGAAGGATTAGAGATTTCAGAAATAGTTGAGCGCTTAGAATACCATATTAATTCTTCAAATTCAGTTACGGAATTAAAAATGATTTATGAACTTTTACAAGAATGTTTTGCAAAATTCAAGGTGAACAAGAAAAATAGGCGCTTATTAGAAAATACCGTTTTAAGTTTATATGATAGGCTAAATGGATTCTTACAATCTTCTCAACCTATCAATGATGACTTTTCAAAAGATGGCTATACACAGAGTCAGTATAAAGTATATATTGAGAATGCGATGATATTAACACTAGAATTAGTTAATCCTAAAAAATATTATTCAGTTGATGATATTTTATATTTTTTCAATCATGGCTTTCTACCAATAGGATATTATATAAAAAACAATGATTTTCCGAATAAAAATATTAGTCGTCAAAGCATTGACCGTATTATTCGGCAGATTTATGATGAGATGGATACCCTTTTGCTTGAGAAAGCGGTTCAAAATGGAAAAACTTTTTATGATGAAAAGATAATTAAATTAATAGCGGAAAAAAGTCGCAAGTTGCGAAGGTTATCTATTCTTTCGATAGAAACAGTTATCTCAGAAGATATTGTCAATACCATTTCAAAGGCTACTAAAGTACTTACAGATTTTAAATCTGATAAAAATGAGGTGGAAAAAAAGGTTTACAGTCTGTTTTCCGATTTATACCTGCCTGTTATTTATGCTGAAATCCAACAGTTTATTTTTCAAAACTTATTAGAAGAAATGAGTAATAATCCAACTCTAGTAATTAGTGAGAGATATTGTGACTTAATCTTGAATAATATTAAACAGCAATCTAATGAAGTCTATATGCTGATTGATAGAGAGAAAGTGCTTTTAGATATTGAGCGTATTTACACTTTTATTCAGTGTATGGCTTTAGCAAAAACAGAATCTTTTCGAAAAGAGTTCACAAGTGCCAAGGCTAGTTTGAGAGAATTTGGAGTGTTATCATCAAGTGAGCTAACTAATGTTTTTGAACTTTTTAGAGGAAGTAAAAATCAACTGAAGTTTTCCAATATCATTAATTCTTTTACAGAAGAATATCTGTATATTGAAGTTAAAAATGATAGAAGGAAAATTAATAGTGTATTTCGTTCAGTGAATCTGTTCTTTTTGGATGACGATGAAAAATATAGTCGTGTTCAATATTGGAATAGAAAAATGTTACATGAGCCAACTAAGATTCAGGTAAGGCAAAATATGGTGTATAGTGAAATAGCAAAGCTGTGTCAACAATACAATAGAGATGGCAATCTCACATCTATAAAATTACCAACTAATGCAAATAGGGAGGGTTGTATGCCAAAGGAATACATTCCGGAAGGATTATGGGATATGTATGGTATATCAGAAGTTGATTCAAATTAATATTAAAAAGGCGAGCTATTTAAAGCTCGTCTTTCATTTATCATTCTCTCTCCAATTTAACAGTTCCGAAGCCATCTCCACTTACGGTTAATGTGTTTCCCGAAAGAGAATATTCAAGCTCTTCTCCTTCTACGTTAAATGTTTTGCTTTCTTTGTCCACTGTAAAATCTGTGCTAATATTGTCTACGAATAGTGAGCCTGAGCCATCACCTGCTTCAATGCTAAGTGAACCACCTTGACCATCAATAATAATCGTCATGCTACTTCCGCCTTCTTCATAAGTATATGTTCCATCCAAGCTTTGGTTACTAGCAGAACATGCAGTAAGGAACAATACGGCTATAAGTGTCAATAAAAGTGCTTTAAATTTTTTCATTATTTTCTCCTAAAAATTATTCTTCATCGTCAACGCTATCTGAAGTTACTTGAACATTGTCAGGTCTCAAATCGTAGGTATCATAAACTAGAGTCACATTTTCGCCGTCTTTTTGCTTTGTGACAAACGATGGGAAGCCAATATATTTCACATCATCTACTGATTTTGAAGCAAATTGAGAATAGGCTAAATGTGCAGAGAAAGATTCGTCCTTAATAACATAGGTATAATCAATAACATTATCATAGCTAAGTTTTTTGATAGGAATTGTTAGGGTTTCTTCTAGTGTTTCTGCCAAGTCCTCATCAGGTAAAATTTTCAATTGATAATCTGATGCTACCTTTTGGTTATATTGGTTTTCAATTTCTGTCAACTTGTCTATTGCTGAAGTAGTATCTTTTCCATCAACCAATTGTCTAAGCGCAAGTGATACTTTTTCAAAAATAATTTGTTTATGGGTACTAGCCTTTTCAAATGCTTTAGCTTGTTCAATAATTTCATCATCTGATAAAGTTGAAATGCTTTCAAGAGTAAGAGCATCTGGAATTGTAACATCAATTATTCCATCAGCATTACCATCTTCAGTATCGTATTTCTTGATAATATCAGTTAGCATTTCTTCAGAAATTTTTTCTGCCGTATCTTTTCCATCAAAGCTATCAAAGAAGCTTTGAACATTTCCACCAGCCGAGTAAACATTTTTTCCAACATAGTCAGCTTTAAATTGTGCAGAAGAAATGGTTGTTTCAGTATTTGTAGTAGCTTCATAAGAAGTATCATAATAAGTTACTTGATTATCTTCAAAGGCGTATACTCCCTTGATAACTTTTTCTCCGTCGATTTCATACCAGAGCTGGGGAGCTTTTTTGGATTGATTTATATAGTTTCCGATACTGACTTCTTTTGTTTTTTCAGAAGAAGTTTTCTCTTGAGAGTGAGAAGTATTTGTGGAGGGTTTGCTGGTATTTGAACAGGCTAAGAGAATTGTTGTCGAGGCTAAAAAGGTTACACCTATTAATAGATATTTGTTTCGCTTTTTCATTTTGAAAAGTCTCCTTTAGTATTTTAAGTATTATTATTTTCAAAAATAATACTTAGTTATCTTTTATTTTACCACAAAAACATATCTTGAGTATTGTTTTTTTGATAAAAAATACACTAAAAACCTACAAATAATTTCTGATAAGTCATAGTCTTAGTGTATAGAATTAGAAAAGGGAGCAGTGCTATGTCATTAGGAAAAAGTGTATCTAACCGAATCTATGAATTGAGGATAAAAAAGCAACTAACTCAAGAGATGTTGGCTGATAAGGCGGGGATGGATGTCAATGCTCTTGGTCGAATTGAAAGAGGACAAAATTCTAATATTAAATTGGAAACTCTAAATAAGCTAATTGAAGCCTTAGAGTTAGATTATCAAACGTTCTTTGCCTTTACTGATAGTGACAATGAGGTAGCTAAATTAATTGCTAAATTGTCATTAGTGGATGACGAAGAAAAGTATCTTGAAATTTTTAACAAGATATTGGATATAGAGTTGAAGTAGATGTTGGAAACTTTTCTTTATTTTTTTGTTGGTTATTTATTAGAGGAATTGGCAGGAGAGCGATATGGAATATGATTTCAGATATTTAGTTGGTAAATATGGGGAAGCAGGAGCAAGGGAGAAATTTGAAAAAATATGTATCGAAGCATTTCAAGAAAAATTTGGTCCGAAGGCTAAAGAAGTTGCGGTTTCGCAAGGAGATGATGGGATTGATATCTTAGTTGGTGAATTAACTGACAGGCCGTCGGTTTATCAATGTAAATTTTTTATTAATGGGATAGGAGAATCGCAGAAACAACAAATCAGGAATTCGTTTAGTACAGTGATTACCAGTCATCCTAATATTTCTTCATGGTTCTTATGTGTACCAGTAGGATTAAATATACAAGAATTACAATGGTGGTCAACATGGAAAAGTAAAACGAAAGCTCAGCATAAAATAAAGATAGAATTGTGTGATGGGGCATTTCTATTGAAAGAATTCAAAAAATGTAGTAGTTATAACTCAACATTTGATGATGATATCAGAAATGATTTGGAGCAGGTTAGAATTTCCCTTGAAGATGCAAATAGAAGGGCCTATGAAGAAGTTTTATATGGTGAAGATGATATAGATGGTATTTCAGCTATGTACAATGATACGGTATTCATTTCGATGTTGAAAAGTGCACAAATTATAGAAGTGGAGGACTTTAAGATTGATTTTTATAATGCAGAAATTGCTAGACACGAGGCACGCAGTAAAGATAATATTAACGGAGAAAGACAATATGCAAATTTAAGAAAGAAAATATACTCAATTTGGCAGACCCAATACAGACAGTATAAACACTCTAGTGACGGAAACACTCTGATAGATCAGACTTATCTTAGAGTTGAGGACTTAGATTCTAGCACATTGGAAAGTCAAATAAGTAGCTTTAATTTGTTAGCTAAAAAAGGTATCTTACATCAGCTTGCTGATGATAAGAAGCTAGGATGGGTTGATAATTATTTAGAGGTTTTGGATAGGTATATGGAGGCAAATAATGATAGAGATAATTGAAGGTATAAGTTTTCAAGAATATTGTTTGACTCGAAATAGGGTTACAATATTGTTAAATTTTTTGGGAAAAGAGCACAAGAAGGATACAATTAAGGATAAGTTGATTATCAGTGACTTCTTTCTAAAATTTCCAGAGTTAGTATTGGATGAAACAGAGTTAAGTAAATTTGATACAAAATTTTCATATTTCCATTGGAAACCTAATTATAAGTTATATAATGCAGTTTTAGCTGATTTGTCAGCTAGGGGGCTTATCACTCTCAATCCTGTAAATAATAGATATTTAGTTACGGATAGAGGAAATGCATTCGTTATGGATTTATTTAGTGAAGAAGAGGTAAATTGGGGTGAAATACAGAATTCTTGCGAGTTTATAGTTACTAAAGTTTTAAATAAATCTTTATCGGCTGGTCAGGCTATGATACAGGATAGATTGGATAGAATACGGAGGAATTAGATGAAATTGTTACTAAAAACACTTAGATTAATCGGTGTAAGAAAAAACTATGAAGTACACTTTCATAAAGGGTTGAATTATATATCAGGTCCAACTTCGACTGGTAAGACAGCAATCCTAGAATTGATAGATTATGCTTTGGGAAAAGCTAAGCACAAAGCATATATTGAGATTGGGGAAAGTTGTACTGATGTGGAGCTAGAGTTTTATATATTGGAGAATTTATATAAAATTAAGAGACCGCTATCAGCATTTAATGAGCCGGTTCTTTTACAGACTTATGATAATATCAAAAAACAATTTTCTCAAAATCGTATTTTGACGATTGATAATCCCTCAAAAGAGAATTCTTTATCATACTTCTTGTTATCAAAGCTTAATTTAAACAATTTAACCGTTATGGGTGATAGTTTTAGTTTTAGAGACCTATTTAAATTTTCATATTTAAAACAAACAAAAATTGATAGTGAGAATATTCTAGATACCCAGAATTGGGCTGGTAATCGAAAAGAAAAAGCGACTTTTGAAATCATTTTAGATATATATGATAATTTGTTGAGTGATTTACAAAAAAGTCTTAAAATTGAACAAGAAGTATTAAAGGAAAAAAATATTAGATATGATGCTGTACATGGATTTCTAGAGAGAGCAGAGATTGAAAATTATGAGACTGTACAAAAGAAATCTTTTGAAATTGATTTTGAGATAGATAGTATTAACTCTAAACTTGAAAAATATAAACTTGATATTATAAGTGCAGAATTAGGAAATGATATTAACGATTTAGTGCTTCATATTGATGGACAAAAGGAAGAACTACGTACGTTGAGAAATAAATTTTCAGACCAGGAACAGTATATACAAAAATTACAATTATTGGAGAACCAATATTTTGCTGATATAGAAAAGATTTCTGAACAACTGGTAGGTATTAAGGCTATTAATAAGTATGAGTATATTAATTGTCCAAATTGTTTGCAACCTTTATCTCTTCATGATGAATCGAATTGCTTGTTGTGTAACCAAAATATGAATAGTGTTATTGTTGAGGTAGGAGAGTTAAGGAAAGAGAGAACAAAACTTACAAAAAAGAAAAACGAACTTCATAAGTATATTGAATCGGAAGTGGAAAAAAGAGCGAGGTTGGAATCAGAAATTAGTAATATACAGGATAATATTGATTGGAATGAAGAAAAATTGGATGGGCTAACTAGACAGTATATTAGTCCACTTTCAACCGAAATTAGTTCATTGTCAATAAAAGTAGGGGAACTTTATGAATCAAAAAAAAATTTAAAAGAAAGTTTAAAGTTTATCGAAGAGCTTACTATTTTAGAAAAGTTGCTTTCTGAAAAAAGGATTGAAGTTGAAGGAATTAAGGATAAAATTGAAAAGCAGAAAAGTAAAGTTGCTAAAGACAATAAATTAAAAAAATTAACACAAATATTTTCAATTATTCTATCGTCTTTTGATTTTCCGAATCTGCATTCTGCATATATAGAAGACAGGAGTTACTTACCTTATGTTAGGGGTGTGAAGTATAGTGATTTAGGTAGTTTGGGTGCAGTAACACTGATAACGATGGCTTACTATCTATCAGTCATGATTTGTTCAGAAGAACAGTCTGGCAACCATATAGGATTATTAATGATTGATACACCTAGGAAAAATTTAGGTTCATCTTCAAAAAGTGCAGAATTTAGAGATGAGCGAATATATGAATCTATCATTAAATATTTTATAAAATTGGGACGAGAGCGTGAAAATGATTTTCAACTAATTGTTGTTAACAATGGCTATCCATCAATACTGCCTCAAGACTGCTTAGTTAAAGAGTTTTCTTCGGATGGTTTAGATGGATTGATTGATGATTATGCTGTCCGAATCATATAGAGAGTGAGCTAAAGTATATCGGACTTAATTTTTAGGTGAACTATTATTAATGTAAAACCAATAATCACAATATTAGTATTTATTTTTCAAGTTTTGTATTCAGATATATAAATATGAGGAATAAATTAACAAAACAAAAACCGTTTTACTTCATCAAGTAAAGCGGTTTTTAGATTACAAAGAAGATACTGCCATTGTCTATTTTTGGTCTTATTGAGATAATTTTATTCGTTTTTGCTGTTTTTTAAAGAATCATAAAAGGCTTTAAATCAACGTTTTGAACGATTACAAGACTTTAAAAATTGTGGAACAAGTCTTGCATATTCATCATAAGATTTTTAAGATTCCTTTCGTAGCAAGGGTTTAGACCCTCTTGTTAAATTTTCGTTGCCTTATGTTTCTTTTTGAGTATTTCTTAAAGCTTTATTTATTATAGCATTTTTTGAAGTAACTGCCTATTTTAACTGTGTGATAAGAGTGAGCGTTTGGTAATGATTTTACAAAAACTTTACAAAAGTATGGTAATAGATTTGATGTTGGCTTTCTATAATGGTCATTGTAAAGAATTTAAAGGAGAACATCATGAAAAAATGTAAATTGTTTTCGGTACTGGCCCTAGCTGGCTTAACAGCTCTAGTGGGACTTTCAGCTTGTAGCAAATCAAACGGGGACTCTTCATCTGCATCTGGTAACATCAGCGTTGTTTCCCGTGAAGATGGGTCTGGGACACGCGGTGCTTTTGTTGAACTTTTCGGAGTTCAACAAGAGCAAAATGGTGAAAAAGTTGATTTGACAACGGACAAAGCCATTGTTACTAACTCGACCTCTGTTATGCTAACGACAGTAGCTGGAGATAAGTCAGCTATCGGCTATACTTCGCTAGGTTCTTTGGATGATACCGTCAAGGTTCTGAAAATTGATGGTACCGAGGCAAGTGTTGCCAATATTAAAGCCGGAAGCTACAAGATTTCTCGACCATTTAACATTGTGACTAAAGATAAGATAAGTGAGGCTGCTCAAGATTTCATCAACTTTATTTTAAGTTCTGATGGTCAAGCTGTCGTAGAAGAAAATGGTTACATTCCACTTGACGATACCAAAGCCTATAAATCTTCAGTTGATTCTGGCAAGGTTGTTGTTTCAGGATCAAGCTCTGTCACACCAGTTATGGAAAAATTAAAAGAAGCTTATAGCAAAGTCAACTCTAAGGTTGAAGTAGAGATTCAACAAAGCGACTCCTCAACAGGTATCACAAATGCAATCGAGGGAACAGCTGATATTGGAATGGCGTCACGTGATTTGAAAGATGAAGAAACATCTAAAGGAGTCAGCTCAACAGTTATTGCGATAGATGGTATTGCTGTTATTGTTAATAAAGATAACAAAGTTGATGGCTTAACAAGCGAACAAGTCAAGACTATTTTTACAGGTAAGACAACAAGTTGGGACGGTCTTTCAGACTAAGGGGTCATGAATGAATCATACAAAAGAAAAAATGATGCAAGCGGTATTTTTTCTTACCGCCTGCATTTCTGTTCTATCCGTGCTACTAATTTGCATCTTTTTGTTTTCGAGTGGGATTCCTGCTATTCATCAAATTGGTTTAGGTAACTTTCTTTTCGGAACTGTATGGAGACCGGCTAACAACCTTTTTGGTATTTTTCCAATGATTGTCGGTTCACTTTATGTGACAGCAGGGGCGCTTATTATTGGGGTACCTGTTGGAGTTTTGACAGCGGTTTTTATGTCTTCTTTTTGTCCAGAAGCCATCTATAGACCGCTCAAGGCGGCTATTAACCTCATGGCAGGGATACCATCGGTTGTTTATGGTTTCTTTGGTTTGGTTGTTTTAGTTCCCTTTGTTCGTGATAACATCGGTGGCTTTGGAATGGGAGTACTTACCGCTTCAATTTTGCTTGGTTTGATGATTTTACCAACTATTATCAGTGTCTCTGAGGCTGCTATTCGTGCTGTTCCTAGATCCTATTATGAAGGTGGTTTAGCTCTGGGGGCTTCCCATGAGCGTAGCATCTTTTTTGCAGTACTGCCAGCAGCTAAGCGGGGAATTTTGGCATCTGTCATTTTAGGGATTGGACGCGCAATCGGGGAAACTATGGCAGTTATCATGGTTGCAGGTAACCAAGCTGTCTTGCCAGATTCCTTGACATCAGGGGTCAGAACTATGACAACCAATATTGTTATGGAGATGGGGTACTCTAGTGGTCTTCACAGAGAGGCTCTTATAGGGACAGCTGTTGTTCTTTTTATATTTGTCCTAATCATTAACATCAGCTTTTCGTTGTTACATAAAGAGGAGTAGACATGGAAAATATCAATCACCGTAGCTTCAAGCAAGATTGGCAGTCACGCCGACGGGACCTGGTATCATTAATGTTGTATTTGTTAGTTTATGGTGCTGCCTTGATAACATTTGTCGGAATTGCTTTCACGGTCGGATATATTCTGGTCAAAGGCTTGCCCAACTTAAACATGAGTTTGTTTGCTTGGACTTACAATAGTGAGAATGTATCGTTGTTACCGGCCTTAATCAATACGATTTTTATGACCATTTTAGCATTAAGTGTTGCCGTACCTATTGGTATAGGGGCTTCTATTTACTTGGTAGAATATGCGCGTCGTGATAACCCTTTTGTTAGTGTTATTCGGATTGCAACTGAAACGCTCTCTGGGATTCCCTCCATTATCTATGGACTGTTTGGCGCTCTTTTCTTTGTTAAGTTCGCTCACATGGGACTTTCCTTGCTGTCAGGAGCTGTTACACTTAGTATCATGATTTTGCCACTGATTATGCGAACAACAGAAGAAGCTTTGCTTTCAGTACCAGACTCCTATCGTGAAGGGGCTTTTGCACTTGGGGCGGGTAAACTTAGGACAATTTTTAAAATTGTCCTTCCTAGCGCCATGCCAGGAATTTTTTCAGGAATTATTTTAGCGATTGGGCGAATTGTGGGAGAATCAGCCGCCTTGATTTTTACAGCAGGTACGGTTGCTGAAGTGGCGAAAAGTATTTTCAGTTCGTCACGGACTTTGGCTGTACATATGTATGCTATCTCAGGAGAGGGACTTTATGTCAATCAAACCTACGCTACAGCAGTGGTTCTCTTAGTATTAGTTATTATCATTAATCTAGTGTCAGGTTTGATTGCTAGACGATTAGGAAGTAAAACAAGCGATGAATAAAATAGAAATTAAAAATTTGGATCTCTACTACGGAGACTTCAAAGCTTTAAAAAACATTAATCTGGAAATTGCCAGCAATGAAATTACAGCTTTCATTGGTCCATCAGGATGTGGAAAATCGACCTTGCTGAAAAGTCTTAACCGAATGAATGACTTGGTGAAAAATTGCCGTATTACCGGAGAGGTCACATTAGATAAAGAAAATGTTTACCGCGATTTAGATATCAATGTCCTTCGTAAAAAAGTAGGTATGGTTTTCCAAAAACCCAATCCATTTCCGATGAGCATCTATGACAACATTGCCTTCGGGCCTAGAACTCACGGTATTCACAATAAAGTTCAATTGGATGAAATTGTGGAGCGTTCCTTAAAACAAGCCGCTATATGGGATGAAGTCAAAGATCGCCTCAATAAATCTGCTCTTGGTATGTCTGGTGGTCAACAGCAACGGCTTTGCATTGCTAGAGCTTTGGCCATTGAACCTGAAGTTCTCCTCATGGATGAACCAACAAGTGCCTTAGATCCGATTTCAACAGCAAAAATTGAAGATTTGGTTATTGAACTCAAGAAAAAATATACTATCGTCATGGTGACCCACAACATGCAACAAGCTGTGCGGATTTCCGACAAGACAGCCTTCTTCTTATTGGGCGAAATTGTTGAGTACAATAAAACAAGCCAACTATTTTCAATGCCACAAGACGAACGCACAGAAAATTATATAACAGGGAGATTCGGATGATACGCTCAGCCTTTGAAAATCAACTGCATGCACTCAATACCAATTTAATTTTGATGGGGTCGTTATGTGAGGAAATTATTTCAAAATCATTAATGCCCATCAGTGAAAATAATCAGCATCTGGTTAATGATGTTGGCAAAACTTATCAAAAAATTGAGCAGATGGAAAGAGATATTGAATCACAATGTCTTAAGTTACTGCTTCGTCAACAGCCAGTTGCCAAGGATTTGCGACGTATTTCAGCTGCTTTGAAAATGGTTTATGATATGAAGCGTATTGGTGCTCAATCTGCTGAAATTGTTGATATTATTGGTGATGGTCATGTTCATGAAGGAGCTGATTTTCGTCATCTCAAGCAAATGGTCAAACACGTTGTCCATATGGTAACAGATAGTGTGGATGCCTTTGTCCATGATGATGAGACTTTAGCTTTAAAAGTTATCCAAAAAGATGTCACAGTGGATAAAGAATTTGATACAATAAAGGCAAGTTTAATTGCCCATATTGCTGAACTTGGAAACGATGGTGAATATACTATTGATGTTTTGATGATTGCCAAATATTTGGAAAGAATTGGTGACCATACCGTCAATGTCGCTAAGTGGGTAATTTTTTCAATCACTGGTGAACTGAATGGAGAAGAAACATGATTTACTGCGTTGAAGATGATGATGATATTCGAGAACTGATGCTTTATACTTTACGAACAGCAGGGTTTGAGGCTCAGGGGTTTCCTGACTCCGTTCTATTTTGGAAAGCCATGGAAGAAGAGCAACCTAAGCTTATACTGTTAGATATCATGTTGCCTGTAGATGATGGATTGACCATTTTAAAATCCCTACGATCAAATGGCATGACAAAAGATATTCCAGTAATCATGACAACTGCTAAAGGAACAGAATTTGATAAAGTCAAAGGATTAGATTTGGGTGCCGATGATTATTTGGTTAAGCCGTTTGGTATGATGGAAATGATTTCTCGCATCAAAGCAGTTCTCAGACGTACATCAAATCAGGAACAGGAAACTCATTTGACAATAAAAAACCTCTCTCTGGATGCAAAGAATTACACGGTTAGAAATAATGGACAAAAAATCGAATTAACTTTGAAAGAATTTGATCTGCTATCTTTATTGATGTTAAATCCTGGCCGTGTTTTTACGCGGCAAGAACTTTTGGATAAAGTTTGGGGAGAACACTTTATCGGAGAAACACGGACAGTTGATGTTCATATTGGAACCCTTCGCATGAAGCTTGGAGATGCTAGTCATCTGATTAAGACAGTTCGTGGTGTTGGTTATCGTTTGGAGGTAACAGATGATTAAGAAAATCTTTCGTTCAACTTTTTTTGCCACGCTAGGCGTTCTTCTTGTAACTCTATTTATGGTTGTTGGCTTGCTTTATGGCTACTTTACTCAAGTACAAAAGGAACAGTTGCAGACAGAGACAGCCTTAGCTGCTCAAGGGGTTTCTCTGGAAGGCCAAGATTATTTTAATGAGCTCAAGATGTCAAATGTCAGAATCACTTGGGTTGATAATCAAGGAAAAGTTCTCTATGATAATGAGTCTGATGCACAGATCATGGACAATCATGCTAATAGAGAAGAAATCAAAGAAGCTTTGAAAGATGGTTATGGTGAGAGTGTTCGATACTCTAAAACCTTAACCACTCAGTCACTTTATTCTGCTCAGCGCTTGGATAATGGAACCGTTATTCGCTTATCTGTTACTAGACACAGTATTTTAGTGCTTTTGTTTCGGATGTTCCAGCCTTTGTTCCTTATTCTTGTATTGGCCTTCTTACTCTCTCTGTGGCTTTCACACTCTATTGCTAAGAGTATTGTGTTACCATTGAATCGACTGGATCTTGACCATCCGCTTGAAAATGATGCCTATGAAGAAATTTCACCCCTTCTAAGACGGATTGCCAGACATCAAAAGGAAGTTACTGAGCGAGAAGTTTTGATAGAACAACGTCAATCAGAATTTGATACCATTATTTCTAAAATTAAAGAAGGCATGATTTTGTTAGACAATAACTGTCGTATCATCAGTATCAACCAAGCAGCACAGGATATTTTGCAGACTGATCAAACTTGTTTGGGTAAAGATATGTTGCAAATTCTCCGTAACCTGTCACTAAATAATTGGCTAGAAAAAGGTCTTCAGGGTCGCAAACAAGAAGGGATTTTGCAATTAGATGATGCGCATTACAAAGTTATGGTACGTCCTATTCACTCTGAGGATAAGGTGACTGGTTTAGCAATTCTTTTCTTTGATGTTACAGAGCAACTTCAGGCAGAGCAGCTGCGCCGCGAATTTACGGCAAACGTTTCTCATGAACTGAAAACACCGTTACATTTGATTTCTGGATATTCTGAAATGCTGGCTAGTGATGTTGTTGCGCAAAAAGATGTTCCACAATTCGCTGAGAAAATCCACAGTGAGTCTCAACGTATGATCCAGTTGGTAGAAGATATTATTAAACTGTCACATCTTGATGAGTCAGAAGAGTTAGCTATGGAACCCGTCAATCTCTATCAGATATCAGAGGAAGTTTTAGATAGTTTATCTGCTAAGGCAAATGAACGTCATATCAACTTGCATTTATTAGGGGAACCAGCTTATATTACTGGTAACCATGCCCTTATTCATTCTTTGATTTATAATCTTTGTGATAATGCTATTATCTATAACCGTGATAAGGGGGATGTGACTGTCAATGTCACCTCGAATGAGGACGATGTTGTTCTGACAGTACAGGATACTGGAGTTGGTATCGCCAAAGATGAGCAGGAACGCATTTTTGAGCGTTTCTATCGAGTTGATAAGAGTCGCTCGAAGAAGTTGGGTGGCACTGGTTTGGGGCTCTCCATTGTTAAGCACGCAGTCAATCAACATCATGCTGATATTAAGGTGGAAAGTCAGCTAGGATTAGGAACTAAAATGACTGTGACCTTTTATAAGTAACCCTCTTTGAAAATTAAACTCAGACGTTTGTGACTTGATTTGAGGTGTGAAAATCTTCAACGGAAGTTTTTAGCTTATTATTCCAAATTATAAAATAACGGAGTTCTATCTGAATCTACGTCACCTAGTCTAATTTTGATTTTCGTTGAGTATAAAAACACAAAAACCTCCTCTTGTTCATAAGACATAGAGGAGGTTTTTGTATGAGATGATATTCTTTGATTTTTCAAAGTAAGCAGGGTTCTTATTAAAATTTGTAAACTTATGTGATAGATTAGAAAGGATTTTTTCTTCTGAGAATGATAGGAGGATGCTTATGTGTCAAAGACCCACGTTATTCTCTATAGGAATCTCCAAATTTGATTTGTCTAAATCAACTGTCAAAATGTAATTGCTATTGTCACGGATAGTGTGCTCAAAGTCTGTTGTGTAGAGAAGTACGCGGAGAGTGTCGCCTTTTTCCAATTTGTAGATGCTTGGTTGAAGGGTGAAATCAATGGTCATCCATTCATTGGCAGGGATATCTTCAATTGTTAACAAATCTGTACGATTTTGAAGATTTAGAACACCTTTTGTGATGACACGTTCTCTGGTTTTGGTAAATGGCAATTCTTTGAGAGCTTCACGTGAGAAATTGCGTCCATTATCAATAGCGTATAAATCAAGTACATAAGGAACATCTTTAAAACGTTTCTTTTCGCCATAGTCTAAGACTTGGGCAGACAGAATTCCTTTATTTTCACTAGATTTGACGGTTAGGTGTAGAGTGATTTGCCCATTGATATGGTAATCGTGTTCAATCGGTAAATCGAGGCAAATGGCATTTGCTTTTCCAGTAAATAACTCACTCTTGAAAGTTCTGAAATTCTTGCTATAACGTTCAAATTCAGCTTTGGCGTAATGATTGTCAATGATTTTTTGGTCTGTACCAAGGGCTAAAGTTGATTGATTGTTACTGCCAAATTCAGCTAAGCTTGTCCAAGCTTGTTCTTGGCTATTATCTTGCCAGATAAGTGTTGGCAAAACGAAATGATTATCTTGTCCAAGCATTTTTTCAGAAAGTAAAGTGTTCATGCTTTCACGGAAATCAATGGATTGCCAGTTGTGCATGTAAACATGCTCACCGTGGTGAAGAAAAGCGTGTTTTTCGACAGTATCTGGAAGGGCATTGAAAATATTGAAGATGTGACGTGGCTTGACATTCCAGTCTTGGAGCCCGTGAGTGAATACGCAGGTTGCTTTAACCTTGTCAGCGTGTGGCAGATAATTACGGTCATGCCAAAATTGATTGTAATCACCAGAAGCACGGTCGAGCTGTGCAGATTGCTCGTCAAGGAGTTCTTGGTAATGTGTATTATTGCGTAAATAATCGCCAGCCAGCAAATTACGTGAGTAAGTCAATTCGGTCAGCACATCAAGGTCCTCACCAGGATAGCCACCAGGGCTGCAAACCAACCCATTTTCACGATAATAATCATACCAAGATGAAATAGCTGATTCAGCGATGATAACTTTCAGCCCCTCAACACCTGTCGTTGCTAGAGCGGTTGACATGGTTCCAAGATAAGATTTTCCAGTGGTACAAACCAGTCCACTCGCCCAATCAGCAACAACTTTTTGGTCACGACGGTGGCTAGAAAAGGCGATTGCTTTGCCATTTAACCAATCAATGACTGCTTTAAAACTTTCCACTTGCGCATAATCTCCGCTGGTCATAAAACCGTCAGAGCCTGCAGTTCCAACCCCAGAAACGTAGATACTTGCGAAACCACGTGCAAGGAAATAATCATTGAGCGTGTAGGGGTCAATAAAATTGAAACGTTCTTCACTTTCTCCGATAGGAAGGTCAACATCAGGAGCAGCTAACGGTTCAAAGTCACGTGTTTCAACGTTGATTGTTCGTGCTGGTTTTACAGCTAAATCACCTTCCATTTTGTAAAGTTTTTTATCGTTAGCAACGACATTTGTTCCTTGGTGATAAGGACTAGCTGTCATCATGGTTGGCAATTGGTGGCTTGTTTTAGGGCGAATAATATTGACCTTAATCAAATCGAGTTGTCCGTCTTGGTCAGTATCAAGCGGTGATTGCACATAAACAACTTCACGAATCAAATCAGTTGTATCAAACGTTGCTAGTGATTTGCCATTGAAAAAATGATAATCATTATCTACTGGAATAAGCCCCTTACTAATTAAATCATCAAGCAAGGTCATACCTGATTTTTGGCGACTAGCTAGCAAATGATAAAGCGCCTCAAGGATGTGTCCTTTTTGATAATTAATCGGAAAGGCAATTTTTTCTAAAAAGTCAGTTGTATTTGTAAAGTCAACATGCGGAATAAATCCGAGAAGTTGTAGTGAAATAGTGTAAAAAATATCCGCTGTTAATGGACGTTCAGAATTAAAAAATGTTAATAAATCTGTCTCAAAATCAGCGATTAAATGACGAAGTGGGTAGTCCGTATCTTTGTAATTAAAGAAAATCTTACGGCAGAAATTTTCCAGAGCTTTTTTATCAGCTTGTTGGTGGGTAATATCAAATCCTAAGGCTTGCAACTCTTGCTCTGCAATAGCGATAGGTCTTGGAATGAAAGAGAATTGATTATATTTCATGAAACTTTCCCTTCTAAAAAGTAAACGTTTTAATTTTACGGATAACCTTTACATTATTTATTATACTTGATAGAATGTTAAATGTCTAAACTATATTTTCTCGGAGGAAACAAAAAAACATGGATGTTACATGGACTGTGAAATATATCACAGAATTTATCGGGACAGCTTTACTCATCATTCTTGGTAATGGTGCAGTTGCTAATGTGGAACTTAAGGGGACAAAAGGGAATAACTCTGGGTGGGTTATCATCGCACTTGGGTATGGTTTTGGTGTTATGATTCCTGCACTCATGTTTGGTAACGTTTCAGGTAACCACATTAATCCAGCCTTCACACTTGCACTTGCAGTTTCAGGTTTGTTTGACTGGTCACACGTTCCACAGTACATCACTGCTCAATTACTTGGTGCAATGTTTGGTCAATTGCTTGTCGTTATGACACACAAGCCATACTACCTTAAAACTGAAAATCCAAATGCTATCCTTGGTTCATTCTCAACTATTTCAGCTGTTGACGACGGCACAAAAGAAAGTCACAAAGCCGCTTGGATTAACGGTTTCTTGAATGAGTTCTTAGGTTCATTCGTACTTTTCTTCGGTGCTATGGCACTTACTAAAAACTACTTCGGTGCAGAATTAGTTGCAAAATTGACTAACTACGGTTATGATGCTACTACAGCAGCAAGCCAAGTTGCACCTTACACAACAGGTTCACTTGCTGTTGCTCACTTAGGACTTGGTTTCCTTGTAATGACACTTGTTGCATCACTTGGTGGTCCTACTGGTCCTGGTCTTAACCCTGCACGTGATCTTGGTCCACGTATCGTTCATGCTTTGCTTCCTAAATCAGTTCTTGGTGAACACAAAGGCGATTCTAAATGGTGGTATTCATGGGTACCAGTTATCGCTCCAATTCTTGCAGGTATTGCAGCAGTAGCCTTATTCAAACTCTTGTACCTATAATAATGAGACATATAGGAAACCTTCGGGTTTCCTTTTTTATTTTTGATTGACACTAATAAAATATCTCATCACTATTCTTATGTTTTTGAGGTAATCCTCAACAATTTTCCCCTGAATCTATTGAACTTCAAATCACTGTATCTTGTTAATTATCACTGTATAAATAAAGCAGTTGGGTACTTTTTATACAAAAATTTCTAAAAAACGCATAATTTCTTGTCAAACTAAATAATTTTTTCTAAAATAGAAAAGACCTAGTCCTTATTTTGTAGGAACTGTATTGAAAATTTAATAAATGAAACATTGTGAGGAGACAGTTATGACTTTATTTGACGAAGTTACGTTTAGGCATCCCGTTTTGCGAATCAATAATCGTGATCACAACATTGAGTTTTATAAAAAATTAGGTTTTAAACTAGTTAACGAAGAAAATGCGATTGCTGAGTTTTCAACCAAACAAAAAAAAGCTAGTTTTGTTATTGAGGAATCACCATCGCCCTATACACATGCTGTTGAGGGAACAAAAAAACTTAATAAGATTGTTGTTAAAATTCCGAATGCCGATGAAGTGACAGCTATCTTAGGAAATAGTGTTGCTGTTGAGCGTCTCTTTAAAGGTAAAAATGGATATGCCTTTGAAACGTTATCACCAGAAGGTGACCTTTTTCTTTTACATTCTGAAGATGATATTCAACAATTAACTGAAATCGATAGTGTCAATTTCCCTAAAAATGATGAGTTAAAAGAAGTTTCTGATTTTAGCTTCGAAAGTATGACACTTAACGTGGCTGATGAAGCAGCTGCGCGTGCCTTTTACGATGATGTTTTTGAAGGACAATTTCCGCTTGATATCCAATTTGTGCAAGCGCAAGGTGCAGATTTAGCCGTTGACCCGCTTGAAACTTGGGATGTGGAAATTTTAGAATGTCAAGTTCCTGACAATTATGATTTGAAAGCCTTGGCTAGCTTTTTAGAAGATAAAGGGCAAACTGTTTATTTGGATAAAAAAGCGAGTGTCTTAGTACTTTCTGACCCTAGTAATATTGAAATTTGGTTTATCAAATGATAGATTTGCTAGAAATTATTAATAATCAAATCAATCGTAATATTTATCATGGAGCTAGTTTAGCTCTTTTTAAAGATGGTCAATGGTCAGAACATTATATTGGTACGATTGACGGTGTCACTCCTATAAAATCTGGTTTGATTTACGATTTGGCATCCGTTTCCAAGGTAGTTGGCGTTGGAACAGTTATCACTTCTCTTTTATATCAAGGAAGATTAGAGTTGGATGCGCCTTTGGTGCGGTATTATCCTGATTTTCACGAGTCATCTGTAACCTTACGACAACTTTTAACACATAGTAGTGGGATAAATCCTTTTATCCCTAATCGTGATAATCTGAATGCAGCTGAGTTGAAAGAAGCCATTAATCACATTGCTGTGGAGGGAAGGAAAGTTTTTCTTTACACAGACATCAATTTTCTTTTGCTTGGCTTTATGCTGGAAGAGATTTATGGCAAGTCACTTGATGTGATTTTTAAAGATGAAGTCTTTCAGCCTTTTGGCATGACAAATACTGGTTTTGGTCCAGTAAAAAAGGCGGTGCCTACGGTTGCTGGCATCGGTGATGGAGTTGTTCATGATCCAAAAGCCAAAGTTCTTGGCATTCATTCTGGTTCAGCAGGGTTATTTTCAAACCTGCAGGATTTAGAAAAGTTTTGTCAGCATTATCTAACAGATGATTTTGCGAGTGATATTTGGCAAAATTTCAGTCAAGCGAATAAAGAACGTTCGCTGGCATGGAATAAAGAGGGCGATTGGCTTGACCATACTGGTTACACAGGCACTTATGTGGCAATCAATCGTAAGGAGCAAAAGGCTGCTATTTTTCTGACTAATCGTACATATGCTTATGATGATAGACCTCTGTGGATTGAGGAACGTCAGAGAATTTCACGATGGATTCAACGAAATGATTAAAGGATGTTAAGAATAGAAAACCAAAAACTGCATTTGTTATATAACAATGCAGTTTTTTCATGAATTGCTATTTTTATGGGAAATAGTAGACTATGCTGACATTTTGATACTATGAGGTTATATTGCTAGATATTTATTTAAACGGCTTAATTGATTTATAGAACCATATTAATCTAAGACGTTGTATTTATGCATTAATAAATATTTCAACGAATTCATCATACGTTTTAGATTTTTTTATTTTAGCTAAGTTGTCTTTTGAATTGATAGTATCAGTAATATGTTCAAATATTTCTCTAAATCTAGTTCTATCATCATTTGAAATAGATAGAAGGAATACAACATTCACATATTGCTCATCCCATTTAATAGGTTTTTCTTGAATATGTACATAAATTGTGGTATTTAAACAATTATTGTGCAACGAATGAGGAATTGCAAAATTACCAAATGCAGTCGATGATAATTTTTCTCGTTCTTTCACTTCGCTGGTATATGTTGCTGTTGTATATTCGTGTTTATATAAGATATCACATATATCTTCTATTGCTTCGATAGGATTAGAATAAATCTTATCAGTAGAAAAGAATTCTTTTTTAAAAATGTTCTTGATATAGCTAGTTTTCTTTTTCTTTTCTTTAACAAAATTGATGATATTTCTTATTTCATTAGTATCATTTTGAGTTAAAAATGGTGTGATATATAAGCTAGGAACATCAATATAATGTTCAATTGAATATGATGATAATAATAAATCATGATGAGGTGCATAAGATAAATAATCATCAATTGATGTATAAATTTCTAAAATAACGAGATCACCCTGGAATTGGTTTTGTATTTTAGTGCTTAGGGAGTTCTTTAGGTTATAATATTCAGGAATTAATAAGATGGTTGATAGCTTAGATTGTAGTGACTTTTGTAATTCTAAAATGCCACCAATGTGAAAAGTAATATATGTAATTTCATCATCGTTTAAATCAATATCATAATGTTTTTTTAATTTGTTAGTTATATATACAGCCACTTCATAAATAAATGGACATTGAACTTTAATTTTATGTTTTAAAGGATTACTATTTAATAAATTATTATCATTTCTAATTAATAAATTATGTAAATGAATAGCGAATCGATCAATGAATTCTGGTGTATCTAAATCAATAGCGAATAATCTTTTAATATTGAGACTTAGTTGAGTTACAAAGTTAATTAAATCATCACCTACAAAGGATGCAACCTCACTTTTTGTTGATTTAGTGCTATTAATAGAAATTCCTCGACATATGATTAACAATGCTAATTCACCTATTTCAGTATTTGTGAAGGTGATATTAAAATATTTTTCAAATTTAGCAGATAAATCTTGAGCGATAATATATTCATGTGAACTATTGCTAATTTGTTGATCACTATGTTTTTCAACGCAACCATTTTGAATACGTTTAATGGTGATTGCAACATGACGTACAAGATTGGAAAGTGAAAAATCATTGATAAAATATTGATGTTCTTCAAATGTAGATTGAATTGTTTGTTGAATGAGTGTGAAATCAAGATCTGGGAATATAGTATTTAGAAACGATCCACAACCAAAGTAATTTTGTGATTCTTTAATGATATATGAGTTTAAAAATTTCCTTTTATTTTTCTCGCTCCCCTCGATCCATACAATCTCCTTAGCAATTTGCAATGAGCAATGATATTGTTTACAGATTGTATTAATTTTTTGACAATCAGCTTTAAAAGTTGATTCGCTTATATATAGTTTGTCCATGAAATCATATATATTAGTTTGGTTTTGTGAACGTTTCTCGATTAATAGTGACGTCAAAATATAGTTAAAACGTTCTTCTGGTGTTTGTGGAATGGTATTATTTTGGGTTAAATTTTCTTTCACTAATTCTAAAGTTTGAATATTGATTCGATAACCTTGCCGTGAAGAATCTATTAAATAATTGGCTTCGTCATTAATTTCTGATATATATTTTTTAATTGTACGGGTGGATAATTGAAATTCATTAGATAAATCTTTGCTAGTAGTCCAATCATTTCTTTGTTTTAAAAACGCAATGATTTTACGGTTAATTTCTTTCATCGCATTATCCTCCTAACTGCTAAATTTTATTAACATAAGTATAACATATCACTTGATAGAATAGAGGATATAGAATTTCACTTATATGGTGAAAGATGCTGTATTTATTTTGCTTCACCACTATGGTGAAAACAATAATTTGAAGATATTTTTATTATATGGGATAGTATAGATGTCATCGGTAAACGTGCACAAAAAATCCGAGATTATAATAATTTTACGAGGAGAAACAGTATGAAAGAATTAAAGGTTTTGCTTGCTTGTGGGTCTGGAGCTAGTTCGGGATTCATGGCAAGTAGTATGAGAAAAGCTGCCATAGAAAACAACGTAAACGCTGATATTCATGCGGTTAGCGATTCGGAAATTCCTGCGTATATGGACAAAGTTGATGTTATCATGTTAGGTCCACATATCAGATATTTAGAAGAGGAATTAAAAGCTAAAGCAGCAGTTTATGGGATACCGGTTGCTTGTATTTCACAAAAAGCATATGGCGTATTGGATGGTAAAAGAGCATTAGCGGAAACCATTCAATTATATAAAGCATCTAGAGGGAAGTGAAAACTATGATGAATAAGTTTATATCTTGGCTAAACAGTAGCTTAACGCCAAGGGTTAATAAGGTTAGCAAAAATATTTGGATTCAATCAATTCAAAATGCAATTATGTTATCACTTCCAATGATTTTTGTTGGTTCCTTGATTTCAGTAGTATCTTTATTTAGAAACTTCATTCCTGCATTACCTGATTTAAATCCAATTAATCAATTTTCATTTGGGCTGTTTTCACTATTCGTAGCATTCTTATTACCATACCAAATTATGGAGAAGAAAAAGCTCGACAAAAAGAAGATCTTAGCTGGTTTTAGTTCACTTTGTTTATTCATGATGTTAATTCGTCCCGAGTTCACAGATACTGGCGCATTATTTGATTTTTCCAGATTTGGTGCAGCAGGTATGTTAGTTGCATTATTCTCTGGTGTTGTTTCTTCAGTTATCATGAGTATTTCTGTTAAATTCTCATTGTTTGGTAAAAATAGCCCGATTCCTGATTTTGTACAGCAATGGTTTGATAATATGATTCCTATTTCAATCATTCTAATTGTTGGTTATATTTTAGTTTATGCATTAAACTTCGATTTTTTTGCGATAATTCTTACGTTGTTCAACCCAATTGTTGAAATAGCTCAAACATTACCTGGATTTGTATTGGTTTGTTTCTTACCAGTACTACTATATTCATTTGGTATTTCAAGTTGGATTATCACTCCGATTACATTTACTATTTGTTTAGGGGCTATCGCAGCAAATGCAGAAGCTGTTGCTGCTGGCTTGCCTGCTACCAATATTACGACATTTGAAGTCATTTATTGTGGGTGGGTATTTATTGGAGGGCAAGGTGGTACATTACCATTGGTGCTCATGATGTTAAAATCTAAATCAAAAAGACTAAGTTCTGTGGGTAAAGCGACAATTGTTCCATCAATTTTTAATATTAATGAACCAGTCATTTTTGGTGCTCCAATTGCTTGGAACTTCACCTTAATTATCCCATTTTTACTAAATGCGTTAATCATCCCTATTATCGTGTACTGTGTATTAAGGGCTGGTTTAGTGTCAATCCCATCTCAATTATTCACTTTATATCAAATGCCCCTACCAATTGCTACTTGGTTAGTATGCCCTGAAATTCAAAGTTTAGTCTTATTTGTATTGGTTGTAGTAATTAACTCATTAATTTGGTTTCCGTTCTTTAAAGCTTACGAAAACCAATGTTTAAAAGAAGAATCTGAAGAAATTGAAGATTTAGATTTATCTTTAGAACTATAGTTAGATTTTAAAAAAGGAGAAGTTTGAAAAAAATAAAAGTTAATTGATTTATTATTTACCCCAATTTTGGGCACACTAAAAAGAGGTTTTAAACCTTAATTTTTAAAAACCTAACTAACATTGAATCCATGTTGTTGTGCAAATCGAATAGCATCTTGAACAGACATTGTCTTGTCAGGGTTTCTAATTTCGGTTAAGCCTTGCAAGATTGGGTTATAGTTTTCTTTCTTAAGAAGCACTTGGTAGATAGCTACTAGAAGTTTACGGCAGATGGCGATAATCGCTTTTCGGTGTCCACGACGCTTCTTGAGCTTGAGATATTTGTTCCGAAACTCGGGATGTTTATCTGACTTGACAACAGCGTTAGCGATTTGTACAAGAAATGGTTTGAGGTATCTGCCACCTTTGGAAATGCGAGTAGAGTATTTCTTGCCAGCGCTCTCATTGTTGGTAGGGACTAGTCCCGCCCAAGAACAGAGTTTCCCGGCAGATTCAAAAACAGACATATCTGCTCCAATTTCAGAAATGATTCTGAGAGCAGAGAGTTCATCCTTGAAACCAGGTACATTTTGAATGAGCTTGACTTGTTCTTGGTATTCACGCCCCAGTTCACGAATCATCTGTTCTAAATCCTCTTTACAGATAGCGAGAGCATCGTAGTGGGCTTTGATAACTCTGATTTTCTCAGCTTGTTCAGAGGTTAAGTCTCCTTGTGTAGCGATTTCTAAGTCCTGAACTTTATCCATCATTCTCTTGTGAACCAACTGTTCAATGTTTGGTTTCTCGTCTGGATTGTCAAGGATGCTTCTAATAATCTTTTGAGCACTCTTTCCAAAAACATCGGAAACGACACTTGCAATCTGGAGGTTAGACCAAGTGAGGCAGTTCTGGTAACGATTTTTCTCGCTACCGCATGAAGCTCACACAGCTTCATGCGGTAGCGGAAGAGGTCACGAAGTTGCCTGATTTTGAGAGGAGGGATAAAAGAAGAAGCAACGAGGTCATGCTTGAAGAGGTCGGCAATCCATTGCGCATCTTTTTTGTCGGTTTTCTTGCCTCGAATAGCTTTGACATACTTAGGATGAGCCAAATAGATATTGGTGTGTTCTTCGAGGATATTGAAAACAGGAATCCAGTATTTACCAGTAGATTCCATACAGACATCAAAGCATGAATAGTATTCTAACCAATCTCGTAGCTGAAGAAGTCCGTTCGTAAAGGTAGAGAAACGTTTACGGTGGTAGCTAGTGATTCCGTGATTGTCGGTGATGGCAATAACCGCTACGATAAAAGTTTTATGCACATCAATGCCACAACAATTTGGGTAAACAATTTTTAACATGAGGGGTCTCCCTTCACAAAAATTTGAGAAGAGCCTATCCCTTGACTGCTCTTCCCTTTCACAAACGAGTCGCTTATTCAATTATAAGTTTACGTGCTCACAGTCACAGTTAGTTGTGCTTGATGGGAAGAACTACACCTATAAATATGCGAGGTAGTGGCTATACCACTCACTTACTCTCCTCCCCGTGATTTGTAGTTGTGATAGGCTTTCTCGCTTTAATTATAAACTAAAATAAAGAGCACAACACTTTTTCATTCAGTGTTGTGCCTTGAGTGAAACGAAAGGAATGAATTATAAATATGAATAATGAAATGACTACAGTAGCGATGCAAATGATTTTGCATGCTGGAGACGCAAGAACTTATATAGTAGAGGCTTTACAAAATATCAAAATATTTAATTTTGAAGTAGCTAAAGAAAAAATAGCTCAGGCAGAGAAAGAATTAATAGAAGCTCACCAAACTCAAACAAAAGTTCTTCAAGAAGAAGCTAACGGAATGAAACATGAATTATATGTATTATTTATTCATGCACAAGATACACTTATGACTATAAAAAGTGAATATGAGTTAGCCCGTCAATTGATCGAAATTTTTGAATCAATTGATGAACGTCTTAAAAAGGTTGGTGTTTAATTATGATTAAAGAAGTGAGACATGGTTTTCCAAAAGATTTCATGTGGGGTGGGGCTATTGCCGCTAATCAATGTGAAGGTGCTTGGGATGTAGATGGTAAAGGGATGAGTACGGCCGATATTCATCCATACTTACCAAACTTAAATCGCAAAGAATTGGATTTTAATCACTTGGATAGTCAGATTTTTGAAAAATTTAAAGGTAATGATGATTATTATTATCCTAACCATAAAGGAGTCGAGTTCTTTTATAGGTATAAAGAATACTTTGCTTTGTTACATGAAATGGGGTTCACATGTTTCCGTATGTCAATTGCTTGGACTCGCATTTTTCCTACAGGTGAAGAAGATAAACCTAATGAAGCAGGTTTAAAACATTATCATGATGTTTTTCAAGAGTTAAAGAAATATGGTATTGAACCAATCGTGACAATGAGCCACTATGAAATGCCATTACATTTAGTTGAAAAATACAATGGGTGGAGTTCCAGAGAAGTTATTGATTTATTTGTAAAATATTGTGGAACAGTGTTAAAAGAATATAAAGACGAAGTCAAATACTGGATTATTATTAACCAAATTAATTTAATTCAATATGAATGCTTTGGTTCACTTGGTATTTTAAAAGATAAAACCGATAACTATTTAGAAGCACAATTTCAAGGTATTCATCACCAATTTGTAGCTTCGGCTAAAGTAGTTAAATTAGCTAAAAGGATTAATCCTAATTTTAAAATGGGGACAATGCTAGCAGACTGTATCATTAATCCATATACATGCAATCCTAAGGATATTGAATTAGCATTACGTCGTAATCGTATGCAATACTTCTTTGGAGATGTTCAAATCTTAGGAGAATATCCACAATTTGTTATTCAATATTTTGATAAAAATGATCTCAATATCAAAATTGAAGAAGGGGATTTAGAATTAATTGCAAAATATACAGTAGATTTTCTATGTGTAAGTTACTATTATTCTCGCTGCGTTGATGCAAATAAAAATGGTATGGATGCCGATGATACAGTAGACAATCCATATTTAAAAGCAAATGAGTGGGGCTGGGCTATTAATCCTCAAGGTTTATATTGCACAATGTCAAACTATCATGATCGTTACCATGTACCAATGATGATTGGTGAAAATGGTTTCGGATATGTTGATGTATTAGAAGAGGGGAATAAAGTGCACGATACATATCGTATTGATTACTTAGGTAAGCATATTAAAGCTCTTCAAAATGCTATTGAAGATGGGTGTGATATTTTTGCTTATTGCTCATGGGCGCCATTTGATATTATTAGTGCCGGTACGGCAGAAATTTCTAAACGTTACGGATATATTTATGTGGATTACGATGATTACGGCAACGGTTCTGGTAATTTATATAAAAAAGATAGTTTTTATTGGTATAAAGAGGTTATTGAGACTAATGGTAAGAGTTTAGAAAATATCGAGCTATAAAAAAACAAAACTGCTAAGTTTATTATTCTTAGCAGTTTTTTAGGCAATGTTACAGCAGTGAAAATTTTTATTCTTTTATTCCCATTTGTCAAATTAAATTGTCCATCTTACAGTAGTTCAGAAACACTTGATAGGATGTTTGGTAATCAAGAGATTTTCTAGGGATACAATTGCGTTTACCAGCGATAGCTGATAAAAATTCTTGAGAGAGTTGAGAACCCCATTTGTTGCAGCAGTCCACCTCATCAATAAGCCGTTTGAGTGTTCGTTTAGTTTATATTGCCCAGGACAACCTAGATCCGCAAAGAAAATATCAATGTCATGTGCATTGGAAGAGATTTCCAATTAGAAAATTCCTTACTACAATCAAAGGTGATGGCTTTTGACAAGCATTCAGCCAAAGTAAGCATCACACTTTTACTCTTCTCATCAATGATAATACCCCTTATAAATAAACGAATTCTATATGGAAGTTTGGATAAATCTCACCCCTCTCCAACCTCTATTATAACAAGCTCATTTGTGCTAAGATGGTTTTTTATGTCTAACTTAATTTTACAAATTGGGATTTAAAGACTTATTTCCATGCTAATATGCATGATACCAGCTTCTTCAAATTCTTCGCCGGAGCAAGTAAAGCCAAGCTTGTCGTAGAAACCTTTTGCTGTTAATTGCGCGTGTAATACCATGCGTTTAAAGCCTCGTTTTTGACAGAATTGAATCACATCCTCTAAGAGAAGTTTTCCAAGATTTTGTCCTTGATAGGCTGGGAGTACCGCCATGCGTTGTAGTGTCGCTTCACTATGGTCTTTATTTGGCAAAATACGGCAGGTAGCGGCTGCTTGACCTTGCTCATCATAAAGGACAAAATGAAGGCAATAAGCCTCGTTCTCATCGATTTCAAGTGACATTGGCACGCCTTGCCCCTTAACAAAGACTACTTGTCGGATTCTGACAGCATCTAAATAAGTATCTGATAATGTATTTCGTGTCTGTTTGATTTTCATAGCTATATTTTAAAAACAAAAAAAGACCTTGTCAACTGACAAAGTCTTTTCTTCTACTCTTATTTTCCAGCAATGGCTTCAGCAGCATCGTCCATTGAAAGAACTTCGTGGAAGACACGTTGTGTCAATTCAGTTTTTTGTTCTTTTGTAAGATATTTAGTGTTGACACAGTAACCAGAGATACGAACGATAACATCTTCACCACTCATAATCTTGTCATAGACATCTTTAAGGTCCATAACGTTCAAGTTAACGTGTTGTCCACCGTTTTCGAAGTAACCATCAAGGATAGTTACCAAGTTATCAACTTGTTCATCGAATGTCTTACCAAGGGCACGTGGAGAAACTTGAGTTGTAAGTGAGATACCATCTGCAGCGTATGAGAAGTCAAGGCTTGCAAGTGAGTTAAGGTTTTGCAACCAACCACCACGAGCTTTGTTAGATGGATTAGCACCTGGAGAGAAGAATTCAAGTTTAGAAAGGTTCACAGTGCCATCTTCGTTAAGGTAAACACCTTTGTGGACTGGAGAGTTACCAGTTTGTTTTGAATAAGCAACGTTTGAAGTGATTGTAAGAAGTGATACAGTAGCTTCTGCATCCTTGTAGAGTTTGTGGCTACGAAGACGAGTAGTGTATGCTTCTACCAACCATTCTGCCAATTCGTTTGAACGAGGGTCATCTTCACCCCAACGTGGGTAATCACCAGTTGTTTCGTAATCGTAGATGTAACCATTTTCATCACGGATTGGTTTAACAGTAGCGTATTTGATTGCTGACAAGGTATCAACAGTATTTGCAAAACCACAGATACCGAATCCCATGTTAGCACGTTGTTTTGTTGGTAAAAATGCCATTTGGACAGCTTCGTAGTTGTACTTATCAGTCATGTAGTGAATGATGTTAAGGGCATCTACGTAAGTTGAAGTCAACCAATCAAGTGATTTTTCAAAGTTAGCTTTGACAGTTTCAAAGTCAAGAACTTCGTCACGGACAGGGTCAATATCAAAGACTTTGTAGTCTTTGTGAACATCGTCGTAACCACCGTTCAAACCAGTAAGAAGAGCTTTAAGGACGTTTACACGAGCACCAAAGTATTGGATGTTGTGACGTTGTTCTTCATTTTCTGGGTCAAGTGGTGATACACAACATGAGATACATGACATTTCACCATAACCGTCTTTAGCCATTGTTGTCACACCTTCGTATTGGATTGAAGAGTGTTTGTGTGACATTTTCATACAGTAGCGACGGAATGAATATGGCAATTTGTCAGTCCAGAGAACTGTCAAGTTTGGTTCTGGAGCATTACCAATATTATCAAGTGTGTTCAAGAAACGGTAGTCCATTTTAGTAACACGGTGACGTCCGTCAGCACCCATACCAGCCATAGAAGTTGTGATGAATGTTGGGTCACCTGAGTAAAGTTCGTCGTAAGCTTTTGTACGTGCGAATTTTACAGTACGAAGTTTCAAGACAAAATCATCAACGAATTCTTGGATTTCTGATTCTGTAAATGTACCACGAGCAAGGTCACGTTCTGCAAAGATATCAAGAACAATTGGCACACGTCCAAGAGAAGTTGCAGCACCGTTGATAACACGACAAACAGCCATAAATGCGATATTTACCCATTGGATAGCTTCTTTAACGTTCATCGCTGGTTTGCGGACATCAACACCGTAAAGGTCACCAAGTTTGACAACTTCACCAAGTGCTTGGTATTGCAAGTTAACTTCTTCACGAAGACGAATTGATTCTTCATCAATTTCAGTAATTGCATTCCAGTCGTTGGCTTTTTCTTTCATCAAGTAGTCAGCACCGTAAAGAGCAAGACGAGCATAAACACCGATAATACGCCCACGAGAGTAAGCATCTGGAAGTCCAGTTACAGTGTGTGCGTGACGTGCACGACGGATATTTGATGTATAAGCACGGAAGATACCGTCATTTACTGTAGTTACGTGTTTTGTAAAAATTTCGTGAACAGCTGGGTCAGGTTCATAGCCATGTTCCTTGAGAGCTGTTTCTGCCATACGAATTCCGCCTTTTGGCATGAAATTCAGTTTGAATAACTCATCATTTTGAATACCGTAGATTAGTTCGTCGTCTTTTGAAATATAGCCGGCAGGAATATCTGCGATTGATGTTGGACGAGTATCCATTGGGAAGCGTGTTTCTTCGTAGTGAGCTTTAGTTTCTTCAATGATTTTTTTCACTTTAAGTGAACGTTCTGTAGCAGGAGCTAAGAAGCTTTCATCACCATCATAAGGTGTGTAGTTAGCTTGTACGAAACGAGAAACGCTGGCTTTTTCTTTCCAGTCAGTACCTTTAAAGCCTTCCCAGGCTTTTTCAAAAACATCTGTATTAGTTTTAACAGTCGCCATAATGAGATTTCTCCTTAAATTCTAGTAACAGACCATCTGTTACATTTACAAGTATAGTTTATCACAAAGGAAGCGTTTTCCAAAGCAGAAAACTCGCAAAAAACGATAATCTTTTCTAGTACAGTTCCATAAAAAACACTTAACTGTACTAGAAATTTGTAAGTTTGGTTGAAAACCATGAAAATTGTTATAATAGATTCAGAAACAATCAGAAAGGACAGGCTTATGTTGATTTTTCCTTTAATTAATGACACTTCTCGAAAAATTATTCATATTGATATGGATGCCTTTTTTGCGTCGGTAGAAGAGCGGGATAATCCAGACTTGAAAGGTAAGCCTGTCATTATCGGTTCTGACCCACGAAAGACAGGTGGACGTGGTGTTGTTTCAACTTGCAATTATGAAGCCAGAAAATTTGGTGTTCATTCAGCCATGTCCTCAAAAGAAGCTTATGAGCGTTGTCCGCAAGCCGTTTTTATCTCAGGTAATTATCAAAAATATCGAAAAGTCGGTATGCAGATTCGTGAGATTTTCAAGCGTTATACGGATTTGGTTGAGCCCATGTCCATTGATGAAGCTTATTTAGATGTCACTGAAAATAAACTCGGCATCAAATCAGCTCTTAAAATTGCCAAAATGATTCAATATGATATTTGGCAAGAAGTCCATTTAACCTGCTCGGCAGGTGTCTCTTATAACAAATTTTTAGCTAAACTCGCTTCGGATTTTGAAAAACCGAAAGGATTAACTTTAATTTTACCAGAAGATGCCCAAGATTTTCTAGAAAAACTTCCTATTGAAAAATTTTACGGTGTCGGAAAACGGTCTGTTGAAAAATTGCATCAACTGGGTGTTTTTACGGGAGCAGATTTGTTGGAAATTCCTGAAATGACCTTGATCGATCTTTTTGGTCGCTTTGGCTATGATTTGTATCGTAAGGCGCGTGGCATTTCAAATTCGCCAGTCAAGTCTAACCGCATTCGCAAATCAATTGGAAGTGAGCGAACTTATGGTAAATTATTATATGAAGAAGATGATGTCAAATCGGAAATTTCAAAGAATGCCCAGCGAGTGGTTGACACGCTTCAACGTAATCATAAAGTTGGTCGGACAATTGTCTTAAAAGTGCGTTATTCGGATTTTTCAACCTTAACCAAACGAATAACCCTTGATGATGTCACCAATGATTTTGAAGTGATTGACCAAGTTGCTAAAACGATTTACGATAGCTTAGACGAGTCAAAATTGGGTGTTCGCTTGTTGGGGGTGACCGTCACAGGTTTAGAGGATAATATCCAACCCTTGAATTTATTTGACAATTAAAATACCGCCTTAGTAAGTTGCTGAGACGGTATTGATTTTTATAGATTATAATACTTATTCAGCTTTAGTGACGGCCTCGTCATTTTCCTCTTCGTCTTTATCTAATAATTGCCCTGCTTTTGCATAGACATAGCCATAAAGAGCTAGGAAAATAACTGGGAGAAGGAAGGTTGTAACTGATAATGTGCTACCTAAAACAACTGCAAGAATAATGCCTGTTACATTATAGACAACTGTGTAAACCAAACCAAGGCGGTAAGGTGTCAAGCTTGGAGCATCTTCTTTGATTTTAGGTAAATTTTTGAACGCTAAGAAGGCAATGGCAATATTTGCAATCAAAGCAACAATCATGATAATAACGTTCCAGACATTTGTAGCTGCCACGATTGTTTGGTAAGTATCGGCATCATAAGTACTTTTAATGGTGTCAAGATTATTAAGTAACGTGAAGTAGCTGATAATAGTAAAGATTTTTGCAAGGACTGCAAGAACATTTACCCATGCAATAAAGAGCGTCCAAGAACACAATGATTGACGAATTTTTTCATAAGAAACCATATCAAACCTCCTAAAACAATGATTATACTAATGTGATAGTACAAATATTATAACACAAAATTTCTCTCTGTAAATAGCTTTTTATCAATACTTAGTATTTTGATAAAGCTTGTCGTTTCAAGGGATTGGACTGTTTTAAACATCAAAATATTTTAAGTGTAGAAGCTTTGAAACATTTGTATTACACTCTGAGTTATAAATAACCCCATGATTGTGAGTATCATGGGGTGGCTGTTATTTCTTAAAAAATTGTTCAATGTCGGCTTGGGTAATGCCAATCATTGGGTTGATAAATGCCAAGTTTTCTTCTGTCAAGCGATAGATTTTTGGTTCTTGCTCTGTTTGTGTTTGCTCATTTTCGGCAATATCTAGTGTCAGTTGAATGTTTTCTTCTTTAGAAATATTTGTTTTGGGAGAAGTTGGAGAGGTGATTTTCTCAGCTTCATTATCTGTTTTAGGTGATGTTTGTTGAGAAATTTCAGTTTGTAAATCAATACTTTCTTCTTCTTGAGCGGAGCTTGTAAAGCGTTGAACAAGATAGGTGTTGCGCTTAGCGCCTTCGTTTTTTATGGCGTAATCAAAGGCGGCAATTTCCCCTAACATCACTAATTTACTCTTAGAGCGGGTGATAGCTGTGTAAATGAGGTTACGTTGTAAGAGTCGGTGACTTTGGCGAGTGATCGGCAAAATGACAACCTGAAATTCGCTCCCTTGTGATTTGTGGATTGACATGGCGTAAGCAAGGGTGATTTTATGCCATTCATTACGAGGGTAGGTAACTTCAGTGCCGTCAAAAGACATGTAAAGCTCGTCTTGTTTGGATTCGGTATATTTAGCAGGAATAAGGTCTGTAATATAGCCGATATCACCATTGAAAACATTGAGTTCAGCATCGTTGATGAGGTGGAGAACTTTGTCACCCTTACGGAAATTCATCTCACCCAAGGCAAACGAGAGTTGATCTTTAAGCGGGTTAAGTAAATCCTGAATAATGGTATTAAGTCGATTAATCCCAGCTGCGCCACGGTACATTGGGGCAAGAATTTGTATTTCTTGTGGGTCGATTCCACTCTTAACAGCTGCGCTGACAATTTTAGGAATCATTTCTGGGATATATTGTGCACTTGCTTCAAAATAAGAACGGTCAGCTTTCTTTTGTGTGAAGTCAGCTGGTAATTTTCCAAGTCTCATCTGATTAGCAAGTGTAACAATGGTTGAATCTTCTGATTGTCTAAAGATTTTAGTCAATGCTAGTTGAGGAAGAGCTTCAATTTTTAATAAATCAGCTAATACTTGCCCAGGACCGACAGACGGCAATTGGTCACTATCTCCAACGATGATGACTTGAGTATTGGACGAAATGGAACTAAAGAGTTGATTGGCAAGCCAAGTATCAACCATCGAAAATTCATCAATGATAATCAAGTCACAGTCGAGATAATCATCAATAGCTTGGTAGTCGTTATCACCATTTAACCCCAAATGGCGGTGAATAGTCGCACTTGGCAAGCCTGTTAATTCATTCATACGGCGGGCAGCACGTCCTGTTGGCGCTGCTAAGATGATAGGAATCTCTTTTTTCTCAAGGTCAATTTGATGAAGGTCTGCGTAGGCAGCAATCAAACCGTTGATAACAGTCGTTTTTCCCGTCCCAGGACCACCAGTCAAAATAAACACCTTGCTCTTGAGCGCTTCTTTGATAGCATTTTTTTGTACATCGTCGTAAGAAATGCCGAAAGCTTCCTCAACGTCAGCGATTTCTTCTTGCAAGTCATCATCTGAAAACTTTTGGTCGAGTGGTGTATCAAGAATACGTGTCAAGTGTTTTTTGATACCTGATTCAGCATAGAAAAGAGTATTGTCAAAAATTTTGGTACCGACATTTTGCACCTTATCTTCAGCAATAAGTGTTGATAATTCTTTGGCAACGGCTGCGGGGTCTAACTCAACTTGTCTAGCTTCTTCAAGGGTAGTAATGGCATTTTCAAGCAAATCACGCGCTTCGACGTAAGTATCTCCTCGCTCAATAGAAGTTTCAAAAAGACTGTGTACGAGAGCGGCACGAAAACGTTGAGGAGCGTCCGCTTCGATTCCTAATTGTTCAGCGAGTTGGTCAGCGATTTTAAAACCAATCCCTTGAATGTCTTCGACTAATTGATAAGGATTTTCTTGGATAATATCAAGACTGTCTTCCTTGTATTGATTAAAAATGTCAAAGGCAACACGATTAGTCAAGCCATACTCTGCCAACTTGGCTAAAATGAGCTCTGTACCATAATTAAGCTTGAGTTTGGTTAAAAAGTTGTCTTTATTTTCCTTAGAAAGCCCAGAAATACTGTCTAATTTACTAGAGTCTTCTAGGATTTTATCAATGGTATTGTCACCGTAAAGCTGCACAATTTTTTCAGCAGTTTTTTTACCAATTCCTTTGAAATGGTCGCTTGAAAAATATTTAATTAGACCAGAAGAAGTTGGTTTGCTGCGCTCGTAACGTGTGACTCTGAGCTGTTCGCCATATTTTGGGTGTTGCGTTAATTCACCCCAAAACGTATAATTTTCTCCCTCGATAATATCAGCAATTGTTCCAGTAACAATGACTTCAAAATCATCAAAGTCTGAATCAGTATCCTCAATTTCGAGTAATACAATTTTAAAGAAATTACTGGCATCTTCAAAAATAATACGGTCAATTGTGCCAGAAAAGAAGTATTCCATAACGTGTCCTTACTTGATTACTATAATGATTTTATTATATCATTGCTAATCAGATAAACAAACTTTTAATCTATTTAGGTAGTGAGAGTTAAGAAAAGTCTGGACCAAAGAGTCCAGACTTATTTTATTAATTAATAACGCCGATTTTTGAGAGTGGCCATAAGCGGAATTTGACTTCACCGACGATATCTGATTTAGAGAAAGTTCCCACTTCACGACTATCTTTTGAAACGATACGGTCGTCTCCAAGAAGGTAATATTGTCCTTTTGGAACTTTGACTGTAAACTCGGTATTGCCATCCCTATCAGTTGTGAAAGCATCTGAGTCTTCAGCTAACTCTTGGAATAAGGTATTGTACGAATAAGTATCTTGCAGTTGGTCGTCCTCAAAGGCTTTTTTGTATTCATCTAAGTAGTCCTCGTCAACTTTCTTGCCATTAACGTAGAGGACATCATTTTTATAAGTAATGGTATCGCCTGGCATCCCAATCACGCGTTTAACAATTTCTTTTGTCTTACCGTTTTCGGTTTCTTTAGCAACAACGATATCAAAACGGTCAATAGATGTGGTTGATAGGACAATAAGACGCTCACCGTCAGCTAACGTTGGATCCATTGAATGACCGTCAACTTTTACAGGTTGCCAAATAAAGGCACGACTAAGTATAAGAATAAGAAAGAAAAGGATTAGTGGTCCCCATTCTTTAATAAAGTGTTTCATAAATCTTCCTCTACTTTTATTTTTTTAATAATGCTTGCGCTTTTTGGGTATTTGCAAAATGAAGCTTGGCAGTATGTTCTAAGCCAGACATGCCATAGGCTGTTAAAATTTGACTCGCAACTTTATCTGACTGGCTACCAGCACCGCTTGGGAGTTTGTACTGAACTTCTTGGCTAAGTTTATCGAGATTTTCTAAGAAAAGGTTGCGAGCGATGATTGAGCTGACGGCAACTGCCAAATATTTTCCTTCAGCTTTTTCTTCGAGTGTCAGCGGATTAGCAAATTGGTTGGCTTCATTTTTAAGGTATTTTTGATAATTTTGCCGACTGGTAAAAGCATCGATAACAATTTTTTCGGGCTTGACACCGTCTTGGAGAAGCAGATAAATAGCTTGATTGTGAAGAGCTACTTTGACAGAGACAGCGTTGTGCATTTTTCCTTTACCGACGACTTGGTTGTATTTTTGTGGGGACAATAGCAGAGCTTTATGCTTGATATTGTTTTCTAAGATTGGGGCGATTTGACGGATTTTGCTGTCTGTTAAGTTCTTGGAATCATCTACTCCAAGCTTTTTAAGCAAGGCATGGTCATCAGGGGTCACAAAACTAGCAACAACAGCCAGTCCACCAAAATAAGACCCATTACCAACCTCATCTGAGCCGATAAGGGGTATATTCTGACCACTAACGGTGTCACTTGTTGACTGGCTAGCTGATTGATAGCCAAATTGTTCAGCGATAGTTTCCGCATTTGCACCCTGAAAGACGACTTTGCCAGATGTGTAAACAAGAACCGTAACCCCTTTTACTTTTGCCGCAAAAGTGACATAGGGATTGTTATTGTTGACTTGCTGGCTAGTTAGTGCCTTTATCAGATTTTGCAAATCATCTTTACCCATTTTCATAACAATGGTATTCATGATTTTATTTTATCATAAAAACGCTCTAAGAGGGCAAAACAGTTGGCAGAAAGTGAGATTTTTCCGTGCTTACATTTTACGAAATGCTTATTTTAAGGTATAATGTCAAAGAGGTGACTATATGAAAAGTAAAAATCGTTATAGATTCGTCTTTGGTGATAAACCACTCACATTGACAACGGATAAGGATAATCTCTTCATGGAAGAGGTTGAGCGTGTAGCCAAAGAAAAATATAATACTATCAAGGAAAAATTACCACAAGCTGATAATGAAACGATTGCTATTTTGATGGCTATCAATTCGCTTTCTACTCAGCTTAGTCGTGAGATTGAAGTTGAAAAGATGGAAAAAGAATTGACGGCTCTTCGCGCTGAAGCGATTGTAGATATTAAGGAGAAAGCCAGCAAGTCTGATTCCGATGAGGATTAATTATGTTATCAATTCTTCTTGTATTGATTTTAATCTGGCATTTTTATATCGGTTATTCACGTGGGATTATTTTGCAAACCTACTATTTCATAGCAAGTATTGTCTCACTTGTGATTGCTAGCCAGTTTTATCAAACATTAGCTGAAAAAATAACGCTGTGGATTCCCTATTCTAATGCTAGTCAGGGAGCAACGGTGAATTTTTTTACGGACGTTAATATTTTTGATTTAGATCAAGTTTATTATGCGGGAGTAGCTTTTACAGCCATTTATGTGGTGGTTTATTTGCTTTTTCGTTTCATCGGTATTTTGGTGCATTTGGCGCCAATCAATCACTTTGATAATGTTAAAATGAATTGTGTCAGTGGTGTTTTAGCGATTTTAGTCACATTGATATTTTTCAATCTTGTATTTACAATATTAGCGACTGTTCCTATGACGACGGTGCAAAATATTCTATCAGGCAGCTTTCTTGGGCGCGTGATTGTCAATGATTTGCCACCTTTATCGAATATTATAAAAGCGTTATGGGTAACAGCGATTCTAGGATAATAAAGGAGTCTGGGGTAAATCACCTCAGACTTGTTCAATATATAATAAAAGCATCAGCGTGCCTAGGAAGCACGAGAAAAGTTAGGTTTTTGGTATAATAAAGATATGAACAACAGAATTTTAGAACAGTTAGAATTTGATAAAGTCAAGCAACTTTTTGCTGGCTATTTACAGACTGAGCAAGGCCAAGACGAGTTACGTAAACTTGAGCCAATGACTGAGCCTGACCGCATTTCACGTTCCTTTGATGAAATGTCGGACATGGAACAGATTTTCATTGAACACCATTCTTTTGGAATGGGGAGTTTGCGTGACATTTCTGAAAGTATGCGTCGCTTGGAATTGGATGCTGACGTTAATATTTCAGAAATTATCGACATCAAGAAAGTCTTGCAAGTCTCAGCTGAAATCAAGCATTTTTATAATGATTTGGAAAATGTAGAGTTGTCTGCATTAAATACTCTTTTTGAGAAGATTGAATTGTTGCCAAGTCTGCAAGGTAGCTTACAAGCGATTAATGACGGTGGTTTCATTGAAAATTTTGCAAGTTCAGAATTAGACCGTATTCGTCGCCAAATCAATCATGACGAAGGTAGAGTTCGTCAAATTTTGCAGGATATTTTGAAAAAACAAGCTGATCATTTGACAGAGACTTTGATTGCTAGTCGTAATGGTCGTGCGGTTTTGCCTGTGAAAAATAGCTACCGCAACCGTATTTCAGGGGTTGTGCATGATATTTCGGCATCAGGAAGTACGGTTTATATTGAACCGCGCGCAGTAGTGCAACTTAATGAAGAAATCACGCAATTGCGAGCAGATGAACGTCACGAAATGGCACGTATTTTACGTGAATTGTCAAATATGCTTCGCCCACATACTAATATTATTCGTAACAATGCGTGGGTTTTAGGGCATTTGGATTTTGTTCGTGCTAAGTTCCTCTTCATGCAGGAAAACAACGCAATCGTGCCACAATTATCAGCAGATAAAACCGTGCAACTATTACAAGCTCGCCACCCGCTTTTGACCGATCCAGTCGCCAATGACCTTCATTTTCTTAACGAATTGACCGTTATTGTTATTACAGGCCCAAATACTGGTGGTAAGACAGTCATGTTGAAAACATTAGGCTTAGCGCAGCTTATGGCGCAATCAGGCTTGCCAATCTTGGCTGACAAAGGTAGTAAAATCGCCGTATTTAATGAGATTTTTGCAGATATTGGCGACGAGCAATCTATCGAACAAAGTTTGTCAACATTCTCAAGCCATATGACAAATATTGTTGAGATTTTGGCAGCAGCAGATAAAGATAGTCTTGTCTTGGTCGATGAATTGGGAGCAGGAACTGACCCACAAGAAGGTGCCAGTCTTGCGATTGCCATTCTTGAACACCTTCGTCTCATGGAAATTAAAACCATGGCAACGACACATTATCCAGAATTGAAAGCTTACGGTATTGAGACAGAATTTGTGGAAAATGCCAGTATGGAATTTGATACAGAGACATTAAGTCCAACTTATCATTTTATGCAAGGTGTACCAGGGCGCTCAAATGCCTTTGAAATTGCTCGTCGTCTTGGTTTAGCAGAGATTATTGTCAATGAAGCAGAGCGTTTGACAGACTCTGATACGGATGTTAACCATATCATCGAGCGTTTGGAAGAACAAAACCATGAAAGTCGTAAACGACTTGACCATATCAAAGAAGTGGAACAAGATAACCTCAAATTCAATCGTGCGGTCAAGAAACTTTATAACGAATTTTCACATGCCAAGGACAAAGAACTTGAAAAAGCTCGCGCCAAAGCGCAAGAAATTGTGGATAAAGCCATGACAGAGAGTGAAGAAATTCTCAAAAATCTTCATGATAGAGCAAGCCTTAAACCGCATGAAGTTATTGAAGCCAAAAGTCAGCTGAAAAAATTGGCGCCTGAAGTTGATTTGTCGAAAAATAAAGTCCTCAAGAAAGCTAAAAAATTGCGCGCACCGCGCGTGGGTGATGACATTGTCGTCACAGCTTACGGACAACGCGGAACATTGGTTAACCAAGGGAAAAACGGGAAATGGGAAGTGCAAGTTGGTCTTATTAAAATGACACTTAAAGAGGACGAATTTACCCTTGTTAAAGTTCAAGAGGAAGCCCAAAAACCGAAGAAAAAACAAGTCAATGTGGTCAAGAAAAGCAAAAAATCAGCTGGTCCACGTGCCCGCCTTGATCTTCGTGGTAAACGCTATGAAGAAGCCATGCAAGAATTGGATGAATTTATCGACCAAGCCTTGCTAAATAACATGGCACAAGTCGATATTATTCACGGTATCGGAACAGGTGTTATCCGTGAAGGTGTCACAAAATACCTTCGCCGCAACAAACACGTCAAATCATTTGGTTATGCCCCACAAAATGCAGGTGGCAGCGGCTGCACCATTGCAAATCTAGGGTGAAGATAGAAAAAGTCTTTTTTCACAATTCAGAACAACTACCAAAAAACTCTTCCTGAAAAATGGAAGAGCTTTTTGTTTGTAGAAAATGCACATAAAATTTATTTTTGTCCGAGTAGAATCATTTGGTCGATAGAGCGGCGTGCACCATTGATTGTTTCTTCATCTAGGGTGATTTCTTCGCCTGCTTGACCGAGTAAGCAATTATAAATATCGGCTAGTGTTGTCATTTTCATATTGTGGCAAACGCACTCGGTTGATAACAGATAGAAACGTTTGTCTGGACATTCGAATTGCAAATGTTGGACAATACTGCTTTCGGTACCGATGATAAATTCTTTTTCAGAACTGTTTTTGGCGTAAGCCATGATTTCTGTGGTACTTCCTGCAAAATCAGCTAATTCGGTTACCTCTGCTAGACATTCTGGGTGAACAAGAACTTTGGCATTTGGATGTTCTTCACGCGCACGAATGACATCACGTTTACGCATGCGCATATGCGTTGGACAGCCACCTTTGAAAAATTCAAATTGCTTATTAGGACATTGTTCAGCGACCCATTGTCCAAGATTGCGGTCTGGAACAAAAAGGATTTTGTCATTGTCAATGTTACTGATGATTTTGACAGCAGAAGAAGATGTCACACAAACGTCAACAAGTGTTTTTACTTCTGATGTTGTGTTGATATAAGCAACAACGGTGTAATCTGGGTGAGCTTCCTTTAACCAGCTGACTAACTTTTTATCAATTTGCGCAGCCATTGGACAGCCAGCCATTGGATTTGCTAGGATAGATGTTTTTTCAGGAGATAGAACCTTGACAGTTTCTGCCATGAAACGAACGCCACACATGATAATTGTGTCTTGTGGTGCTTTGGCAGCGTATTTACTCAAGGCAAAAGAGTCACCGACAAAATCAGCCACTTCCCAAATATCCTGACTTTGGTAGGCATGGGCTAAAATGCAGACCCCTTTTTCCTTTTTGAGACGTAAAATCTCATCTTGCATCTCTCTTGTATTCATTGTAGATTGTGGTATCCTTCCTTGAATTGTCTTAGTTATATATTATAGTCCTGTAATCTATTAGTGTCAAGACACTTGTAAAGAATTTTGCTTAGATGTCTTGTCAGGTGTAAAGTTTAGTGGTAAAATGTTTCCTAAGTCGTATGATTTAATAACTAACCTATTTTAAATAGTGTTAATAAAAGTGACGGTTACAGTTTTAGTTCACTTGTAATTGTCAAAAAAAGAAGGTTTGTATGAAAACAAATGTACTTATTGTAGGGAGTGGTTGTTCAGGGCTTTATACGGCGCTGAATTTGCCACAAGAACTTCAAATTACTATTATTACTAAAGATACATTAGAAAATAGCGATTCCTTTTTAGCTCAAGGTGGCATTTGTATGTTAAAAGATGATTCGGATTATGAATCGTTTTTTGAGGACACTTTGCGAGCTGGTCATTATAAGAATGACAAGGTTTCTGTTGATTTGATGATTAAGTCATCACCTGATGTTATCAAAGATTTGCTTGATTTTGGTGTGGATTTTCAACGTGATGAAAATGGCAATCTAGTCTTTACACGTGAGGGTGCGCATTCGGATAAACGCATTCTCTTTTATCAAGACACAACAGGAAAAGAAATCACAAGTAGATTGCTTGCTGCGGTTAAAAAGCGTCCAAACATTACGTTGATGGAACACACCTGTTTGCTTGATATTTTAGAAGAAGATAATCGTTGTTACGGTGGCGTGGTGCGTCTTGAAAATGGTGATTTGGAAAAAATCACAGCTGACGTGACTGTTCTTGCCAGCGGTGGTGTTGGTGGTTTGTATAAAAACAGCACCAATTTCAAACATTTGACAGGTGATGCGCTAGCTATTTCTCTAAAACATGACATTGAACTCAAGGATATGTCTTATGTGCAAATTCACCCAACCACTCTTTATCAAGAAAATCCAAAAGAACGCTTATTTTTGATTTCTGAATCCGTTCGTGGGGAAGGGGCACTGCTTTACGATAAAAATATGAATCGTTTTGTGGATGAATTGCAGCCTCGTGACGTTGTAGCACAAGCTATTTTAAAACAAATGGAAAAAGACGGCACAGACCATGTTTGGGAAGATTTACGCACCATTTCCAAAAAAGAATTGGAAGAGCATTTTCCAAATATCTTGGCACATTGTCGTGAGGCTGGCTATGACCCATTCACAGAATGTATTCCTGTCGTGCCAGCGCAGCATTATTTCATGGGTGGAATTAAGGTTAATCACCACAGCAAAACAACCATGGATGCTCTGTATGCGGTTGGTGAAACAGCTTGTAATGGTGTGCATGGGCAAAACCGTCTGGCAAGTAATTCGCTGCTTGAAAGTCTCGTTTTTGCGAAACGTGCGGCTAAAGATTTGGTGGCTCACTATGAAACAGTTGCTAAATTGCCAGAAAGCTTGTCAGAGCTAGATTTGGAAGATTATCAAGACCAAGAAAGTCTCGAAGAGGACTACAAGAAAATGGTGCTTGAAAAGTTAACCGAGCAAAATCAACTGGCTAGTTGTATTGTATAGTCAGAATTGAGAAAAGAAAGGATAATGATGTTAGACCCAATTACCCTAAAATTAAACGTTGACCCGCTCATTTTGAGTGCTTTGTCTGAAGATATTAACAATGAAGATGTCTCAACGAATAGTGTTATGCCTGAAAATGTGGCTGGTCAAGTTGATTTGATTTGTAAAGAAGATGGGATTATCTGTGGCTTACCTGTTTTTGAACGCGTTTTTTACTTGCTTGACCCAACGACAACCTTTGACGTTTGGGTGAAAGACGGTGAAGCTGTCAAGGCAGGACAACATTTGGGAACCGTTCATGGTGATATTCGTGTCTTACTGTCAGGCGAACGTACGGCTCTTAACTATTTGCAACGTATGAGTGGCATTGCGACTTACACGCATGAAATGGCAGAGCTGTTGAAAGACAGTCCGATTACACTTCTTGATTCACGTAAGACCACGCCAAATAATCGTATTTTTGAAAAATACGCTGTTAAAGTTGGCGGCGGTAAAAATCACCGTTACAATTTATCAGACGGTGTCCTGTTGAAAGATAATCACATTGGCGCAGCAGGTGGTGTCAAGGAGGCTGTTCTTGCTGCTAAAAATTATGCTCCGTCTGTTCGTAAAATTGAAATCGAAGTTGAAACGCTTGAAATGGTCAAAGAAGCTGTGGAAGCAGGTGCTGACATTATCATGCTTGATAATATGGACCATGACACAATGAAAGAAGCAGTTGCTGTGGTTAATGGCAAGGCAGAAATCGAAATTTCTGGAAATGTGACTAAGGAAAATCTGGCTTCTTATGTTGATTTGAATGTCCAATATGTCTCAAGTGGAGCAATTACTCATTCTGCTAAAATTTTGGATTTATCCCTTAAAAATCTACATCCTGTTGATAACTGAGTTGATGAATTTCCAAAAGCAAAAATTATGGTTTGAAAAATCCCCAGCTCTTTAAAAGTTGGGGATTATAGGTTGACAACTAAAAAAGGAAAAGCAGTAATCCACAGACGATTCCAACGAGAAAACCCACCATGACATCGCGAGGATAATGTACACCGCCTAAAACGCGGCAAAGTGCAATCACTAGGGATAATATCAGAAAGAAAATGCCCAAAATAAGGTTCAACCGTAAAATAGCCATGCTGATAATGGTTGCCGAAAAGACATGACGACTTGGCATAGATTGTCCCTTGGTATTTTTTAAAATAAGTGGTGTGATGTTCCAAGTCTCGTAAGGACGAGGGGCATTGAGTAGCTTGCGCACAACTGATACTAACACAAATGAAATAGCTGGGATAAGAATGAAAGCAATCAACCTATTTGGCTGTTTACAAAACAGGTAAATTAGCATTAGCGGATAAACCAAATACATGATTTTTGTTAATAAACTATTGACAATTTGCAGGCAACGAATGGCGGTCGGTTTATTCTGAAAACTTCGTGTCAGCTTGTTATAAAATATATCGTAATTTTTCATAGCAGTCCTTTATGTGAGAATAGCTTTATTATAGCATATAAGTCAGACAGATATGGAAAATGAGAAGTTTTCAAAAAATTGTTTTCCGTAGCAATTAATTGTCAAATCAACAATTTTCTCGTAAAATAGGCTCATAAACTAATAGAAAAGGAAATGAACTTTAGGATTGTTTAGCTGGTCGTAGTTTACTTTTTAATAAGGTATTTTCCAGTAACCTCTAGAGTTCTAGGTAATTTATTATGGCACATAATATTACAGATGCGACATTCGAAGCAGAAACAAGTGAAGGGCTTGTCCTTATTGACTTTTGGGCAACTTGGTGTGGTCCATGTTTGATGCAAGCGCCAATTTTGGAACAATTGTCAGAAGAAATCGATGAAGACGAACTTAAAATCGTCAAAATCGATGTTGATGAAAATCCAGATACCGCACAAAAATTTGGTATCATGTCAATTCCAACATTGCTGTTCAAAAAAGACGGCGAAGTTGTGAAACAAGTGGCTGGTGTGCACACAAAAGAACAAATCAAAGAAATCGTTGCTGAATTAAGCTAATGATAGGGAGTGAGACAAATAAAGTCTCCAGTGGAGATTTTATTCATGAGCCTAAAAATTAAAAAGCGAATCAGTAGTTTCAAAGAAACTTGATTTTCAGCAAGTCTTAATTTCTTGTTGCTGATCTAAAACGGTCTATCCCCAGACCGTTTTTGACACTTACTTCGTAAGTTGTATTTCCCAATTATAAAGGTTCCCCGAACCTTTATAACTCACCCCTGCATGGCTCGAAAGATTTGGGAATCTTTCGAGGTGGGAGATAGAGTCAAGTGAAGATTGACATCGAAAAAGGGTTGTAAAAGCTGATTTATCAGCGTATTAGAACGCAGTCAACAGAAATCAGTTCTTATTTACCACAAGACCATATCGTTTTTACCATTGAAAAAGTGGTTAATGAGTTAGATGAGGATTATTTTACTACTTTTTATCATGAATTCGATCGTCCATCTTATCATCCTAAACTGCTACTGTTAGCTCTTTTATTGGCTTATTCTCAAGGAATTTTTTCTGGACGAAAAATAGAGAAACTCATGATTAAAAATCTAGTCATGCATTATTTGACCGGCCAACTTGTTATCAGTTATCGAACCATCAATCGTTTTTGTGTTGCTAATGGGATGATAGAGGCGATAAGAAACTTATTTATCGACCTTAATCTTCGACTTAAAATGGAAGAATTAGTCTCTCTAGAGTGTCTTTACATTGATGCACTAAGATTGAAGTTAATACCAATAAATATGGCTTTGTTTAGAAGAAAGCTGTTGCTAGCCTCTCTCTTAAACTTCAAGAAACGTTTGCAGGACGCAGTAGTTTTTCCAAGACCGATACAAAATCCACCTAAAAGAATTAAATCCTCATTGAGAGTTTAATTTGAAGATATCTACTCATAGTACAAGAGGATTGATAAAAAGATGTTTCAATTGGTCTATTAAAGAACCTCAACTTTACTGATAAATCTCCACTTGTCATCTTATTTTACGGAAATTTAGGTGTTGGTAAAAGATTTATTGTCAAGAGAAACAAACATTGTCTTAATTGATGAATTTGACAAAGTAAATATTGGTTTATACAACGTTTTTTATCAAATGTTTGATGAAGGGGAGTTGGAAGATATAAATTACTCTGTAGATGTTTCTAACGTATATTTGTTTTAACAACAAATTTTTGTAATGATAATGAAATAGTAGAAAAACTTGGATTACCTATATTCTCTAGGATTGATTTGAAAATATAAGAATGCTAAGGAGTTTTATAGATAAGTATATATGTAAAATTATTTTTGAAGAACTAGTTAATCGAAATAATAGTTTGACCTAAATATAGTATTGAGAGCTCAGGCTCTCTTTTTTCTTACCTTCTTTTCCAAATCTTCCCTGCTATTCTTATATCATCTCTGAGCTCGCGAAGACCCCAAAATATGATAATATTGTGGCGCCGAGTCTGTTACGAGGGCGGGTATGAACCGATAATAACGGTTACGGAGGACATCAGATGGGAGAATAAGTTAGTAAGGAAGTAAATTTTTCTGTAGAAGAGTATAGACAGGTACAGAAATTGATGGCATAGGAGGGTTATGAGCAATTCTCTCCCTTTGTCAGAGAGTTGAATTTTAATTGATTTGGTCTAGTACGTTTTTCTATTAAGAAAATCTTTATATTGGGGGTCTTAGGTTTCTCCCTAAAAAGTAAAATGTAACGAAAAAAGCAGATACCAAAGGTTCTGCTTTTTTCGTTACATTTTATCATAAGTGGGTACCCACTTACTGAGCTCGTCACAACAGTTTAATATTGTAGAGCGGTAAGCTAAGATATTATCTGTTGGCAATCCATTCAACTTCATATTTTTCTGCAGAAGTTAATAGTGATTCATCAGGAAATTTGTCTGAGATAATAGTTTTATACTGCTTTAAATTATTAATTTTGAAAAATCCAGATATACGAAATTTTGAACTATCAATAAGTAATATAGTCTCTTTAGCTTTATCAATGATAGTTTTTTTAGCACTTGCTTGACTGAAAGAAGCTTCATAAACATATTCTCCATCAATTCCTCTTGCGGAGCAAAATGCAAGGTCAATACTAAAATGTTCAAGAAGACTATTTTCCATACTATGATTTACAACGGAGGCAGAGTGGTGTTTAACCTCACCCCCAGTAATGAAAATTTTCATTGTTGGATTAGAAAGTTCAGAAAGCAACTGAGCAGTATTAAGTCCATTCGTAAAAATAATTAAGTTGTCTATAGTAGATAGGAAAGGACATAATTCATAAACTGTTGTACTTGAATCCAAGTAAATACACATCCCTGGACCAATAAAATCTTTTGCAAGGTCAGCAATTATTTTTTTCTCAGATCTATTTTCAGTTTCCCTGATACTATGTGCAAGCTCAACAGTATTAAAGGAGTTTAATATAACCTCCCCATGTTTTCGTTTTATGAGTCCTTGTTCTTCAAGAAAAATTAGGTCTCTACGAAGTGTAGAAGTACTTGAAAAAGTTAATTTTTCAAGTTGTTTTACATCGATTCTCTTTCTATTTTGAAGAATATCTGTTATTTCCTGTAATCGTTTATCTCTACTCATGCTAACACCTCTTAAGTACATAATAACATATTTTGAACAAAAATGGCGATTTTGTATCAATATTTTGAATAGTTTTCAATCTATCGTTCAAGTATTGTAATGGAATTGTAGATATATTAAAATAAAATCATGAAAGCGGTAACAGAAAAGGAGTCTAATGAAAACTATATTGGCAATCGATCTTGGTGCTACGTCAGGTAGAGGAATCCTGTATTCTATTGAAAAGGGAAAATTGATTTCGAAAGAAGTTAGTAGATTTAAAAATTCAATTCATAAAGTTAAGGGAAGATTATGTTGGAACATAGATAACCTAGAAAAAAATATAAAAAAATGTATTAAAGTTTCTCAACAGCAGTCAAAATTATCTTCTATAGGAATTGATACATGGGGAGTAGATTTTGTATTCTTGGATACTAATGGTGAAATCATTACTCAACCTGTTAGTTATCGAGATAGTCGAACAGAATCAATATTAGATGAGATTGCTAGATACTCTTCTTTAAATGATTTGTATTTTAAGACTGGTAATCAGTTAATGGAGATTAACACACTATTTCAATTAATTGCATGTAAATCTCAGACTCCTGAAGAATATTTCAAAGCAAATAAACTATTAATGATTTCTGATTATTTGAATTATTCATTGACTGGTGAGGTTGCGATTGAAAGAAGTATAGCCTCTACAATGCAAATGGTTAACCCCTTGACAAAAGACTGGAACCAAGAGGTTTTAAAAACATTTGAAATTTCTGAATTACTTTTACCGAAATTAGTATCCGAAGGAAATATTCTAGGTAAAACATCTAAAGAAATTTCAAAGAATGAAATAGTAGTAGTCAATGTCTGTCAACATGATACAGCAAGTGCGGTAGCAGCGATACCACATGAAGAAGAAAATTTACTATATATTTCTTGTGGAACGTGGTCATTAATCGGAACAGAGTTGAAATCTCCTATACTTACAGATAGTGCGCTGAAGTATAATTTTACAAATGAAGCGGGCTATGATGGGACCACTAGATTTTTGAAAAATTGTACTGGACTCTGGATTCTTGAAGAATTAAAAAAATCATTCTTTAAATTAGGCAATGACTTTTCTTATGACGAAATTACTGAAATGGTGAGTAATACGAGAAGTTGTGTCCCAACATTTGATACGGATGCTTCGACATTTTCAAGTCCAGGGAACATGATTGAAAAGATTGTCGATTATTTTGCAGATGAAGATATAACAATATCACCAGATCCAGCAATTCTATTTAAAATAGTTTATCAAAGTTTGGCCGAAAAATATCAAGAAGTCATTCTACAATTGGAAAAAATAACTGGAAATGTCTATAAGAGGATTGACTTGATAGGCGGTGGTTCTAAGTCGAACTATTTCTCACAATTAGTAGCAGATGTAACAGGAAAGACTGTGGTTACTGGTCTGTATGAAGCAACTTCAATTGGTAATGCACTCGTTCAATTTAAGGCTCTTGGCTGTGTTAAAGATATGAAAGAAGCCAAGAAACTTGTCAAAGAGTCTATAACATTTAACTATTTCTACCCAAAAGAGGAGGAAGAAAATGACACTATATCCTAAAATTGGAATCCGTCCAACCATTGACGGTCGACAGGGCGGTGTAAGGGAATCCTTAGAAGAAAAAACCATGCAGATGGCCCTAGCTGCTAAGGATTTGATTGAGTCCAATTTGCGTTATGCAGATGGAACACCTGTTCAGTGTTTACTGGCCAGTCGAACCATTGGTGGTCAGGGCGATGCAGGTATTGTCTACGATGAGTTTGCTCGTGACAATATAGTTGCTACCTTATCTGTCACACCAAGTTGGTGCTATGGGACAGAAACCATGGATATGGATCCGCACACGATTAAAGCTATTTGGGGCTTTAATGGGACAGAGCGGCCTGGTGCAGTTTATCTAGCCGCAGCCATGAGTGGCTATGCTCAAAAGGGTTACCCAGCATTCAAGATTTATGGCCATGATGTTCAGGACTTGGATGACAATAGCATTCCTGCTGATGTGGCTGAAAAAATCTTGCTATTTGCCAAAGGGGCGATTGCTGCTGGTCAGATGAAAGGCAAGTCCTATGTCAACATTGGAGCTTCTTCAATGGGGATTGCGGGTTCTCAGGTTACCACTTCCTTCTTTGAAGACTATCTGGGAATGTTGGTCGAATTTGTGGATATGACAGAAATCCTTCGCCGTATGGAGTTGGAAATCTACGATAAAGAAGAATATGAAAAAGCTCTTGCTTGGATCAAGGAATATTGTAAAGAGGGTGTTGACATCAATGCAGGAAAAGAATTTCCAGACGTGATTACCAAGTCTAAGGTGATTCCAGCTGATAAGGATTGGGAATTTATTGCCAAGCAAACCTTGATTATTCGAGATATTCTCTTTGGAAATCCTCGCTTGGCAGAGATTGGTTGGGAAGAGGAAGCTCGTGGAAGAAATGCTATTTCAGGTGGTTTCCAAGGTCAACGTCAATGGACAGACTGGTTGCCTAATGGAGATTTCGCTGAAGCGATTCTGGCTTCTACCTTTGACTGGAATGGTCCAAGACCTGTTACTGCCTTTGCAACAGAAAATGATACCTTGAATGCGATTGCCATGCTATTTGGAACCCTTCTAACCAACAAGGCTCCAATTTTCTCTGATGTTCGGACTTATTGGAGCCCAGAGGCGGTCAAACGAGTAACTGGTCAAAAACTAACAGGTCGGGCAAAAGATGGTATTCTTCACCTTATCAACTCAGGTGCTTCAGCCCTTGATGGAAGTGCAGCAGCACGCGATGAAGCTGGTCAGCCAACCATGAAAGAATTTTGGAATATGACGGAGGAGGACATCAAAGCTTGTCTGGAAGCTACAGACTGGTGTCGAGCTAATTACGAATATTTCCGTGGCGGCGGTTATTCTTCTCACTTCAAAACTCAAGGTGAGTTACCTGTAACCTTAATTCGTGTCAATTTAGTCAAGGGTGTTGGTCCAAGTCTACAGATTGCCGAAGGCTACACCTGCCCATTGGATGATGAAGTACACTATACCTTGGATGAGCGAACAGATAAAACATGGCCAACAACCTGGTTTGCTCCGAATCTTGGAGAATCTGGTTTTGAAACGGTTTATGATGTTATGAATCATTGGGGTTCTAACCACGGTGCCTTTGTTCATGGACACATTGGTGCGGAAGTTATCACTCTGGCTAGTATGTTGCGAATCCCAGTAGCCCTCCACAATATTCCAAGAGAACGAATTTTCCGTCCAAGCATTTTTGACGGTGTTGGTACTAAAGATTTAGAAGCAGCGGATTTCAAGATGTGTGAGGTTTTAGGACCGCTATATAGTAAATAAAAGGAGAATACTTTATGTTTATGGGAAAAGAAAGAAAGGAACTTATAAAGTACGGTAAAAAGTTAGTTACTGAAGGCTTAACCAAAGGTACTGGTGGGAACTTGAGCGTATTTAACCGTGAAAAAGGTCTAATAGCAATTACTCCATCTGGAATTGATTTCTTTGAAATCAAGGAAGAGGATATCGTTATCATGGACTTGGAAGGGAGAGTAGTCGAAGGTGAAAAACTTCCTTCTAGCGAGTGGTATATGCACCTGATTCAATACCAGCAACGAGAGGACCTTGATGCAGTCATTCACGCCCATACCACTTACGGAACCGTTCTGTCAGTGCTAAGAGAACCATTGCTAGCTAGCCACTATATGATTGCTGTAGCAGGAAAGGATGTCCGAGTAGCAGATTATGCCACATATGGGACTAAGGAATTAGCTGAAAACGCTGCTGAGGCTATGAAAGATAGACGTGCAGTCTTTCTTGCTAACCACGGTATCTTGGCAGGTGCTCAGGATTTACTGAATGCCTTCAATATCATTGAGGAGGTTGAGTACTGTTCAAAAATTTATTGTGTTGCCAAAAGTATAGGAGAACCAGTGATCCTTCCAGATGAAGAAATGGAATTGATGGCTGAAAAATTTAAAACATACGGACAAAGGAAATAATTTCGGAGGAAAATAAAATGAAAAAAAGTTTGTTGAAATGCGGTGCATTATGTTTGTTTGCTTCAGTCATTCTTGCTGCTTGCGGGTCGTCATCAGGAACTAGTTCAAGTACTGAAAAAGCTGCAAGTGGTGACGATACTGTTCTAGAGTTCTATCATGGCTATCACCATAGTGAAGAAGAATGGCCAGCAGCCAAAGTCATGCGTGATCTTTATGATGAATTTGCTAAAAGACACGCAACTGGTGACGTTGAATTTAAACCGATTCCTGTGAACGGAAGTTTGACAGACATCATGAACAACAAGGTTGCAAGTGGTGAGTTTCCAGATATGATTGACTTGGCTGGTAGTGATGTTTCCCTGGCGGCGATTGAACAAAGCTTAGTTCTAGATTTGAAACCATATATTGATGAAAATGGCTTAGAAAAAAATGTTGGTCTAAACTATACACAAAATGATGTAAATGGAAAAATCTACACAGTACATGACCAATTGTTGACCTTGGGTCTATGGTATAATGCGGATATTTTCTCAAAAGCTGGAGCTAAAACTCCTGACCAATGGACCAAGTGGAGTGACTTTACTGAAGCTATGGCTTTGGTTCGGAAACAAGGAGTCTATGCCTTTGGTGCAGGGGAACCAGCAATTCGTCTTTTTAACACAGTACTTGGCTCATCTGAAGCAGGTCGTAAACTGTTAGAAGGACCTCTAACTATTGAAGGAATAGATTCAAAAGAATTTGCTGAAGCGCTTAAATTGGTTACGACAGAAGTTCAAGCAAATGGCTCAGCCAATGCAGGCGGTGATGCCAATGTCTATTCTACTGATTTTACAGAAAATAAATCAGCTGTATTCTTTAATGGTGTTTGGGCAGCAGGTGGATTGAAAGATAATACTGCTTTAAAACCAGGTTTGTATGCTGGTAATGTTGCGATTAGTTCAGCTGGTGGTGGTATTACAATTTCAAGCAACCTTTCTGCAGAAGAAGAAAAACTTGCTTTGGAGTTTGTAAAATATATGACTAGTGATGAAGTTCAGACAACCATTTTCGAAAAAGTTGGTGCCAACCCAGCTAGCCAGGCGATTGATGCTGCACAAATTGCAAGTGGCTCTGATGACGCTACTGTAAAACTCTTAGGTGAAGCAACTTCAATGGCAAACAATGCAAATGTAACTGTCCCTACTGTTGCATCAGTTTGGGGTGATGATGTTCGTACTGCCATTATCAACGCATTGACTGAAAGTGCTTCTGACGGTGTAGATATTGATCAGAAAGTAAAAGAAACACAAGACATCTTGAAAGCCCTTATCGGCTAATGTAACAGGGCTAAGGATGGATTCCTTAGCCCTGTTTTAGGAAGTGAGTATTTTATGGCAAAGAAAACCATGACATTACAAAATAGGAAGGCACAGAAACAACGATTTATTTTTCTATTTTTACTACCAACATTAGTTTGTTTCTTTCTCTTCTACTTTTATTCGGTGGTAACTATTTTTGCAACCTCCTTTACTAAGTGGGATTACACGAATTTAACCAGCCCAGAATTTCTAGGTTTTGGCAATCTCTTTGCCAATTATAAGTACATTTTTAGTGAGTATCCTTTCTTTTTGGAAGCACTGAAAAATTCAATTACATGGGCAATTATTGGTGTAGTCATTCAAGTTCCATTAGCATTATCAGTAGCTATCGCCTTATCTAAAAAATTAGCTGGGTGGAAACTATCACGGAATCTTTACATTATTCCAAGTATTATTTCTAGTGCAGCCATGGGCTTAATTTTTCTCCAAATTTACAATCCAAATTATGGAGTCGTTAACCAAGTTATTCGTTTCTTTAACCCTGAATTTTCGGATGCCATTTTATTGACACCTGGTTGGAATATTATTGCGATGACCTGTGCCTATGTTTTCTTTGCAGGAACATCAACCATTATGATTTTAGGTCAAATTTTTGCCATTCCACAAGAAATTCATGAAGCAGCGATTTTAGATAATATAACAGGTTGGAGAAGGGAGTGGTATATCACCATTCCAATGATAAAAGATACATTAAAAACGGTAGCGATTATGGCCGCAACCTCAGGTTTCCTACTGTATAACGAAGTATTTTTCCTAACAAATGGTGCAGCAGGAACAAAAAGTATCAGTTTTATCATCAGGGAGTTGGCAGTATCCAGCTCTCGGACACAATACGCCAGAGCTAACACCATAGGTGTGGTTCAGATTCTAGGCGGGATGTTAATCATTTTGTCTATCAATCTGATATTCAAAGAAAGTAAACGTAGAAAGTGAGAGAGCGTATGGACAGTCGTTTGAATAGTCTTTCCAAAACAGGAAAATTGATTATATATACTTATATGGTTATTACTTGCTTGATTTCAGTGTTTCCAATTTTATGGATTTTCCTCTCTTCCTTAAAAGCAGATCCAATGAAAAATCCTGGTATTAGCTTGCCAACTGATTTAAGTTTTGATGGTTATATCAAGGTGTTTACAGAACTGCATGTATTGGATTACTTTTGGAACAGTTTTAAAGTGGTTTCAATTTCCGTTATTATCAGCATCATCATGATTTCCATGTCTTCTTATGTCATAGCTCGAATGGATTTCCGTGGCAAAAAGTTGATAACTGCCATGTTGTACTCAACTCTTTTTATCCCTGCTACAGCTATGACATTTCCAGTCTATCGCTTGGTAAATGTTCTGGGGATTTATAATACACCAGTAGCTCTGATTTTTGTCTACTCTTGTAGCGGTATTGCTATGAGTTTCTTTATCATAAAAAACTATTTTGCAATCATCCCTAAAGAATTGGAAGAAGCTGCTGAGATTGATGGAGCAAGCTATGCTCAGACATTTTGGAAAGTCATGCTTCCCATTGCTAGACCGGGTATTTTAACGGCAGCGATTCTAGCCTTTATTAACAACTGGAATGAGTATTACTGGGCTTCTATGCTGATTATCAATAAAGATGAGTTGACGGTTCCAGCCTTACTTGGACAGTTCACTACTAGCTTTAATACCAATTATAATGGTCTTTTCTCAGCTATCGTTGTGATTATCTTACCACCAATTTTACTCTTTGCTTTTGCAAGTAAATACTTTATTGAAGCTTTAGGAGGAGGAGCAGTTAAAGGATGACAAAAAATAATTTACAAGAAATAAATAAACGGACCGAATGGTTCCGAAGAGATCGATTTGGTATGTTCATTCATTGGGGACTTTATTCTATCCCTGGAAAAGGGGAATGGATTCGTAGCCACCAGCAATTATCTATTGAGGACTATCAACCATTTTTTGAGGCATTTAATCCTGTCAAATACAATCCGAGAGAGTGGGCAAAAGTGGCAAAGGCGGCAGGTATGAAATACATGGTCTTGACCGCCAAGCACCATGATGGATTTTGCTTGTTTGACTCAGCCTATACTGACTACAAGGCTACAAACACACCAATTGGAAAGGACTTGGTGGCTGAGTTTGTTGAAGCGGTACGAGAAGAAGGATTAAAAGTAGGTCTATACTTCAGTCTGATTGACTGGTATCATCCAGATTATCCGAAATATGGCGATATGATTCACCCCATGCGCGAGAATGAAGCCTTCAAAGGTGAGAAGATTGACTTTGATAACTACTTGGCTTTCTTACACAATCAAGTAGAAGAAATTGTCACTAAGTATGGCAAACTGGACATTCTATGGTTTGACTACTCTTATGGAGAAATGTTCGGTGAGAAGTGGCGTGCAACAGATTTGATTACGCTTGTACGTAAGCATCAACCAGATGTAGTTGTTGACAATCGTTTAGAAACATCAGGAGAAGGATTTGGAAGTATTGTAACGGATAATATCAATCTTTATTCTGGAGACTTTGTCAGTCCAGAGCAGATTGTTCCGCATGAAGGAATTCGAAATATCCATGGTGAGCCGATTCCTTGGGAACTTTGCTTAACCATGAATAATAACTGGGCCTACAATCCTACGGATCATCTCTACAAATCGTCCAAGACACTTATTCGTAAGTTGGTTGAGTGTGTAAGTAAAAATGGGAATATGATTCTGAATGTAGGTCCAGATGCACTAGGTATTATCAATCAAGAGAGTCAGGAAATTCTAAATGATTTTGGAAAATGGCTGGATAAGAATGGTGAATCTATCTATGGTTGTGGCGTTAGTTCATTACCTAAGCCAGAATGGGGCTACTATACTCAAAAAGGGAATACGGTTTATGCCCATGTCTTCGAACAGCCAATTGGTCCACTTGCCTTGATTGGTATCGATGAAAGCAAAGTAAAAAGGATGAGTTTCCTTCATGATGGTAGTGAAGTGAAGATTTCTAAGAGCTGGACAACTAATGCTTACGAAGGGATTTGTTTTGCCCAGTACGGTGATATTCCTCACTTTACTTATCCTTTGCCAGACAGCGTAGATAGTGTGATTAAGATTGAATTAGTAGGTGATGATAGTGAAGATTGAAAATAAACATATGGCACGCTATTTTAAATTAGAAGATGGGAAGTTTTATACTTCCCATCTCTTGAATAAAAAGCTTGATGAACCCATTGGAAACGAAAAAAATACGGAATTCGTTGTTTCTTTCTGTGATGGAAGCCAGCTCAGCTCTGAGGATTTTACAGCTCATGTTGTCGAACAAACCAATGAAACTCTTTTGGTGAGTTTCTATCATTCAGAAATCCAGTTAACCATTCTATATTCAGGACGAGAAGATGTACTTGCTAAAGAGGTTACTATTCTGTCATCTTCTAAAACAATCAATTATATGGATGCGGAGCAGTTTGGTTTTGCAAATTTAGAGCAGGTATATATTCCGAAACAGCAAGAAGATATTAAAGAAATGGCTGGATTTTCTGGCTATTATGTAGAGTTGGGGCAACCGATTTATGCAAAGTCTTTCTTCTTTGGTATGGAGTTTCCAATGGGAGAAAACAGACTGGTAGATCAGATCTATTTTTCTCGCTACTATGTCGGATATGAGATTAAAGAGCCGAAAAAAATCTGGCCAGTTGTTATTGGTGCGGCTTCTGGATTTGAGAAGTCAAGCATTCAACAGGATTTCTTTACCTACATTAGTGGAATTGCTCAGCCAAGTTACTTCAGAAAACAATACAATTCTTGGTATGACCATATGACTGCCATTGATGAAGGGATTATTGTAAAGAGTTTTGAGGAAATTTCACACGGATTTGAAGATAATGGTGTGAAGTTGGATGCCTATGTCGTTGATGATGGCTGGTGTGATTACCAAAGTGTTTGGGAATTTAATGAAAAGTTTCCTAACGGTCTAACAAAGGTAAAAGTTCTCGTAAATAATCTGGGTGCTAGTCTTGGCCTTTGGATTGGGCCACGTGGAGGCTATAACGGAACAGAAGTTATCATGAGTGACTGGTTGGAGGTTCATCCAGAATTCGGTAGTAAGAATTCTTTGTCAAATGATGTTAATATTGGTGATTTTAATTATTTGGAGCGAATGAAGCAAAAAATGTTGGATTACCAAAAAAAATATGATATCAGCTATTGGAAAATTGATGGTTGGTTGCTGAAGCCAGAAAAAACAGATTCTAGTGGTAAATTTTCCATGCACACCATGACGCCTGTTTATGAATTCTTGATTGGCTTGTTAAAAGATTTGAGGGCAGAGCGTGGAGATAGAGATTGCTGGCTAAACTTGACTTCTTATGTCAATCCAAGCCCATGGTTCTTACAATGGGTTAACAGCCTTTGGATACAAATTTCGCAGGATGTTGGCTTTACAGAAAATGCTGGGAATGATATTCAACGGATGATTACCTACCGTGATTGCCAATATGAAGAATTCTTAACCAAACGGGATATTCAATTGCCACTTTGGAGTCTTTATAACCATGAACCTGTCTATGCAAGTACGGCTCATACCTGGTACATGGACCATCAAATGTATGCCAGTGTAGAAGAGTTTGAAGACTATCTCCTGTTTATTTCCACTCGTGGAAATGCTTTTTGGGAGTTCCATTATTCCTATACAATGTTTGATCAGGAACGTTGGGAGGCCAATGCTCGTGCTGTCAAGTGGATAGAGAACAATTACTCAACTCTAAAACACAGTCAAATGATTGGTGGCAAACCGTCAGCGTTTGAAATTTATGGTTACAGATGTATTGATGAAGAAGCAGGGAAAGAAATCCTTTCGCTTCGGAACCCAGCTAGTCATTCAGCCACTATCCAGTTAGATAAGATCAATCTTTCTGAGTATCAGTTGGTTAAAGGTGACTATAAAGTCCTGTCAGAAACAGAGTATGAACTAGCTCCATATACAATTCTGATTGCGCAGAGAAACTAGGAGGGTCATATGGCAGTCAAATATGCTTTAGGTGTAGATATTGGTGGTACAAAAGTTGCTGTGGGACTGGTAGATGATACAGGTCATGTGGCTTATAGTTTAAAAGTACCAAGCAATAAAGAGTCGTCAGAAACCTTATTTCAATGCGTGTGTACAGCTATTCGAGAACTACTAAACAGTCAGCAACTGAATATTGAGGATATTGCAGGTATTGGAGTTGGCTTGCCAGGAAAAGTTGATGTTGAAAATGGAGTTGCAGTTTTTCAAAACAACATTCCATGGGAGAATTTTCCTGTTGTGAAGCAACTTCAAGAAGAATTTGGAAATATTCCAATAAAAATTGACAATGATGTGAAAGTAGCGGCCTATGCAGAATATAGATTGCTTTCTCTAAAAGCAGAGGATATGTTTGGTTATATTACTATTTCTACAGGTATTGCAGCTACCAATATCATAAATAACACAATTCTAAGAGGCTCTGGCTTTGCGGGCGAAATCGGTTTTATGCCAGTTCGGAGTTTCGGAAGAACAAGTGGTCTAGAAATCTCCTGCTCAGGACCAGCTATTGAACGCCAAGGGAAGCAAATGTATGGTGAAGATTTGTCAACCAAGGCAGTGTTTGATAATTGGCGTAAAGGAGATATTACAGCATCGGCTATTATTGCTAATGCGAGAGATGGTATGGTTCAAGCGATTCATAATATGATTTGTTTACTGGATCCTAAAATAATCGTTTTGGGTGGTAGTGTCGCACAAAATAACCCAGATTTTATAGAAGATATAAAGACCGTTTTGGGATTATCTTTGCATCATGAACAGAAACATATTTTAAATAATATTATCATCTCAAAAATAGATAGTGGAAATAACGGAATAATCGGATCAGCATTCCTAGTTCAATAATAGAGACTAAAATTTCATAAAAAATGAAAGATGGCTCAATCAGAGAATTTGAGAAAGAAATTGGAACCGTTGTGGCAAATCCTTCTACGATCAGTCATGACATTTCTAACATTGGAGCAACAAAATTCAAATCTTTGTAGGGAGGAAATAAAGAGAGTTTCAAGTATGAATAGGATACGGAGCCTTCCAACTGGTCATAAAAGTATATAGCAATTGAGGAATACTATGGAATATTATTTAATTGTATGAGGGCGGAAGATTATTGTTGATAAAACGGTATACAGTGGCTACTGGAATCTAGTAAATCATCAAAATAATTTACGAAGACGTGAGATTTTATTTTCCGTACTTCCGTCTTCATTGTTTGAAAAAGAAAACTTTAGATTGGAAGATATATTGCTTGATTTGACTATAGATAGTGAAAAAATTGTCGAAAAAAATTATATTAGAGCTACTATCAGAATCACTTCCGAGACTGAATGATAGTGAGATGCTTTTGATAGAATCTATATACTTTCAGGAAAAAATATTACGCTAAGTTGCTGAAGAGTTAAAAAACAGTCCATCTAAAAGTTCTAGATTAAGAGATAAAGTTCGTAGTAAGTTAAAAAACATGCTTGAAGATTCGCATAAAGTGTGAAACAGACCGAGAACTTTTTCACTCTATGTATTCTTTAAGTCCTTCGAAAATTGAATAAATCAAGGAGGGACTTGTTTGTCAAGCAGCTGAAACAGATACACGATGGAATGAGCGGGGGAATACCGAATTCAAAAATTGACTGGAAACCAATTTTCCATGACACAAATAATGTTAACGATACTTCTGAATGTTCAGGCTCTAGTCGAAAAAGGAGCAGGTGAGACTCCTATGTTGATTTCCAAATCAACTAATGTCGTGAAACTTAGTTCTGAGTAACATGCATCCGAATAATTTCGGATAGAATAGAGGTATTCTATGAAGACAATAACTTATAAAGAATTAATGAGATTGGGTTTTGCAAAAACTACAGCTAGAAAGATAATACAGCAGGTCAAAAATATTGCAATAAAGAGATTTGAAGTAGCAGACAAAAATAGTATTAATACGGTAAAATTAAGTAAATCCCATTCGATCTTGATATGCCCCCTGTCAAGTAGACAGGTTATATCTAAAAATAGTGTTTGTTTTATAAGGTCAGTCGTACAAATAAATGTGCTACTGACCTTTTTTATGCATACCACTTAGACTTGTACTTTTCAATTCGTTTATTCTTATCGCTTGGATGACATTAACCAAGCCTACAAAGATATGCAAGACCGCAAAACCATTAAATCAATGATTGTCGTGGATTAATCATAGTCAGGAACACTTTGTTTAAAAATGTTTAGTGCAACAATTATTATTGGAGACGAGTCTGAGACAAGAGTAACTCAAAGCAAAAAGCAACAGTTTTGATGCTGTTGCTTTTTGCTTTGTAGCAAGACTATCTCATGTATCTTTACTGTAACACAAATCAAACAAACTTACCATTAGAAATTGCTTCTTGTTTGTCTACTCACAAGGGGTCTTTTCTGGACGGAAAATCGAAAAAATAATGGTTGAAAACTTGGGATGCCCTATCGAACAAGTCAACTTGTCGTCTCTTAGCGGACTATCAATCAATTTCAAGTAGTAGCTGGTATGGAAAGATAAAAGAAAACTTAAACACCGTCAGCTTAAGAAAGCAGTCAGATTTTCGCACAACGCAGAGTTGATGTGGAATCAGTCTTCGGTTAGATAAAGGCTTGTTTGGGTTATAAACGCTGTAACCTACTGAAATACAACAAGAAATTAACTAATAAAAAAGAGAAACTCACACTAAATATGACTCTCTCTTTTTTATTAGCTGAGAATTCTTCTTATCTCAGAAGTGTCTTATTTTCTAGGAAGTTTATGTAAACTATCATAATAACAACTCTTTTCTATATTGCCCAGGGGTTTTTGAGAATTTCTTTTTAAAAAGTCGATTAAAATGTTCAATGTTGTTAAAACCACATTGTGTAGCAATTTGAGAAATAGGGTAAGTAGTTGATTCTAAAAGATTTTTGGCTTTGGTAAATTTGATTGATAGAACAATCTCTGTAAAAGATTCACTAGTTAATTCTTTTATCATTCGAGAACAATAGTTACTAGAAAAATTAAAATGTTCTGCTAGTTGTTTTAGAGTGATGTCTTTAAAGTGATGCTCAATATAGGCAATCATTTGAATGATAATATGATTACCTTGGAATGGTTTATATGGAAATGAAATAGAGTGTTCATAATTTTGTAGAATGAGTGAGAAGACATGAATAATCTGTGCGTTTCTAACAAGCTCATAAAATGGTTTTTGCTCCAGGGTTTGGCCATACATATCTAAAATAATATTTTTGATTTCATTATCCTTGAGGGTGTCTATCAGCATATAACTATTTTGTTCGTAGAGATAAAGTGATTGGTTAAAAAAATCTGAAATAATATTAGACTTTCTCAAAAGATTGTAAAAAATATCTTCAAAAGTTCGTCTCCAAATAATGATATTTAAGACGATACTATCATCAAATACGCCTATACTATGTGTTGTACGAGGAGGAATTAAGCAAAACTGTCCTTCGGTTAACGTAAATTTAAAATCATTTATTTCCTCTTGGCATGAACCGGATACGCAATAAACTAATTCATAAAATGAGTGTTCGTGCTTAAAAGTTGGGGTATATCGAAAATGTTTGAGGACTGTTAGTTCTTTGATAAGGTCCCGTTGATCCATGATTTCCTCATTCATAAAAGTTGGTCTCCAGCTTCCTTTAATATCCGGGACAATAAGGCGTTTTTGATATAATTCGTTAGGGTCAAATTGACTTAAAAATGATTTTTTTGAATTGAGATTTTGTTTAGCAAGATAGTATTCTCTATAAAAAATTTCATGTTCTTCATACGTTTTAAGTTTTTGCATGATTTCCTCACGATTCATATTTCTCTCCTAAATCAAAAATAGACGATACTAACGATGCATCTGCTTACAAATATTATACTCTTTCTTCTTTGAGAAGTCATAATTAATCAATTAAAATTGATATTATATATCATTTTTATTTTTGTTTTTTTATAATATACTGAAACCATCAAAGTGAAAGGGGTTTCAATATGGAGACTGCTACTTGCAAGACTTCAAAAGTTTTTCTCTGGCGACAGAGAGTTGGATATGGTGCTGCTGACTTTGCATGTAATCTTGTATGGCAGATGATATCACTTTATCTTCTTTATTATTATACAGACATTGCTGGTTTATCTGGCTTCCAGATAGCTACTATGTTTGTTATTTGCCGTATTATTGATGGAATTACTGATTTGTTAATTGGATATGCAATTGATAAAACTCAGACAAAGTTTGGAAAATCTCGACCCTATTTTTTGTGGGGTGCAATTCCTTTTTCAGTATTTGCTTATTTAGCGTTTTCTGTGCCATTAGGTTTTAGTGTTACTCATAAATTAATATATTGTTATGTGACTTACATCGGCTTATCATTCATGTATACGGTTGTTAATATTCCAATGGCTTCTATTTTACCTGCACTGGCAGATGATGCACAAGAACGGACCAATCTGGCAACGATAAGACAATTCTTTGGTTTTTTAGGTGCGACGGTTGTGTCATCTTTAGGATTAAAATTAGTTGATTCCTTTGGGCAGGGTGATCAAGCGCTGGGGTTTAGATACGTTATGTTGCTATTTGGAGTAATCAGCACATTAATTTTCTTTTTTACTTTTTTTAGTGTAAGAGAAAATGAAGTGAAGGTAAATAAAAAAATAAGTTTTGGAGCATCTATCCGTGCATTATGGCAAAATAAGCCATGGAAAATTTTTGCTTTGAATATTTTATTTATGTTTGGTGCCTATTATCTTCAATCGGGTGCGTTAGTTTATTATTTTACTTCTGTAGTAGGAGATAAGAAGTTATCAGTAGTAGTAGCAACTATCACATCTATAGTTCCCGTATTATCAAATTTAACAGTTCCATTTCTATCAAAACTAACAATCAAGCGTAATCTATTTATGATTTCGTCTTTAATTCAAGTCTTAGGAATTCTATTAATATTATTTTCTGAAAAAAATAATATCGGTATCATTACTGGAGCAATTATTTCAGGGATAGGTATGGGAATAAAAATGTCAATTTATTTCTCAATGCAAGCTGATCCAGTTGACTATGGAATATGGAAAACAGGAATAGATACTGCTGGAAGTTTATCGGCTATTAATGGTTTTATAGGAAAAGTAGCACAAGCAGTAGCTGGTGGTCTATCAGGAATATTAATTGCTATTGGTGGTTATCAAGGTGGAAGTATGACCCAAACGGATTCAGCGTTGTTTGTAATTTCAAGTATGTATCTTTATATTCCTATGATTATGATTTTAATATCAATGTTGATTATGTCATTCTATAAACTTGACTATCTACATCCACAAATTCAAAAAGAGTTATCAGAAAGGAAGATTGTATTATGAAAGAAAAAACAGTCTCATATTATCGTCCATTACTTTATAGTGCTGGATTTGGTTCAATTTTAGGTTCAGGAATTATTGTTGGAATAGCATCAACGATTACAGTTTGGCAAAAGGTTTTAAATCTAAGTGCGGGTCAAGTAGGTTTGATTTCTAGTTTATTAACATTTTCGATTGCAGCAGGCTCTTTATTAGCAGGAAATATTAGTAAAAAATTTGGTCTTATTCGTGCATTTAACTTTTTAAATATTTTTTTTATTATAGGCACACTTTTAGTTTTATTTGCTAATAATTTTGTGATGCTTGTTTGTGGCACAGTTATTGCAGGGTTTATTTCAGGAGCAGATTTACCTATCTCTTTGACAGTGATTTCTCATGATGCTCCAAATAAAAAAATTAGCGCTGAACTAGTGTCAGGAACTCAAGTGTATTGGACAGTTGGTATGTTGGTTGCAACTATTGTAGCATTTCTCACTTCAACTTTGCCTGGCGCAATGTCTGCACAGATTGTTATGGGAGTTTTGCTTATTATTGCTTGTTTAACACTTTTTATGAGAAACAATAACGCTAAACTTAAAAAGATCCATACTGAAGCACAGTATATAGAAAAGAGTGAAGAAACAGTTAAAGAAAAAGTTTCGGTATTTAAACTTTTGTTTGGAAAAGATAAAAAATATTTAATGTTCTTTATTTGTATTTTAGTGTTTTATTGTGGCTGGAATCTATTAGCTAATACTTTTGGCCAGTTTCAAACATATATGCTAGTTAAGGCTAATGCCTCACAATCTTTTGCTACAGGGTCAGGACTCATTTTAACAATGGTTTGTTTAGTGATTGCAATGATTTTTTCTAAAATTGCTGGTGGGCATCGCAGAAATGTTGCTTTCTTCTGGGGTATTGTCATCATGGTTGCCGCTTTATTAGGTCTTGCAATGAGTGGTAGCAATTTAATAATGATTGTTGTTTGGCTTGCTTTCCAAAATATCGGATCAACGTTTGCTGGTGAAGCCATTTATAAGGTATGGACACAAGAATCTTTTCCAGATAATTACCGATCAGGTATTCAAGGATTTATTAATGGCTTTTCGCGATTATGCTGTGCCGCTTTTGCACTGATTACACCGGTACTTATTTTACCAGAGAATATTCGCAGCACTATGATTGGATTTGCGGTTTTAATTGCCGTTGCTGGCGGATTTGGTTATATACAAATTCGTTTGCAAAAGAAATACGGTTTAAGTGGACAGGAAAAGGAGTAGATATATGGCTTTTACATTTCAAATGAATCATTCAATTAAGTTTAACCATGATGAGGGATTGCTAAAGAAGGCAGAGTTACTAACCCCTCCTCTGATTAACAAAGAAAAAAAGTTGGTAAGATTGGGCGAATTGACTAAAGATATCACAAAATTTGAAGGATGGACTATCAAAACTCTTGATATGAAAATAGATGATAAAGAGTATAAAAAAGATGATAGTTTGATTTTAGATTTTGGAAATCATTATGTGGGACGATTTGCTATTGATATTAACTCTGTAGGATCACCTATGGACGCTCCACTTTATATTCGACTCCGTTTTGCAGAGGTTGCAGCAGAACTATCACATGAGTCGGAAGAATATGATGGGTGGCTAGCTAGAGGTTGGATTCAGGAAGAATTTATTCATTTAGATGAATTACCAACTCTCCTTTCACTTCCTAGACGTTATGCTTTTCGATACGTTGAAATCAAAGTATTGGATACCTCTCCAAAATGGTCAGTTGTCTTTTCTAATCCAAGATTAATAACTGAATCTTGTGTTGATAGTGATAATCTTCCTTTTCCCAAAATTGAGGATATGGAGTTAGCAGCTATTTATCAAGTTGGCTTGAAAACTTTGGAAGATTGCATGACTGATGTTTTTGAAGATGGTCCTAAGCGTGATAGGCGTTTATGGTTGGGTGATCTTCGTTTACAAGCGTTGGCAAATTATGAAAGTTTTAAACAAAATGACTTAGTTAAACGCTGCTTGTATCTTTTTGGAGCTATGACTACAGAAGATGGTCGTATTTCTGCGAATGTTTTTACGAAACCCTATCCTATTCCAGATGACACCTTTTTGTTTGAATACTCGTTATTTTTTATTAGTGTTTTGCACGATTATTTAGCTCAAGAGGATGATGAAGAGTTGTTAGGGGATTTATATCCTATTGCTAAGAAGCAAATAAATACCAGTTTGACGTACATACAAGAGGATGGTAAGGTTTGTGCTGATGAAAGTTATCCTGTTTTTGTAGACTGGTCAACTGAATTTGATAAAACAACTTGTTTACAAGCTATCATGATTTATGTTTTACGACAATTTATAGAGTTAGCTCAAAAAGCAGGAGATTTTGGTATTACTGAGTACTATGAATCTGTTTTAGATAAGCTAGTAAATTATTCTAAAAATAATTTATTTGATTCGGAAAAAAATCTATTCAAGACGGAAAAAGTTGAGTATAATATAGCTAGTCAAGTTTGGATGGTTTTAGCGGGTGTTTTTCCTAAAGAAATGAATCGGAAAATTATGATGACTACAATAGAAAAATTATTCCCAATAAAAAATATTGCGACACCGTATATGTATCATCATGTGACAGAAGCTTTGTTTGTTGCTGGTTTAAAAGAAGAAGCTACTGAGCTAATGAAAAACTATTGGGGACAGATGATTCGTCTAGGTGCAGATACTTTTTGGGAAGCTTTTGATCCGGATAAGCCTGATTATTCACCATATGGTAGTCCGATTATTTCTAGTTATTGCCATGCTTGGAGTTGTACACCGGTTTATCTGATTTCGAAATATTTACATAGGGAGGAATAAGTGATGACAGAATATTTGACAGTAGATGTTGGTGGAACGGATATTAAGTATGGGGTGATGACCGCAGATGGCCATCTAAAAGAGAGTAAGAAGCAATCAACACCAGATAATTTAGCTGAATTCACACAACTTATTCAGTCCTTGATAGATCAATATTATGAGCAAGTTTGTGGCTACGCTTTTAGTGTTCCGGGAAAAATTGATACTAAAACAGAAACGATTTATTTTGGGGGAGCTCTAACTTATTTAGATGGTTTTTGTGTTGAAAGCGAATTAGAAACTTATGGTAAACGCATTTCAGTTCAAAATGATGGTAAAGCAGCAGCATTGGCAGAACTTTGGCTTGGAAATCTTAAAGGAATTGACAACGGTGTGGCAATGATTTTAGGAACTGGTGTCGGTGGAGGAATTATTCTAGACGGTCAACTTCGTATTGGACCACATTTCCAAGCAGGAGAGTTTAGCTTTATGTCATCTGATTATAGTGCTGATGACTATTCATGTGCTGGTTTTACAAGCTCTGCTGTTGGTATGGTTGAGCGTATTAATACTATGCTTGGAAATGATAATATAACAGATGGCAAGGCAGCCTTTGAAGCTATTCATGGTGGTAATAAACAAGCTATTTCAATTTTTGAAGATTATTGCTATGTTATCGCTAATCAAATTCTTTCCATTCAAGGAATCTTGGATGTAAAACGATTTGTTATTGGTGGAGGAATTAGTGCTCAAAAAATTCTGGTTGAAGAAATCAATCGTCAATTTAATACTATTATTAAGTCTAATCCTATCCTAGAAGTTAATATACCAAAAGATATTGAGATTATGGCAACGAAATTTGGTAATGATGCTAATCTCTATGGTGCTCTGTATAATTTTTTGCAAAAAGTAGAAAATCGTTATTAATTAACTGTTAAATACCGAATAAAGCTGGTTTTTAAAATAATTTTAAAAACCGGCTTTATTGTTTAAAAGACAAACATACTTCTTTATTTTGACAATTAGAAATAGTATAATGATGAACTAAGTTAGAGATAGTTAAGGATAAGAAGTATGAATTTTTATAATTTGGAGTATATTACACAAAATCAATCATTTAATCTAGTGTTTCGTTCGGTAGTTTTGATTATGTTACTTGTGATTGTCATGCTTACAAGTCTCCATTATATGCGTAATCGACTTAAGACGCGTTTGCGAGATATTAGTATCGGAATTGTGGTTTTAATGTTAGTTCTTTTAGGTATACAAGTCGAAGACTATATGCAAAATAATCATGATTTTTCACAATCGCAGGTTTTGGTGAAATTTATTGAAAGTGTTGCTACCGATAATGATATTTTGCCAGAAGATATTTTAGTTAATTCTACAGTATTAAAGGATGGTATTATTGTACGTTACAATAAGGAGGACTACACTGTTCATCTTAATAACGATAATAATTCTTATACACTTGAATGCACACATGTGATTGATCATCATGTCTATATTAACGGAGGAAGATAATTGATGAATATGTATCTCTTAGTAAGCATTAAATTTCTTTTGGGGATTCTTGTCATGATTTTACAAATTAACATTTTAGGAAAATATGAATTTTCGGTAAACACTCCACTGAATCAGATTCAAAATTATGTTCTTGGTGGCATTATTGGTGGGGTTATCTATAATAATTCTATTTCAATTTTAACTTTTCTCATTATTTTATTGATTTGGTCGTTGGTAGTAATTATTGTAAAACTGCTAATTAATAATAAAATAATCAAAGCTATTGTCGTTGGAAATCCTGTGATTTTGATAAAAAATGGTAAGGTTAATGTTGAAAATTGTGCTCAAGTTGGCTTATCAGCAGATCAACTGATGCTTCATTTGAGAATGGAAGGTGTGAACTCTACCAAGGATGTTAAAAGTGCTATTATGGAACCAAATGGTAAGTTAACAATTTTAGATAAAAATTCTGAAACTCCTAAATTTCCACTTATCAGTAATGGACGTATTAACTATGATGTTCTTGAATTGATTGACCATGAAGAAGAGTGGTTATTTAAAAAACTTAATAAGCAAGGGATTAAATCCCCAAAGGAGATTTTTTTAGCAGAATATCAAAACAAGGAATTATACTTAGTACCTTATTCAGAAGAATAAACTTACCAAATTTGGTGAGTTTTTCCTCCCGAAATTTTTCGGGAGGTTTTTCTTTCTTTTTTCGAATAAATAGGTAGGAGGGAAAAATGAGAGTAGTGAGTGTGTTGGGGTTGTTACTCCTATCTTTTTTATTTTATTGTGGTGATGTTAAGGCTGAAACGGCTGATAATATTTGTTTTGTTACGCTTGATGCGGTGAAAGAAAAAATGGCGGCTAAAGAGGAATTTTTCCTTTTTGTTGGTCGTTTGGATAATGTGGATACGCAGAGAGGTTTGGAACGGCTTGAGGCTGTAGAACAAACAATTTATTTTCTTGATACTAAGAAAATTGATTATGTTGCTTATAAGAAATTTGCCAAGAAATACAACATCAGAACCATGACACATTTGGGACATTTTAAAGGGAAATATCAATTTGTGGTGGCTAATGTCTTTACGGTAGATTTGCCAAGTTTTCTAGGTTATCAAGGTATTCTCTTTCAAAATCAGTAAAATCTGATATACTAAAGCTGACATAAAAACACATCGCAGTTGGTAGTCTGTGAGTACAACATGTATCAGTAACCTTCCCCTTCCGAGGTCGTCCATTGTCAATTTTTTAAGGAGGGGCTGTTATGAAAATGACAGTATATTTTGATGGGGCATTTTGGTCGGCTTTGATTGAATTTACGGATTCGAAGAAACGTTACAAGGCTTTTCGTTACGTGTTTGGCCAAGAACCAAAGGATGATGATATTCTAAACTTTATTGATGTTTCTTTGGGAAAATGGCTGCGCAGGTATGATAAGGTCGAAGTAAGCTCTGAGTTTTCAGCGCCAGCTATTTCACAGAAAAAACGAAATCCAAAACGAGTGCAACGTGATATCAATAAGGCAAAGTGTAAGCCTGTGGTGTCAACGAAAGCTCAGCTTGCTATGCAGGAAATGCGTGAGGAAGTCAAGAAAGCTCAAAAGTCTAAGCAAAAAGTGAAGCGTGAGCTAGAAAAGGAACGAAAATACTTGCTTAGGCAAGAAAAGCGTCATCAGAAAAAGCGGGGACATTGAAAAGAAAAAAGTTTAAGTTTTCTGTAAGAAAAAATTTAGGTTTAGTTAAGCAAGCGGCTCTATACTATAAACAATCCTAATAAACTTTCTTTTTCATAATCTCCTAGAGAGCCCTAGCTTGAAGAAGCTGGGGTTTTCTTTTGTTATCTGAAAATAAAAAACAAGATGAGAAATTCTCACCTTGTTTTTAGCTTAACCAAGATATTCTACGATAGCGGTGTCGGTTGCGATGCGACCGAATGTGAAAATGTCTGTTAGAGAATTTCCACCGAGGCGGTTACCGGCGTGGAGTCCGCCTGCAACTTCGCCAGCTGCAAAGAGCCCTTTAATCGTTTTCCCGTTTTCGTTAATAACATGGGCTTTGGTATCAATTTTCAAACCACCCATGGTATGGTGAACGGCTGGTTTGCGTGGTGTCGCGTAAAATGGTGCTTTTTCGACTTTGAGGTCGAAGGCACCTTTGTCAAATTCGGGGTCATGACCAGCATCAACGTATGAATTGTAATTGGTGATTGTTTCTACCAGAATGGCTGGGTCAATATTGATTTGCTCTGCTAATTCTTCCAAAGTATCAGCGCGGAAAAGCGTTCCAGCTTCTACTTGAGCATCAATTTTTTCTTGGCTTGTATTATAAGCTGTTTCTTTGATATTTTCATCAGCAATCAAGTAGAAAAGTCCACCATTATCAATTGCCGCTTGGGACAATTGGTCACGGCTGCCGTATTCATCAACGAATCGTTTTCCTTTGGTATTGACCATGATAAAGTTAGCTGGTGGAACTTGGAGACCTGAGAAGAGAGCACCAGTAACTGGGTCTGATACGGGCATCATTTGGCTGAATCCCATTCCAACCAAGTCAGCACCGACGGATTGACCAAGTAAAATGCCGTCACCAGTGGCTGCTGGGGTATTAGACGTGGCAATGTCGTCATCAATTTCTGACCAATAAGTATTGTACTGTTGAAGCATTTTAGTATTTGCCCCAAAACCACCTGTTGTCAGAATGACAGCTTTCCCGTTTACGGTAATGGTTTGACCATTGCGTCCTGTTCCCTTAACACCTGTGACAATATCATCTGTAATAAGCAATTCTTTGACTTGTGTATCTGTTAAAATAATGCCACCATTTTTTAAAACAAAGTCTTTCAAAACAGAAATAAAGGCAACGCCCATTGGAACTTTTGGTTTATGACCGCGGCGCCAGAGAGCTCCAACTGGCATGGTGACTTCGTCACGGACAAATTCAACACCGATATTTTCCAGCCAGCGGACAGATTCGAGAGCTCGCTCGGTTAAAATACTGATTAATTGATAATTTCCGTGAATTTCATTGCCTTTAAGGTCTTTTCGTTTACCGCCAAGATAAGTTTGGATACGGTAGAGTAATTTTGAATCAAAGAGATAAGTGGGGTTTTTGAGGTATTCTTCGATTTCAACTTTTAAAGCACGGAAGTCATCGATAAATTCAGGGTCGATTGTTGCTTCGTCAATGTCATGCAATTCCTGAAGCGTATTAGCTTCACCAGGGTTAGCAGCAAATGTATTTTGCCAAGCAGGGTCAGGAGCATTCATTGGTCCACCGGCACGAACAGTGTTTCCACCAACAGATGGGAATTTTTCAACGACAACTACTTGTTTACCAGCTTGAAGGGCGCGAGCTGCAGCAGCAAGTCCTGCTCCGCCACCACCGACAACAACGAGTTCAGTATTGTAAGTTTTATCTTCTTTATCAAGCGCTGATGGTGCTTTTGGACGTGAGCGGAGCGCATCTGGATTGGCCCCTGCTTGTCGAACAGCACGAGCAACTCCGTCAAGAACACCATTTGATGTCACCGAAGCACCTGACACCGCATCGACATTTAAAGTTTGTCCCTCAATAATTTCACTTGGGATACGAGTAAAGACAACGTCAGCAATTCCACCTGTTTCACCAGAAGAATCAATGTCAATAGCTTCAATACGTTCTTCTGAAAGGGTTACGGACATTGGCAAATCTCCGTTGTGCCCAACTGTCGTGACTTGATAAGTACCAGGTTCAAAACGAACTTCTTCTGGTTCATTGAGTTGATTGGCAATGGTTGCAAAGCGAAGGAATCTGAAGAAACATGATTCTAGAAAATCAATAGTTCCTTGGTCTTTAAGGTCACCATTTTCATCAAAAGCAGTTTGGACACGTCCTAGTAAAAATTCACTTCCTGGCATGACAGTAGCATTAACACCTGGTGCATCCAAAATTTGGCGGAGATGCAATTGCGCACGAGATGAGCCTTGAATGTCATAAGAGGCTCCAACAATCATGGTTGGCTTGCCAGCTAAAGGATGAATGTTGAAAGAAAGCCACTCAAGAAGGCTGTTTAAGCTTGAAGGAATCGTGTGGTTGTGTTCAGGTGTGGCAATGATAACACCGTCCGCTTCTGTGATTTTGCTATTAAATTCTTGGATAATGGCTGACTCGGTCTGGTCATCTGTTTCATTGAACATTGGTACATCTGTGATTTCTAAAATCTCGATGTCTGCCTTTTTGGCAAAATGTCTTGCCATGTATTGTAATAGCAGTCGATTATATGATTTTTTGGCGTTAGTTCCGACAATAGCGACTAATTTCATAACTTGTCACCTCCTATTTGGCTTCCCAAGCAAATGCTCTTTTGCGGTCTGTGTCTGCTTGGCTAACGATTTGATTACTAATCTCAACAAATGATTGGAATTCTTTGAAATTGTCTTCAAGTTCGGCGACTTTTTCAGGGTTATTGAGATTAAAATCATCATCTAAAACTTGTTCAGAATGTCCGAGGAAGAATTCTGTTCCTGGCATGATGCGTGCTTTTAATTCAGGGGCATCAAGGATTTGACGGAGATGAGCTTGTGCGCGTGAAGTACCGAGAGCACCAAGAGAAGCCCCAACAATCATGGTTGGTTTATTGATAAGCACACGGCTAGTGTAGGCAATCCATTCAAGTGCAGAGGCAAGTGGCGCAGGAATCGTATGGTCATATTCTGGAGTTGCGATAATGACACCATCTGCGCTAGCAATTTTTTGAGAAAAATCAGCGACAGGAGCAGGAGCTAGCTTATCTTCTGGTTCGTTGAAAGCTGGCAAGCCCTTGATTTCAAGGATTTCAATATCAGCTGAATCAGAAAAATGCTTCGCCATAAATTTTAATAATTTTCGGTTGGTAGAACGGTCTGAATTCGTTCCAACGATAGCAACTAATTTCATATAGTTTACCTCTTTTACACAAATAATTACCTATATCATACTCCTTTTTTAAACAAAATGTAAACGTTTTTATAGATAACCTATGATAGTATCAGATTTCAATGCTATAATACAATTCTCTGATTTTTTTAGTATTTTAGTATTATTTTTTATAATGTAAGCGTTGACATTTTGAGGCGATTTTGTTATTATCTTTGTCAAAATAAGGCAAATATAATCTAAAAGGAGGTTCCTTATGGATAAAAAAATAAATCGTTGGCTAGTGCTGGTAGCCTCGACTACTATCTTGCTATGTACGGGTGCAGTTTATGCTTTTTCAACTTTTGCGCAGCCTTTGAGTGAACAGACAGGCTGGACAATGCCCCAAATCATGTTAGCTTTTTCCATTAATTCAGCTATTGGTCCGATTCCGATGATTTTAGGCGGATATTTTGCGGATAAAGGCTGGGTGAAGTGGTCAATTGCGATTGGTGCGATTCTTTTTGCTAGTGGTTTTTATCTCACTGGTACGGCAACTAGTTTAGCGCAGTTGTATATTTACTACGGTTTGATTGCAGGGCTCGGTCAAGGTTTTGCTTATTCTGGTTGCTTGTCCAATACCTTACGACTGTTCCCAGATAAGCGTGGCCTAGCTTCTGGGATAATAACAGGCGGTATGGGTTTAGCGGCTGTTTTTGCTTCACCGATTGCTAATAGCTTGATTTTATCTCATGATGCTCAGTACGCCTTTCGGACAATTGGTCTAGCTTATATTGTCATCGTTCTTGTGGCAAGTGTCTTTGTCCAAAAAGCACCTGCAGGATATAAGCCTGACGGTTGGAATCCACCGACTTCGTCAGCGCAAAATGTGGTTAACAAAACATGGATTGACATGCTAAAGACACCAGTTTTTTACGTTGTTATTGCGATGTTTTTTGTCGGAGCTTTTTCAGGACTTATGATTGCTTCAAATGCTCGGACGATTGGCACGTCAATGTTTGGGCTTTCGGCAACGGTCGCCGCTCTTTATGTATCACTCTATTCAATTGCTAATTCGAGTGGACGTTTTATCTGGGGAACTGTTTCAGATAGGATTGGGCGTTCAAATACCCTCTATATTATTTTCACCGTTATTGTCTTAGCGCTCGCGGTTCTGGCATTTGTTCCAGGACAAGCTGGTTTTGCTGTTGGTATTATTGGGCTTGGCATTTGTTTTGGGGGTGTCATGGGAGTTTTTCCGTCAATTGTTATGGAAAATTATGGTCCCGCCAATCAAGGTGTAAACTACGGTATCGTGTTTACAGGATATTCAGTAGCAGCTTATTTTGCACCAAGTATCGCTTCAAATATAGCAGTAGCAAATAATGGCAGCTTCTCAATTGCATTTTACATTGCTATCATATTAGCACTTGCAGGGCTCTTGCTCAATTTCCTATACGGGAAAATTAGCCAAAAAGCTTAAATAAAAATAAGGCTGAGACAAAAAGTGCTCAGCTTCTTTGGTTATATAGTTATTATTTACAAGACGCAGTGGTTGAGTGGGTTCTAATGTGCTAATAAATCAGCTTTTACAACCCTTTTGACATCAAGCTGCACTTGACTTCATTTCCAACCTCAAAAGGTTCCCCAAACCTTTTGAGCCATGCGGGGGTGGGAGTAAAACAGTTCAGTGAACTGTTTTAGGTCAGCAACAAGAAATTAAGACTTGCTGAGAAATCAAGTTTCTGTGAAACTACTGATTCGCTTTTTAATTTTTAGGCTCATGAATAAAGTCTCCACTGGAGATTTTATTTGTTTCACTTCCATTTTGTTTCAATCATTCAAGCCATGGGAATTTCTGGCTGTTGTGAATGTGTTTGCGTTCGAGTAAGGTTAAGTCTTGTTCGCAACGGTCAATTGTTTCCAGTTTTAAAGTAACTTTATCTGGCATATCATCTTTGATGTGGTAAATTTGGCTGTGATAATTCTTGCAATAATAGCGGTATTTTCCTTTAGAGGATTCATAAGTCACAATCTCATCTGCACCAAATAAGATTTGAAAATCTTCAACGTTGACCAAAGAATTAACCGAAAAAGCCGATGCCGAAGCTTTTTGGCAGGCGGTAAGTCAGAAATCTATGATTTCGTTGACACACCCCCGTCAGGATGATTAGGATTGTCATAGTCCAAGGGACGAAGAGAATCCAATCAGCTACGACGTTAAGAACAGTGGCAACAAACGATAGGTCCTAACAGTTTTTTGGTTTGGTAAGTGACAGTGTAACAGAGACAGGAACCAGTAATCATTTTATTTCTCCATTTTCAGATACTCTTTTAACATTTTCTTTTGTGGGGTTGCCATGGGGGATTGTGATAATATTTCGTGAAAAGCGGTGTCAAGGGTCTAGAATGTATTTATTTGGGTGCGCTTTTTAGATTCATATATAATTGTTTCAATTTCGTCCAATTTAGAGGCATCTATAAAATGTACAAGATTGTTAGCAGTTAATTCAATTAACTTATCTTTTCCTAAGATAGCGGATAAATTACGAACTTTTGATTTTAAATCTATAGTAGATTGTATCTCTGTCTTGCCGTAGTGTAGAATGATTATTTCCATACGTAATGGGGATGAGGAAGTGTTTGTAATGTTATCTAATTCATCAAATATTTTTTTGAAAATTTCTTGATCTAACACATCTAGTGAATGACCATAAATTATAACACGAACAAGATTATTAGAATGATCTAAATTGAAAAATGAACGATATTTTGAACCTGTTTTTTTAACGATTCTTTGAAATGTTTTTTGAAAATCTATTAGATCATCATCAATGATATTATGGTCAATATCTTCAATTCCAAGTACCAAGTTTGATGTCTCAATTGTATCTTTAGTGAAATTTAGCTTTCCGTGAATGTAATGAATGTTATTATCTGGAATATTATAAAGTTGTTGAGCAGTATCGGTATAATTAAATGTTAGTATATCATCGACTTGTTCAAAAGGTGATAAAATTTTTGGAATTTCAAATTTACTTTCGTCCTCAATTTTATCAAGGTATGTTAAATATAATTCAAGTAGAAATGTGAAAGAATTTAGCGCTTTAACTAGTTTACTATGATATTCTTCAAAAGCAGTGGTTAGGTTGCTGTGCATAGGCTGTGGTGGCTGATAATTGCTGTTGGGTCTTAAATTGGGATGAAATGTATATCCAATGTCTTTAATTAAAAAGTTGATATGAGTACTGTTTGGCAAAAAAGAAAAGTGTTTTTCAATTTCTTTGGTAAGTGTCTTGAGTTCGTTATCGGTAAGGTAATTGTCAATAAATAGTTTGGTATACTCTTCTTCTAACTCTTCAATTTTTCCTTTTAATTCTACAAAGCCATTAATTAAATGAGAAATATGTTGTTCGAGACTTGACCAGTTATCGAGGGAATCTCTATTGAGCAATATAAAGTCTAAAATAGGATTTTTAAATTTTAAAAAGAATTCATAGTAAGATAAACTGATTATGTAATCGGATTTTGAAGCCATTTTTTTAAATCCACTATTAGTTTCCACTACATCTAAAAGGGCACTAAGGTTAATAGGATTACATTTTTCAATTTCTTTTTGAAGTTTTTCTTCTAGGGATTTTATAAATAACTCTTCAAATGACTCACCTGGTGGGTACTGAATGCCATGTCCGTAAAAGGAGTTATACAAGTTATTAAATGTTTTTTCTCTTCCTTGGAAAGAAACTTCACATTGAAAATATTCGTAGTACTTATCCAAATATTTTAACTTTTCTTCGGTAAGATTACGTAAATTATTTTGTTCACTATATTTTTTTACTAAAAAATTAATAAATTCTAAAACAAGATTTTTTTGAAATAGTTCATATTGATCGATAAAAGATTCTTTACCATATAAGGTATAGTTATCGCACAAAGAATGAGAAATTGATTCATTGGGAAATCCTGTTATTTGACAAGCAAACTTAATAAAATCTTCATAGCTGGTTTTACGCTTGATTGCAAGGTCAAAACCATTACCGATTACTAAAATATTTTTTATTTCCAATTCTGTCTAAGTCTCCTTTCCTAAATACTCTTTTAACATTTTCTTTTGTGGGGTTGCCATGGGGTAGGTGGAAAGTTGGTCTTGTGCGACCCAGCGGAGTTCCTTATCTTTGGTAAATTCATTTGAGTTGACTGAGCCTTCGATGAGTTCGATTGTCCATTTTTGGTGGCTAAAGGTATGCTTGACGTGATTGAAGGTTTTATTTGTCCAAGTTGGGTTTAGTTGATAATCTTCCTTAAATAACGTTTTTTGCGACGTTGTTTTGAGAGTGTTTTTGGCATTATCTGTTTCAAATAAATCAAGCTGTTGCCCAATAAAATCAGTTTCCATGATTGGAAATGACCAGAAACCACCGAGCAAGCGTCCGTCAGTATTCTTTTCTAATAGGAAATCACCTTTGCTGTTGCGAATGATAAAAGCTTGAATTTGCAACGGTTTTGGCTTTTTCTTTGGCAATTTGATAGGGTATTTGTCATAAGTGCCGTGTAAATAAGCTGCGCTGAAAAAGCGAATTGGTGATTCATCTGGGCGAGGATTTTTAGCAGACTCAATATCTGTGCCCAAATCCATAAGTGCTTGATTGAAATCCCCAGGGCGTTCAGGGTCAATGAGCACTTCCATAATAGCTTGAAAAATTTTGCGATTTTTAGGGTCACCAATATCATAATTGACCTCAAAAAGCCTTGCCATAACACGCATGACATTGCCGTCCACAGCTGGTTCGGGAAGGTCAAAAGCAATGCTTGCAATCGCACCAGCCGTATAAGGTCCAATTCCTTTTAAGGAGAGAATATCATCATAAGTGCTAGGAAATTCGCCATTAAAATCGTCCATGATTTCTTGCGCAGCTTTTTGCATATTGCGCACGCGTGAATAATAACCTAAGCCTTCCCACGCTTTAAGTAATTTTTCTTCAGGAGCTTTGGCGAGAGCGTCAACGGTTGGAAACCAAGCTAAAAAGCGTTCATAGTAGGGAATAACAGTAACAACTTGTGTTTGTTGCAACATGATTTCAGACACCCAAATGTGATAAGGATTTTTGGTTCTGCGCCAAGGCAAATCCCGTTTTTCATTGTCATACCAAGCAAGCAGCGTGCGACGAAAAGAAGCAATTTTCTCATCATCCCACATCTCAATGCTATAATCAGTAAAATTAATCATAACTCTATTTTAGCAAAGAATGATTTCTTTGAATAACAAAAACGCTTATTATTTTATTTCATCAAAAATGAGATTTTTGACTATTTTTTAGAAAAATGAGTATTTAGGTATTGACAAAAGTAAGCGGTTACATTATAATAAAGGTGTAAAGAAGGATGACAAAAGTAACGAAGTAAGGAGGTAACAGTTCTTATGATGAAACCACATGTCGCTCGGTACAAAAATGGTGATTGGTCTCCTAGTCGGGGTAAGTAGGCACAGTTGACTTTACGGAGGTGGCGCTTATGTTAGCTTTTAACTTAGGACGCTATAAAGATGGTGATTAAGCATCTTGTTTAGCCTTGAAAACCAAATCTTGTAACAAAGTACATCGGAGGAACGCCTTATGTTGATGTTTAATGTAGGTCGTTACAAAAATGGAGACTAACGACTTGTTGTAGAAAATAGCGATAAAGGAGTGATGTCACATTTTAGGTGAAAAAATATTATTGGAAGTAAGCGGTTAGAAATGGCTAGTGCAAGAAATATTGTCGGTTGATCTTGTTGCTAGTAACAGTAGTAATCGAAAGGGCTTCTAATCATGTTGCTTCCATGTTTAAAAAAAGCTTTTAAAGAAAGTTGTGATAGATATGAAAGCAATCAATGTAGGCCGTTACAAAAATGGAGACTCTAAACAGATATGGCGACGAGCCAGTCGCTGTATCAATCAAACAACAGAAAAATAAATTAAAAATTAGGTGATTATTATCGTTGTTATGTGAGTATTTTCAGATTAATGGAGGTATCTTATGAACGTAGCAAGATATAAAAATGGTGATACCTTAGCTAGTTGCAGAAAATAGCTAAAGGAGTGAAACCAATGTAAAAAGTAGTGATAAAAAAGTCGTGGAGGTATGTACAATGCTGAAAATGAATTTAAGTCGCTATAAAAATGGAGATAATAATCCAACAGCCTAACTCCTTATGAGATTGGTATGTTGGTAAAACATACGCAATATTTTTAAAAGGATCTGGAACACTTAAGTGTTCCAGATTTTTTGTTTTTTCTAGCTTATTTTTAAAGGAAAATTCGTAGTGACTAATATTCTAATCACTTTTTTCTTTTGCCGGGCCTAAGATAGACTTAAGTTTTTAGGTGGATAATGGTTGCCAAGTAAATTTAACAGAAGGAGTAGCTATTTTACCAACAGAAGCGAAAAAAGAAGAGCTATCTTTATGAGGTTGACCTCACGCGCTGTATTTTTATTTTTGGAGTGCTGATTAATCAAGTTAGTTCTCTATTTACCAACGCCGTAAAAGTTCAGGAGCTTATGAATTATTCACTTAGTGCCCCATTTTACACGTATGCGGTTTATGTTTGTCACGGGACTTGTGCGATTTTTAGGAAATTATAAAAGGGCCATTTGGATATTGTACCTTATTTTTGCAATCATGCTTTGGTTGTATAATCAATTTGTGAATCGACGTAACTTTATTATTTCCATTTCAGCACTTATTCAGTGGCTTTTCTTTTTTATATCAAATACATTTTCTCACATTAAGACCATACGAATTGGCTATATTTTTCCCGTTCTTACGGAATGTTTGTTTGGACTTATCAATTTTACTTTATGGCTATTACTTATGTCATTACGATAAAGTCATGACATTTTTGGTGACTTATCAAAAGCGAATTTATGCGATAACCGCTTGTCTAAGTCTGGGGACGATAGGGCTTTATTATTACAATACAAAGATTCTTGGGTTAAGTCGTCATTATGCGCATTTGGTTCATCAGTCTTACATGATGATTTATGCGATTTTCATGATTGTAACGATATTTGCGCTTAGTTTGCATTACGCTAAAAGTCGTGAAAAACCAAGTCTCCAATGGTTACGTCGCTCAGTTGATTTGTCGTCGAAATTATCATTTGGGATTTATCTGACGCAAACAGCCTCTCTTGCCATTTATGGCTTAGTGATTGATTGGATTAATCCGTATTTGAGTGATGTAGTTTTCCATTGGGTTATCTTTTGGTGTTGGGTGGTGCGTGGCTAATTTCTTATTTTTGCTACAAAGTATCGCCGTTTGGCATTTTAATTGGTCGTCCAAATCATATAAAGAAAGGAAATTAAGATATTCATGACATAGTTAGTTGATGATTTAAAGGCACGTTTGTTGGAAAATGCGGAGCGTGACTTTTTTAAAGCTATCTCTCTTAATTACTGGTTTACGGGGCAAGATGTGGAAGATGATATTGCTATTTTTCAAGAGGCTTTTAGGCGGAATGGTCTTGGAAAAGATGATGTCGTTTTTATGGCTCTGGAAAATTCAGCGGTTTATATTCCGATGAATCAGGCAATGTGGCGTTATGGGATTACCGCACATTCTGTAGCAAGTACAACACCGATTGCAGAATTGGTAGCCGATTATGATGAGAATCAGTATCTTGCTATGATTTTCAATCAGGAAAAAGCAGCTGCTTTCAAAGAAAATGCTGAATTGCACTACGAAGTGTCACATCTTAAAACATTTCCAGATTTGGTCTTGCTAAGTCGTAAGGACAATGATAATACGTATAAAGAAATGACACCAACTGAAGATACCTTAGGCTGGATTTTGAATACGTCTGGGACGACAGGAAAGTTTAAGCAAGTTGGACTTTTACACCGTTTTATGCGCTTAGCTGGTGAGGATAATTTTGTGTTGCACCGCATGACAAAAGAAGTTGATGAGCTTTTAAGCCTTGTTGGTTTATCGGATTTTGCGAATCATTCTCCAGATCATTTGTCAGGAGGGTGAAAATATCGATTGATTTTCTCAGTTTTTTGTTTGGAATTGAAATTAATAGATATTTGGTATCACTTATAAAATTGTTATACAACTATAGAACATATTGTTGGACATTGTGCAAAGGTTTACATATAATGTAGGGGATTGAAAGTGTTTAATTATTTTAGACATTTTTAATCAACTATAATGAATAAAATAATAGGAGGACTAGCACATGTCACTTATTGGAAAACCTATCGTTGAATTTTCAGCAGATGCTTATTATAATGGAGAGTTTATCAAGGTATCAAATGATGATTTACAGGGAAAATGGGCGATTTTTTGTTTCTATCCCGCTGATTTCTCATTTGTTTGCCCAACGGAACTTGGTGATTTACAAGAACAATATGCAGAGCTTCAAAAACTTGGTGTTGAAGTGTATTCTGTTTCAACAGATACGCATTTCGTTCATAAAGCTTGGCACGATGATTCTGATGTTGTCGGAACAATCACTTACGCTATGATTGGTGATCCAGCCCATGTTTTATCAGAAGGCTTTGAGGTTCTTGGTGAAGATGGTTTGGCACAGCGCGGCACATTTATCGTGGATCCTGATGGTATTGTTCAAGCCGTTGAAATTAATGCCGATGGCATTGGACGTGATGCAAGTACTCTTTTAGATAAAGTGCGTGCTGCACAATATATCCGAAAACATCCAGGAGAAGTTTGTCCTGCAAAATGGAAAGAAGGAGAAGACACATTAAAACCAAGTTTGGATTTAGTAGGTAAAATCTAAGGAGGTTTTATATGGCATTAGATGCAGAAATCAAAACACAATTGTCGCAATATCTTGCATTAATTGAATCTGATATTGTTTTTCAGGCTAATCTTGGAACAGATGAAAATTCTAAAAAAGTCAGAGATTTCATTGATGAAATCGTCTCAATGAGTGATAAGATTGGTTTTGAATCAAAGAAGCTTAGTCGTATGCCTGCTTTTCGAATTGCTAAAAAAGGACAAGAATCTGGTGTTGAATTTGCCGGCTTACCACTGGGACATGAGTTGACTTCATTGATTCTGGCACTTTTACAGGTTTCTGGACGACCACCAAAAGTAGATGAGGAAGTCATCAACCGAATTAAAGCTATTGATACTCCTCTTCATTTTGAAACTTATGTCAGCCTTAGTTGTCATAATTGTCCGGATGTTGTACAAGCTTTTAATATTATGGCTGTGATTAATCCGAATATTAGCCATACCATGATTGAGGGAGGTATGTTCCAAGATGAGGTCAAGGCTAAGGGGATTATGTCCGTTCCAACCGTTTTTCACAATGATGAAATACTGACTTCAGGACGTACCAACATTGAGCAATTACTTGATTTGATTGCAGGACCAGTGTCAGAAACGACATTTGCAGATAAGGGAATTTTTGATGTCTTGGTTATTGGTGGCGGACCGGCTGGAAATAGCGCAGCTATTTATGCTGCACGAAAAGGAATCAAAACAGGCTTATTAGCTGAAACGTTTGGTGGACAAGTGATGGAAACCGTCGGAATTGAAAATATGATTGGAACACCTTATATAGAGGGACCAGTGCTTATGTCCCAAGTAGAAGAGCATACCAAATCATATGATGTCGATATCATGAAAGCTCAAAAAGCGATAGCTATTCATAAAAAGGATGTTATCGAGGTTACGCTAGCTAATGGTGCGATTCTAAAATCTAAAACAGCCATTCTATCTCTTGGTGCCAAATGGCGTAATATTAATGTTCCGGGAGAAGTTGAATTTAGAAATAAGGGAGTCACTTACTGTCCTCACTGTGATGGACCACTCTTTACAGATAAAAAAGTAGCTGTCATTGGTGGTGGTAATTCAGGGCTTGAAGCTGCCATTGATTTAGCAGGACTTGCTAGCCATGTCTATATTCTTGAATTTTTACCAGAATTAAAAGCTGATAAAGTCTTACAAGATCGTGCAGAAGCACATGATAATATTACTATTTTGAAAAATGTTGCCACAAAAGAAATTTTGGGTGATGAGCAGGTTACTGGACTAATTTATACGGATAGAGAAACTGGCGAGGACAAAACACTTGACTTAGAGGGAGTCTTTGTTCAAATTGGTCTCGTTCCCAATACTGACTGGCTAAAAGATTCTGGAATTGACCTTAATAATCGTGGTGAAATTATTGTGGATAATCAAGGGAGTACAACTGTTTCAGGTATTTTTGCAGCTGGCGACTGTACAGATCAAGCATACAAGCAAATTATTATTTCTATGGGAAGCGGAGCTACTGCAGCCTTAGGGGCATTTGACTACCTTATCAGAATGAATGATTAATTTTTAGGTTGAAGAAAAATCCTATTTTGGATTATTTTCTTCAATCTTTTTTATCTTATAATCAAAAAATATAAACTTTGGCGATATTTCTGTTGTAAGGATTATAAGAATTTTGTTATTGGTAACTAATGTCTACTAGTTTTAAAGGTTTTTATTTTATCATAGTTTAATGTTATAAAAGATTAATAATGTCGCTACAAGATGAAAAGAAAATTTTGTTAGAAAACAGTTAACTCAAATGTCATAATTGATTAACTGTTTTTAGGAGGTTTTCTATGATTTCAAAAAGAGACTGTTTAAATATTTTACAAAGTGACAGAAATTGGTGGGAATATTATGCGCAAGCTATTGTAGTGAAAAAGTAGATCAGGGAATTGGATTAGACTAAATACTCTACTGAATGCTAAAAGTGGTTTGTGCGCTGAGGATTGTGGCTATTGCTCTCAGGCTAAAGGTAGTAAGTCAAACATTGAGCGTTATGGATTATTACCTAAAAATCAAATTATTAGACAAGCTATTATTGCCAAACGAAATAATTCCAGCGTTTTTTGTATTGCATTAAGTGGTACAAGACCAACAGATAAGGAAATTTCTATATTATGTGATGTTATATCGGAAATAAAGCGTATTATGACTATTGAAATTTGTCTATCTATTGGTTTAGTTCGTGATGACCAACTAGTAAAATTAAAAGCAGCTGGTGTTGATAGAATTAATCATAATTTGAATACGCCACGAGATAATTATCCTAAAATTACGACGACACATACTTATCAAGATCGTTTAGATACGCTAGAAGTTTTAAGAAGAAATAATATCAATACTTGTTCGGGATTTATTTGTGGAATGGGAGAAACGGATGAACAGTTAATAGAGTTGGCTTTTGATTTGAAAAGTCAAGAACCTTACTCGGTTCCAGTAAATTTCTTGTTGCCTATTAAAGGAACGAAATTAGAAGGAAGAAATGAATTAACTCCTATGAGGTGTTTAAAGATTCTAGTGATGTTGCGTTTGCTTTTTCCAGATACCGAATTGCGTATTAGCGCTGGTCGTGAATATCACTTAGGGGAGATGCAGCAATTAGCAATATTAATTGTGGATTCTATTTTTCTGGGAAATTATTTGACAGAAAAAGGAGCAAAAATTTCTGAAGATCAAAAACTAATTCAGGGTTTAGGATTAACAGTAGAAGGTGAATGTAATGGATAATCAATTTATAATTTGTGGAATAGATACTGATTGTGGGAAATCCACAGCGTCAGTATTACTACATCAATATTTCAAAGAAAAGTTGAATAAGAATTCTATCATCATTAAACCTCTTCAAACTGGTAAAACTTTAGATACTGATTTTTATACTTCTTGCGGGATTCCACAGGAAAATATTATTAATTTTGAAACCTATAGATCAGAAACTTCACTTCATCTAGCTGCATTGCTTGAGCAAAAAAATATTCAATTAGAACACATTGTTCAACAGATTATAAAACAAGTAGAATCTCATAGTTTATCACCTGTTATTATAGAAATGGCAGGTGGGATAATGTCTCCAATTAATCAAAAACAATCAATGTTAGACATTGTTAAAGCTGTTAATCTTCCTGTTATTTTAGTAGTATCTTCATACCTTGGGTCACTGAATCATACTTTACTAACATTAAAAGTTTTACAATCTGAAGGGATTGATATTTTTGGAATAATATTTAATCAAGTGAGGACAGTAGAAGGGATAATCACAGATAGCAATGAATATATAAAAAATTTAACTGAGTTGCCGATATTAGGATACATACCCTATTTGAACGATTATAAACAAAGAATGAAGTCAGAAAATGACAAGAATAGACTCATAAAAAATTGGAGAGTGTGATGAAAACAAAAAAAGTTGTTTTGATGTCAATTATGCTTGCTTTACTAATAATTAGTTCAAAGCTAATTATTCCATTGCCGTTGTTAGATTTTATTTCAATACAGATAATTATTGTGTATATGTTATATCCTATTTTAGGAAAATACCATAGTTTCTTAACTCTTTTTATTTATCTTTTGTTAGGAATATTCGGCTTACCTGTTTTTGCATCGGGTGGTGGTATATTATATATTTTGAGACTAAGTTTTGGAAATTACCATTTATTCAAGCTGAAGTAGAGAAACTATTAGGAAAGAAAGTAGTAACCTTTGCTAATATGTTTATACAGAATTTGATATGATTGTTATTTATTTACTTATTCGGCTTAACATACAAAACACTTATTCTTTTAGTATCTTATGGAAAATTTGAAGTTTTTCACGATATACTATTTTTTAGTTCACTTGTTGATTTTTTTAGTAGATTCGGATCTAACTGTTATTATAACTTTAATGATGATAAAACTAAGAAACTATCATTTTAATAATTAACTCTTTTAGTTTAAGATGACTTTCATTATAGTCATTCTAGAGTAAGAAGATGTGTTTGATAGAAAATATTACTTTAACAGGAATTTAACTGATTTTCGTGTTATAACACTCAAAAAATATGTTAAAACAATTTGAATATTATATTAAAAGTTAAAGACAAGACAAAATTTTTTTACAATTTATGCTATAATGTATCTCAAACTAGCGAAAAGCGAGGTAGGGATATGTGGGTTGTTCGGAAAATGTATTGGCGTAGTGGTCAACAATATGTACAAGCACAGAAAATGTTTGAAACCCGCGAAGAAGCGGATAATTTTAGAAAAGGCTTAGAGATTGCAACAGAGCTTTATGAAACGAATCTCCCTGTCTCTAATAAAGGTGAATTTTAATTTAATTTTTATATAGAAAGCACGGCTGTGCTTTTTTATTGTCTTATTCTACATAGTAGATAATGTTAATTTTTTAAAATGTCATTTTAACAATGTACATAATGGACAAATAAAATCTTTCTGTAATGCATAAATCTCTTGCGTATTCGCTCTACGTATAGTATAATAATTTATTGTGAGTATCCCTCACTTACTCGTGACGAGGGTCACGGGTCATTAGACCAAAAGGAGGAAAAATATCAATGGCTAAATACGAAATTCTTTATATCATTCGTCCAAACATTGAAGAAGAAGCTAAAAACGCTTTGGTAGCACGCTTTGACTCTATCTTGACAGACAACGGTGCAACTGTTGTTGAATCAAAAGATTGGGAAAAACGTCGTCTTGCGTACGAAATTCAAGATTTCCGTGAAGGACTTTACCACGTTATCAACGTTGAAACAGAAGATGCAACAGCTCTTAATGAGTTTGACCGTCTTTCAAAAATCAACGGTGACATTCTTCGTCACATGATCGTTAAACTTGACGCGTAAGAAGGTATTTTATGATTAATAATGTAGTACTTGTCGGTCGTATGACTCGCGATGCAGAACTCCGTTACACACCATCTAATCAAGCTGTTGCCACATTTACACTTGCTGTAAATCGCAACTTTAAAAATCAAAATGGTGAACGTGAAGCTGATTTTATTAACTGTGTGATTTGGCGCCAACAGGCAGAAAATCTGTCTAATTGGGCTAAAAAAGGCACATTGATTGGTGTTACAGGTCGTATCCAGACTCGTAATTATGAAAATCAACAAGGTCAACGTGTTTACGTAACAGAGATTGTTGCAGATAATTTCCAAATCTTGGAAAGTCGTGCTACACGTGAAGGTCAATCAGGTGGTTCATATAACGGTGGATTCAACAATAACAATTCATCATTTGGTGGCTCATCAAACGACGGTGGTTTCTCATCACAATCTTCACAATCACAAACACCTAACTTTGGTCGTGATGAAAGCCCATTTGGCAATTCAAATCCAATGGACATTTCAGATGACGATCTTCCATTCTAATGGATATGGACAACTCAAGTGAAAAACTTGAAACAACAATAATATAAAGGAGAATAAAACATGGCTCAACAACGTCGTGGCGGATTCAAACGCCGTAAAAAAGTTGATTACATCGCAGCTAACAAAATTGAATATGTTGATTACAAAGATACTGAGCTTCTTAGCCGTTTCGTTTCAGAACGTGGTAAAATTCTTCCACGTCGCGTAACTGGAACTTCAGCTAAAAACCAACGTAAAGTAACAACAGCTATCAAACGCGCTCGCGTTATGGCTCTTATGCCATTCGTAAACGAAGACTAATTCGTTACTTTAAATAAGAAAAAATGACTCCGCGAGGGGTCTTTTTGTGTATGCAAATACTTTACAGAGTAAAATTATTGTTTTATAATAATTTTGAAGAGATAATTATTGTAAAACAATAATCGAGGTGTAAAATGAAACAGATTGTTTTTAAGGTTAGTAGGGAAGTTGTCAAAATTATACGCTATTTAGCAATTATTGGAATTATTGTCATGTTTTTAGGTATTCTAGGTGTTGTTCTTGACGGCTGGAATCAAAATGGAATGTTGACACTAGATTATAACTCGCAAATTGCTCAAGTGCCGATTTGGTTTCCGATGCTTATATTGCTATTAGCGGCTGCTATTTTTTATATGGTCGTTATGATTATGCGAGCGTTAGACAAACTACTAATGAATTTTCAGAAAGACTCTTATTTCAATTCTGAAAATATCACTTATCTTTCTAAAACATTGCGTTGCTTGCTGATTGCGACAGGTATTCAGTTGGCTGTTAACCTTATTTTTAATTTTTTGAATCTTGAACATGTTAGTGATTTATTTGAGCTATCATTGAAAGATTATTGGCTCAACATTGTATTACTTGTTGTCAATTATATTGGTATCCTTGTGATAAAACACGGCGTTCAACTTCAAAAAGATTATGATGAGATTATTTAGCTATGGCAGAAATACAAGTACATTTAGATAAAATGCTCAAGTTGAGAAATATAACCTCCAAAGAATTGGCTGAAAAAATTGGGATAACTGAGGCAAATTTATCGATTTTAAAGACTGGAAAGGCAAAAGGTGTTAGGTTTAATACGTTGATGAATATTTGCCGCGAATTAGACTGTCAACCAGGAGATATTTTAAAATATAGGAGAGACTAAGATGAAAAAGAGAAAATTTTTGCTAGGACTGTCAGTGCTGTTGCTAACTATTTTGGCAGGATGTGGTGCTGATTCAGAATTAACTGATGTGTCGCAAGACATTCAAACGGAGATTAACAAAGATTATTCATCAGAGTTGTCAGAAATGAATATTATGGATATTATTTCAGTTGAGAGCGATGAGGAACAACAATTATCAGCACAGTTTTCGGGTACTCTTTATATCATGGCTACCAAAGAGGACTTGCAGAAGTTATCTTCTGATGTCGATTTTGCTTTAAATGACGTTCCATTTACGGCTGTTAAAGAAAATAGTGACGATGATTTTAACATTAGGTATAACAATAAGACGTATTTTTCGGTTAAGAAAATTGATGTGACAGATATTGATAAGGTGAAAATTACATCAGATTGGTCAAAGAAAATTATCGTGGCATTGCGTAATGCCTAAAAAAGTCCTGCTAGGTTACCTAGCAGGACTTTTAATGTTTGAAATTATTGTTTCGGTGTCATGGCATTAAGGATATTATATTTCTTTTGAAGGAAATGACGTCCAAGAAGTGCAGCTGCACCAATGATTAACATAACGATGGCTGGTAATTGTGGGTTGATAACTGCTGGCAAGAATGCTGTTCCAGTGTAAAGGAGGACCCAACCAAGCATTGCCAAACCAAGCACCAAGATAGTTTTGGTCCAACCTGGACGTTCGCTTTTTGGTTTACCAGAGTGGCGATAGATGAAGTGATAAGTGGCATACATAGCAGCACCACCACCAAAACCAAGGGCAAGCAATGAAAGCAACCCAGAACTTGTTGTCGTTGAATTGAAGAAATCAATGACAGTATTAAGGAGGGCAACAATACCGATGAAAAGAAGTGATGTATCAAGCCACATTAACCAAGGATTGTCATTTTTATCAGTTTGCTCAGCATTCTTATCTGAATCTTTTTCAGTAAATGAAGCAGCCCAAACGGTAGGGGCACCGAAAAGAGCACGTGCAGTCAATCCTTTTTTCTGATTTTCAACAATTGTTGGTAAAACTTCTTCTAAAATCGTTTTGATTTCATCATCAGATTTGCCATCTTGAATTAATTGATTAGTAGCAATGTGAATAAATTCTTGATTCTTTTTAGTAAGTTTAGTTAAATCCATAATATATAGTCTCCTGTTTTTGTGAAATAGAAGTGTTGCTAAGAACATCCAGTAAAGCCCATGATTAAGATGAATTACTAGTGAGAGAAAATAAAACAGTTACTTTCTCTAATTAATAATCACCATAAATACACTGCCGATAAAATATTAAACTTCCGTTACTTAACATATCAAATGTCATAATGCAAAAACATTGGCTTGATAATAGTCACCTTTCAAACTAGTAAGCTGCCTAGGAAGAATCCTAATAGGATTCTTCCGTAATTCTGTTAGCGACCTTAGTCGCAACAGAATTTGGCAGGTTAAAACCACTTCTTCCTAAAGAAATAGATAACAACGAAGGCGCTCATAGCAGCGGCGATAAAAACAATGTACCAAAAGGCGTGTGGTAGACCATTTAGTGGCAACCAGTTATTTTGGAAGTTCATGCCATAAGCTGAGAAGATAACAGTTGGAATATCCAAAGCCATGGTCATCAATGCCAAGGTTTTCATGATTGTATTCTGATTGTTGTTGATGATTGAAGCAGTTGTTTCTGTCATGGCGTTCAAGACATTTTCATAAATGCCAGCCATCTCAATCGCCTGTTGCGTTTCAATCAGAGTGTCTTCAAGCAAATCTTCATCTTCGATATATTTTTTCAAAGAGCTGGTGCTACTTGAAAGCTTTTTAACGATACGTTCGTTGAATTTCAATGAGGCTTTCAAATAGACGATAGATTTTTCCAACTCCATCATGTCAATTAATTGCTCATTACGTGTGGCGTTTTCCAATTCAGCTTCGATTCGGTCGCTTTGGCGGTCGATAGAACGAAGGGCTGTTAGGAATAGTTCTGCATTGCGATAAAGCAATTGGAATACAAAACGTGTTTTCATGAATGTGTAAAAGTTTTTCACACGACGATTGAAAAAATTATCAAAAAGCGTCAATTCTTGCAAACACGTTGTGATAACAGCATTGTCTGTCACGATAATACCGAGCGGAATAGTGACATAGTAACTTTTGTTATTACGTTCTTCGTAGGTTGGCACATCGACGATAATCAATGTATAATCATCTTCAACGGCAATACGTGATGTTTCTTCAAGGTCGAGTGGCGCACGAAGGTCTGTAATATCGATATTGAATTGCTCAGATAATTTGACAGATTCTTCCTGGGAGGGGTTGACCAAATTAATCCAAGCGCCGGGCTCGAATGTATTGATTTCTTTAAATTCTAACGCTGTTGATAGAAACATTTGTTCCATAAAAACAACCCCTCCTTTTACTCTAAGATACAAAATCTAGTTAAACGTATAACATTGGATTTTGTTCCATTTATTTTTGCTGTATGTCATATTAAAATCCTTAGCTTGATATTTTCAAGAGGAGAAAATTTTACATACTAATCTATTATACTACAATTAGCAGTTTTTTGGGATAAAGAATAGTAGAAAATTTGTTATAATAAGGTAAGAATCTTAGAAGTAGCTATGAAGAAAGGACTAGGACATTGGTAAAAAGTGAACCTATCGGATGAAGGATCATCAATATAGGTTATTCATTTTGCTGATGAATAGATTATGCAAGATAAATTAATTATTCGTGGGGCACGTGCCCACAATTTAAAAAATATCAATGTTGACATTCCGCGGGATAAGTTGGTTGTTGTGACTGGTTTGTCTGGTTCGGGAAAGTCAAGTTTGGCATTTGATACGATTTACGCAGAAGGGCAACGTCGTTATGTAGAAAGTTTGTCAGCTTATGCGCGTATGTTTCTTGGTAATATGGAAAAACCAGATGTTGATTCGATTGAAGGTCTCAGCCCTGCTATTTCCATTGACCAAAAAACAACTAGTAAAAATCCTCGCTCTACGGTAGGGACAACGACAGAAATTAACGATTATCTGCGTCTTTTATATGCTCGCGTGGGGACGCCGTATTGTATCAATGGGCATGGTGCCATTACGGCATCATCTGTTGAGCAAATTGTTGACCAAGTTTTGGAATTGCCAGAACGGACGCGAATGCAGATTTTAGCGCCAGTTGTGCGTCGTAAAAAAGGACAACACAAGACGATTTTTGACCGTATTCAAAAAGATGGTTATGTGCGTGTGCGCGTGGATGGCGAGATTTTCGATATTTCAGAAGTTCCTGAGTTATCTAAGAGCAAAATGCACAATATCGAAATCGTTGTTGACCGTTTGATTAATAAAGACGGTATCCGTTCGCGCTTGTTTGATTCGGTGGAAGCTGCGCTTCGATTGGCTGATGGTTATGTGATTATTGATACTATGGATGGTAATGAATTGCTCTTTTCAGAGCATTATTCATGTCCTGTTTGTGGTTTTACCGTTCCAGAATTGGAACCACGTCTTTTTTCATTTAACGCACCGTTTGGTTCATGCCCAACCTGTGATGGCTTGGGAAGCAAATTGGAAGTCGATTTGGATTTGGTGATTCCTGACCGTAGTAAAACGCTTCGTGAAGGGGCTTTAGCACCGTGGAATCCAATCTCATCTAACTATTACCCAGCCATGCTAGAACAAGCCATGACTTCTTTTGGTATTGATATGGATACACCATTTGAAAATTTGACAGAAGAAGAACAAAACTTGGTCTTGTATGGCTCAGGCGAGCGTGAATTCCATTTCCACTATATCAATGACTTTGGTGGTGAACGTAATATCGACCTTCCGTTTGAGGGAGTCGTCAATAATATTGACCGCCGTTATCATGAAACAAATAGTGACTTTACACGTAATGTTATGCGTGGTTACATGAATGAATTGCCATGTGCAACTTGTCATGGTTATCGTTTAAATAATCAAGCACTTTGTGTTCGTGTTGGTGGCGAAAATGGCTTAAATATTGGGCAAGTGTCTGATTTGTCAGTTGCTGACCACTTGGAACTTTTAACTCACCTAGAACTCTCTGAAAATGAAAAGACGATTGCAATGCCGATTGTTAAGGAAATCAAAGACCGTCTGACCTTCTTAAATAATGTTGGCTTGAATTATTTGACCTTGTCGCGTTCTGCGGGGACTTTATCTGGTGGTGAAAGTCAGCGTATTCGCTTGGCAACGCAAATTGGTTCAAACCTATCAGGTGTCCTTTATATTTTGGATGAACCTTCGATTGGGCTTCATCAACGTGACAATGACCGTTTGATTTCAAGCTTGAAAAAAATGCGTGATTTGGGCAATACCTTGATTGTCGTTGAACACGATGAAGATACCATGCGCCAAGCTGATTGGCTCATTGATGTCGGACCAGGTGCAGGTGATTTTGGTGGGCAAATTGTTGCCTCTGGAACGCCAGAAGATGTTGCCAAAAATAAAAAATCAATTACAGGGCAATATTTGTCTGGAGCAAAAGAAATTCCTGTGCCACTAGAACGTCG